>JAAVBO010000008.1 GCA_014803575.1 bacterium | reverse complement strand
GCCTCACGACCAGAATATTTAACAATATTTACAATATCAGGAATTTCAAAAATACCGTTATTATAATTTCTGATAGCCTTAGCAAAGTGTTCTCCATTTTGCTTTTTAATGATGTCATAAACAGAAACTTGCTTCATAAAACGACTCCTTATTTTTATTAAATTAAGGATATTATAAACAATATAATAACTTTTGTCAATAAAAAATATAGGTAAAAATATACCCCCCCAAATGAGGGGGATGGTTTATTTAAGATATTTTATCAATTCTTTGCTGATGTCTTTCTTCGTTTGAAAATTTTGCTGTTAAAAAGGCAGTTAAAAAATCCAAATTTTCCTTGTTTGAAAAGGTTCTTGCCCCAAGGACAGCAACATTTGCATTATTATGTTCCCTTGCAAGTCTTGCTTCTTCTGGACTGTAAAGTAATGCTCCTCTTATATTTCTATATCTATTTACAGCCATACTCATTCCAAGTCCGGTTCCACAAATAAGGATACCAAGATTTTCTTTATCTTTTGTTAATGAATCAGCCATTTTATTTGCAATATCAGGATAATCACAAGATTTCGAAGAAGTTGTCCCAATATCATCAATTTCATAACCTTCATCTTTTAAATAAGATTTTAAAAACTCTTTTAAATCAAAACCGGCATGATCCGAACCAATAAATAATTTATTCATAATCCCCTCCTATTTTTTTTAATCGCGTTTTTGTTTTAAATCTCCATTTATAAAAGCACCATTTTCAATGGAAATATCTTTGTGTAAGATATTACCGTTTATTCTAGCACTACTTCCAAGATATACCGAAATTGCATTGATATTTCCATCAATATTTCCATGAACGACAATTTTTTCTACTTCAATTGATGAACTTTTGATTTTACCGTTTATTCCTATTATAAGAGTTTTACAAACAATATCACCTTCAATAGTTCCGTCAACATATAACTCAGCATCAGATTTAACAAAACCTTTAACATACATAGAACTGCTTATTAAACTTGATGGAATTATTTTTTTTGAAAATCCAAACATTTTTACCTCTCTATTTATTTTCAACTTTTACAAAAGCATAAGGGTTCAAAGCCCGTTTATTATGTCTTAATTCATAATGAAGATGAACTCCGGTACTTCTTCCTGTAGAACCGGCAAGTCCAACCTTTGTTCCTTCTTCAATTATATCACCTTTTTTTACTTTTACTTCACTTAAATGGGCATAAAGAGTAGAAAATCCCAAACCGTGATCAACTTCTACAGCTAAACCATAATCACCACGGGGACCGGCCTGTATCACCTTGCCACCGGCTGTTGCATAAAGTGGAGTCCCCATTTTTCCACCGAAATCAATACCTGTATGCATAGCAGGAGTTTTTAAAAAAGGATCAGATCTTACACCAAAAGGAGAGGTTATTCTAATTCTTGTTTTTACGGGCGCCCCAAGAGGAAGCATAGTATTTGCTTTTGACAACCCTTCCCAAAGGTTCACTTTTAAATTTGCATTTTTAAATTTTTCATTTAATTCTTCGTCATTAAGATCTATATTTTTAAGTGGAATATATTTTCCGCCTAAACCTTCACCATTTTCTTCTTTAACTTTTTTAAGTAGAGTATTTCTGTTTTTAAGATTTACTTGTGATAAAATTATATCAATTTTACTTAAAGTTTTTTCAAAGTCTTCAATTTTGTCTTCCGCAAGTATAGTAATTTTATCAAGAAGATTTGTTTGAAGCTCCCTCATATCATTTAATGAGTTTTCAAGTTTATTGTTTCTTTCTTTCAAGAAAATATTTTCATTTAAAACAACATTTTTTTCCAATTCATTTTTGGTTGTTTTATAAATAGGATCCCTTGTATCAACACTTGCCCATGTAATACCCTTTGTAAAATCATTAAGCGAGGAATTTACATATTTAAGTTCAGTGGAAAGAAGTAATTGATTTTTTATGAGATTATCTTTTTCAAGTTTTGTAATATTTTCATTTTTTTCAAGCATAGAAATAATATTTTTTTGCGATATTTCAATCTTGTTATTTATATTTTCAATTGTGTCTCTGTAAGCCTTTATATCTACAACAGTTTTATTAAATTTCTTTCTTGCATCAGCAATAAGATTATCTTTTTCCTTTAAAATTTCAGAATTTAAAAAGTAAAGTTTTGTTGTAAATATGGTCCAGTATATAGAAAACCCCAAAAATAAAACTATAACAAATTGTAAAACAGGGGATATATGATAAAAATTAAATTTACCCTTTCTTTGAGTAATAAAAACTCTTTCTTTAAAAATACTGTAAAAAATAATTTTTAAATATTCAAAAAAAGTTTTTTTTGTTGGATTTTTTTTAAGAATTACTTTTTTCAATTATAAACTCCCATTTTACATATTTTAAGTATATAAAATTATTCCCATAAATCAAGGATTTTTATTGAACGGATTGCTTATCTGGATAAAAAGTGAAAACTATACTTTTCCAATCGTTATAGTATTCAACAGGAAGATGATAAGGACTGCAAACAATCAAGGCTCTTTTTGCACTTTCTGCAACAGCCTTGAACCAAGGAGACTCACTTTCATTCAGATTCAAAATATCAATATTATTAATATTTCCATCAGGTGAAATAGTGGTCCTTATCACTATTTTCATATTTTTTATATCCTTTGCCCCTGGGTCAATATTCCAACAAGAACGAAGCTTAATCCTTATTGCATCAATATAAGATACCGCCAATTGCTTTTTCAAATAATCAGCAGTAGAATTTGCCTGATAATTTTGGGTTTGTGTATCAATGGAAGAGGCGGAAATACCTTTTTTTACCTCCACAAATTCCTCTTTTTGATTCAGTTTTTCTAATTCTTTTTCCTTTACTTTTTCCTTATCACGCTTAATTCCATCAACAGAGGCAAGTAAATCATTAATAGAACCAATTCTTTCATCTGCTAAGTTTTTATCATTTTTTTGTGAAGTTTCTTTTTTTTCTTCCTTTTTTTCAGTTATGAAATCACTGTCTGATTTTTTATCTTCAACTTGATGCTTTTCAACTTTTTCTTCTGCCGGTGTAGGTTTTGCCACCTCTGGCGTAAAATGTGTAGCAGTTTCTTTTTTAGGAGCAGGTTTAGGTGCCTCTTCTTTTACAATTTTAGGAGTGACTTTTGAAGGAGCAGGGGGTAACACAGTTTGTTTTCCAATTACAACATTTTCTAAATCAATTATTATAGGTTCATCATATTTTAATTTTGGAACAAAACTTTTTATATGAACATAAGGACTTATCAAAATAAGAATTAAAACAAAAATATGAACGATAAAAGAAATTACAAGCCCGTCCATAAGAAGCGGAGGTATCAATTCAACAGCATTATCAAATTTTATAAAACTAAAATGCTTTTTCATTAAGTTTTAACCTTTTTTATTTTCCATAGGGTCAGTTTTAAGTCCGACTTTTTTAAATCCGGCAGTTTTCAAATCTCCCATAATTTCAATAACTTTTCCATATTGAGTATTTGTGTCACCACTTATAACAATAGAAAGAGATGGATTTTGTTTTAACATAGCTTGAAGTTTTCCCTTCAAATTTTTGCGTAGAATTTTTTCTTTTCCTATATAAATATTTCCAACTTTATCAATAACAATATTCACAGACTTTTCTGCCCCTTCTATAGCAGTTTTTGCACCTGTTGGTAAATTAACACTCATCCCCGTTGTAAGCATAGGTGCCGTCACCATAAAAACAGACATCAAAATACACATAACATCAATCATAGAAGTTAAGTTTATTTCGGGTTTTATATGCCCATATTTTTTGTATTTTTTTACAAACATTTATACACCTAACTATTTGTATTTTCATCAATTTGACGAGAAATGATAGCAGTAAATTCACCTGCAAAAGATTCTAACTTCATAATATATTTTGTTAAATCTGTTGAGATTTTGTTATATCCAACCACTGCAGGAATAGCCACAATTAATCCTAATGCTGTTGTTGAAAGTGCAGTTGCAATTCCCGGTGCAATCACTCCTAAAGTTGTGCTTTGCGAAGAACCTATCGCAGAAAAACTTGACATTATTCCCCATATAGTTCCAAACAGTCCGACAAGAGGTGCAATACTTCCAATCATAGAAAGAAAATCAATCCTGTCTTCTAATTTTCCAACTTCCCGTTCAATAGTAATAGTCATAACCTTGTCAATTCTCTGATGTATATTCATGGTTTTAGAACTGTTATTTTTTGCACGAAGTAAAGGGGATGACTTTTTCCATTCCTTCATTGCTGCAATAAATACTAGGGACATAGGATCAGTTGCCTTTGATTTTATCGAATTAAAAAGTTCATCCAAAGAACCTCCACTCCAAAACTTTCGTTCAAAAATATCACCGGCAAGTTTTATCCTTTTTATTAAAAATATCTTTTCTATAATAATGGCCCACGAATATATAGAGGCAATTACCATAAGTATAGAAACAAATCTTGTCATTAAATCAGATTCAGTAAAAAGACTGAATAATGAAAAAGTCGATGGTTGCATATTAAACTCCTTTTATAATAATATAATTAAATTTTTACCCCTTTTTTTATATAAAGACAAGAGAAAAAATATCCAAAATAAAATTCCCCTTCTTTTAAAGAAAGGGAATTAAATATAAAATAGTTTTATTATTAAACAGGAGCCCAATAACTTCCGGATTCACACTGTGGAACACAGCCTCTTGGAGGATTAGTTCCCTGTTTAGTAGAGTTGTCATATTTGTGCTGACAGAAAGAACTATTAGGAACAAGTTTACATAGTGGAGATGTATCATTATCCTTTATTCCATCACCCATATAACCCTCTGGGCACTTGCATTCACCATTTTCAAATGTTGCATTATCAACGCAATCATCAGCTGATAAATCTTTTGGTTTTTCCTCACATGTATAACCGTCACCAGTATACCCATCGTTACATACACAAGTGTTATCACTTTGTCTTCTTGAGGCATTTGTACCACATTCTCTGATGCAACCATTACCTCCCAATGATGTTTTTATTCCATCGCCAATATAACCTTCTTTACATTTACACATATTATTACCATTGCTGTCTTTTACAAGGTCAGTATTCGAATCACAAACGGATGAATCTGCAGGAATAGCAGTACCTGTTCCATTAGCACTACAAATCCAACCATTTTTTGTCTCACAAGATTTTGTTTGAGAGTTATATGTTGAACATTGTGTATTGCAAGCCTTACATTCATAATTTCCTTTACCATCAAAAACACTTGTTTGACCGGCATTACAAGGAAGTTTACAAGCATTTGCACCGGTAGAACCCTTTGGCGAATAAAGTCCATTAGCACATGGCTTACATTCAACAAGTAAATTTTTTTCTGTATATGATGAGATTTGTTCTGCATAATAATTTGCAGGGCAAATAAACATACGCATATCGTCTTTTGCAATATCATAAGCATAGCGAGCGACTTGATTTGCATCTATTTCATTAATAATTGATACATCAATCATAGTAGAATATTCTGCAGAATAACAATTTTCCTGTGTATTAGGATGCAAAAATCCATCATTTGTTTTTTCAACAACAGTATTAAGAGGACAAATTTCTGTAAATGGAACACAAGTTTTTACTTTATTAACAGTTTTTAAAAGATAACCATTATCACATTCAAAATAATATGCATAATTATTTTCTATCCAACTAGGTTTTACCTGCATTGTTAAAGGTAAACTGCTTTTAGTAGCAGCAGAATATGACATATCGTGTGCATTTTCAGGTTCAATGCAAGTTTTGTTTTTCGCTGAATAATACACAGTATTTCCATTTTCATCTGTTACCTTTCTTAATATAGTCATAGCCGGACAATTATCTCCTGTTGGTGCAGGCATATTTTGTGTGGCTGCAAGATTATTAGATACAGGCTTTTTTTGACCGCTTCTGGATAATACACGTGCTGTTTTTGCACCTCTTGCATTAGATACTGCTGCTCTTGCGTTAGATGCAGCCCTTGCATTTGTGCTGGCAGCTGCCCTTGCGGTAGTAGCAGATCTTGCAGCCTTAGCCTTTGTATTTGAAGAAGATGATGACTGTTTTTGGGTATTTTTCCCCATTTGTCCGGCTCTTCTTACTGATGGTCTTGTAACACTATAACTGTTATTTTCAAAAACAAATAAAGTTATTCCGATAAAAAAAATTAATCCAATATATAAAAAACTTTTTCTCATTTATATCTCCCATAAAACACTTAATTTGATGATCTTGTTATAGACATATTACCATTTTCATCCCATTTTATAGATTGTACTTCATCTGATTTATAGCAGTCATTTTCACTTGTGGCATCTCCTACTAAAAGACGCTTTTGACCGGTGACTTTTCCATCTGCATCTGTAGTACTTATAAATTTTATTTGTGTGCCAACTGTATATTTTCCGGTTGGGCAAGCCTTACATTCTGCATTAGAAAGTGTATAGTAATTTTTATTACAATATGTATAATAAGCATTATCGGTAGCAATATTTCCATTTGTATTTAATTCTTCAGTTAATTTTAAAGCACTGGCATAAGCGGGCAAATTACACTCTTGATTTGTATAAGGATTATAATATTTATCGTTTTCATATTTAACAGTCGTATTCAAAGGACAGATAGTATTTTGATCAACACAAACATCAACATTATCATTAATAGTTTTCACATAACCATAATTACAATTGAATACATAAGCATATTTCCCTGCCATCCAAGTAGGCACGGTAAGATTATCCAACACAGATGTCCCCATAACATTTTCAGGTTCCGTACAAACAGTTTCTTTGTCGGAATATAATACCTCATTTCCATTATCATCAATCATTTTTTTTATTACTACACCAATAGGACAGGTTGTATTGTTAGTGGAACTTGTTTCTGATGAAGAAGTCTTTTTACTTGCAGCATTTCTTCTTGCTGATAGACTATTTGCTCTTTTTGAAGAAGCAGATCTTGTAGTTGATGCAGCCCTTGCATTTGTGCCGGTAGCTGCCCTTGCGGTAGTAGCAGATCTTGCAGCTTTAGCCTTTGTATTTGAAGAAGATGATGACTGTTTTTGGGTGTTTTTTCCCATTTGTCCTGCTCTTCTTACTGATGGTCTTGTAACTGATAAAGATATTCTTGTAAAACCAATAGTGGAAATACACAATACCAAAACATATATAGTTATCTTTTTCATAATAACCTATCTCCCAAATTTTTATCCTTTTCTTGTTATATTATAAAAAAATATTTAAAAATTGTAAAGAAATAAATAGAAAAAATATACCTAATTACCCCCCCCCCAGAAAATTTTGTAAAATCAATATGTTATAAAGATATTATTTTATTCCTAAAACGAAAATTCAATATTCTTTATTGTTTTGAATAATTCAAGATTTTCTGTGGTTATATTATATTTATCCCTAAGTGGAATAATCGCTTTTTTATTATCTGCAAAAACAGTAAATTCTATATTTGTGTATCCACTGCCTATTGCTCCTAAAGTTTTTTTAATTGAAGAAACAGCCTCTTCACTTTTAACGATTATATGCAAAGTTCCGTTAAGTTGAGTATTTATAGAAAGTATTTCAACATTTCCGCCAAAAATGGAAACTCTTTCATTATTGGTTTTGACATCACATGAAATTGCAACCGGTTGCCCGCTTTTAAGATATTCTTCGTTTTTACCGAAATTCATATTTCTTTCGGAAAATAATATTTCAACAGTTCCCTTTGTATCACTTACGGATACTATATAAAATTTATTTCCTGCCTTTGAAAATCTGCTTTTTATATTATCAACAATTCCCGCAAAAGTAGCTTTTCTGTCTTGATTAATAGATTTAAGTTCTTCCGAACTTATAGCATTTAATGATTTTAATACATTTTCATAAATGTCAAGAGGATGAGCGGATACATAAAATCCAATAGCTTCATGCTCAAATTTTAATCGTTCAAGAGGTTTCCAGTCAATGGCTTCGGCCAATTTTATATCATCACGTTTTAACGACATTTCATCTAAAGAAAATAAGCTGGTTTGATTTATTTCTTTGTCCTGATTTATTGAAATAATTTGTGCCATAATATAAGGAACATTTTCAAACATTTTTGCCCTGTTTGGTTCCAAACTGTCAAATGCACCTGCTTTTATAAGGTTTTCCAGCATTCGCCTGTTCAAAGTTTTTGGACCAATTCTTTCAATAAAATCAGTCACATTTTTAAATTCACCGTTTGTCTCACGCTCTTTCACGATTTCCTTTACTGCACCGACACCAACACTTTTTATCCCAGCCATAGAATATCTAATATTTCCATCTTCCACAGAAAAATATTCATAAGATTTATTTATATCAGGTCTTAAAAGTTTAATACCCATACTTTTGATATTATCTGCAAAAAATGAAAGTTTATCAGCATCTGTCATATCATAAGTCATAGTTGCAGCCATAAATTCGGCAGGATAATGAGTTTTTAAATAAGCAGTTTGATAACATATCCAAGCATAACAAGCCGCATGCGACTTATTAAAACCGTAATTTGCAAATTTTTCCATCAAATCAAAGATTTTCATAGATGTTTCTTCATCTATGTTGTTATACTTTAAACAACCTTGTTTAAAAATTTCACGTTGCTTAATCATTTCTTCTTTGATTTTTTTACCCATAGCACGGCGAAGCAAATCTGATGCACCTAAGCTATATCCAGCAAGCGATTTTCCCATTTCCATAACTTGCTCTTGATACACCATAATACCGTATGTTTCACGAAGTATCGGTTCCATCAGTGGATGTAAATATTCAATTTCCTCACCAAATTTTCGCCTAATATATACGGGAATGTTATCCATAGGTCCTGGTCGATATAGGGCAACAAGAGCAACTAAATCCTCAATTCTATTTGGTTTCATTTCCAAAATAACATCTTGCATACCCTTTGATTCAAGTTGGAATATACCGGCTGTATTAGCAGAAGCAATTAATTCATAAGTTTCCTTATCATCAATAGGTATATTTGAAATATCAATTTTTATATTATGATTTTTATAAATCATATCACATGCTTTTTGAATAATAGTAAGAGTTTTAAGCCCCAAAAAGTCATATTTTATAAGACCTGTGCTTTCAACATATTTCATATTATATTGTGTTGCAGGAATATCAGATTTATCATCTTTATAAAGAGCAACTAATTGGTCAATCGGTCTGTCGCCAATAACAACACCAGCCGCATGTGTTCCGGCATTTCTGAAAAGTCCCTCTAATTTCAATGCAATATTAATAAGACCTTTTAACACATCATCATTATCAACAGCTTGCTTAAAATCAGGAATATGAGTCATAACATTTGCAATAGTAATTGGCACATCTTTTCCATCGGCATCAATAATTTTAAATGGTATCATCTTACATAAATCATCACATTTACTGTAAGGAAGTCTTAATACTCTACCAACATCTTTTATCGCATTTTTTGCTTGAAGTTTTCCGAATGTTATAATTTGTCCAACACTATCAAACCCGTATTTTTCTTGAATGTAATGTATAACTTCACCGCGTCTGTCCTGACAAAAATCAATATCAAAATCAGGCATATTAACACGTTCAGGATTTAAAAATCGCTCAAAAAGAAGACTGAACCTTAATGGATTCAAATCGGTAATTTTCATACTCCATGCAACAATAGAACCGGCACCACTACCACGTCCTGGTCCCACCGGAATATTGTTCCGTTTTGCCCAACCAATAAAGTCTGCAACAATTAAAAAATATCCGGAAAAGCCCATCTGAATAATCACACCAAGTTCATATTCAAGTCTGTCATAATAAGGTTTTTGCTCTTCTTCGCCAATAATATTTGACGTTTCTAACCTTTCTTTTAAACCATTATAAGCCTTTTCTTTTAAAAGAGTAGGTTCATCAGCCCCCTTTTCCACGTGAGGAAGCAGAGGAGGGGACTTTTTAACCTTATATCCACATCGTTTTGCAATATTGACAGTATTTTCAATAGCCTCAGGCAAATCAGAAAAAAGTTCAACCATTTCTTCGGCTGTTTTAAAATAATGCTCTTCTGTTTCGTGACGTCTGTCTGTTTCATCAACATATTTTCCATCTGTAATACAAAGCAAAATATCATGTGCCTGATACATATCCTTTGTTGCAAAATAACATTCATTCGTTGCGACAATAGGTATATTATGTTTATACGCCAAATCCAAAAAATCATCTTCTGTTTTAATTTCATCGGCAAGATTATGACGCATTAATTCTATATAAAACCTGTCTTTAAATAAATCCAAAAGTTCTAAACATTTTGCTTCGGCAAGCTCTTTGTTTTCAGCAATTAACGCTTGACCTATAACTCCCTTAACACCGCCGGACAGAGCAATCAATCCTTCACAATGTTCTTTTAAATCTGAAAAGTTTATATGCGGAGTTTCAACTGCTAATTTTTTAAGATATGCGTATGATAAAAGTTTTATTATATTTTGATACCCAATATCATTTTGCACAAGTAATATAAGTTGAGAATATTTTTCCTTTATCGTTATATCTGAAGGAAGCCCAAAATCCACAGATATTTGCGTTCCTAATATAGGTTGAACTCCACTTTCAGGAATATATTTGGAAAATTCTGCCCCTCCAAAAATATTATTTGTATCAGTAATAGCCACTGCCGGCATATTGTATTCCTTACACATATTTGCAAGTTGAGGAATACGCAAAGCCCCTTCTGCCAAAGAATATGCAGTATGATTTCTTAAATGCACAAAAGGAGCATAGTTCATTCACATACCTGTTTTTTTAATCAAGTTTACCATGGCAATATTTGTATTTCTTTCCACTGCCACAAGGACACATTGCATTTCTGCTTATATTAAGATTTGCATAGTTATTATCTGCTTCACCATTAAAATTATTAAGGGCTTCTTGTGAAGTTATAATATCATCATTTTTTTCTTCGGTTAACTCCTCAACTCCCTTTTGTGTAAAGTCAGTTTTAGAAATTATTTGTATGGTTTTATACTTCATCTTTAACATATTTTTTTCAAAAGTAATAAATGCTTCACGCTTATATTCATTAAGTGGATCTTTTTGTCCGTATGCACGAAGACCAATACCTTGCTTTAAATAATCAAGTGACAAAAGATGATCTTTCCAAACCTGATCCAAAGTTTGAAGCATAACAGATTTTTCAATAAATCTCATAAAATCAACAGAATATTTATCCTCTTGTGATTTAATTTGATTATCAGAAAGTTCCTTTACTTTTTCAAAAACCATTTGTGCAGATGTTGTTTCGTCATTTTCCAACCAATTCCTTACATTAGCATTTATTCCCAAAGTTTCCATACAATCAATTTCAAGTCCGTTTATATTCCAATCTTCAGGAGAATTTTCATTAACTGGAATTGCTCTGTCAACAATATCATCAATAACATCTAATCTCATATCTTCAACATAGGTATGAACATTTTCCATAGACATAAGTTGATATCTTTGTGAATAAATAATTTTTCTTTGTTCATTCATAACATCATCATATTTAAGAAGATTTTTTCTGATAGAGAAGTTATGAGCTTCCACCTTTGTTTGTGCTTTTTCAAGTGCACGAGATACCCAAGCATGGGTAATTGCCTCTCCGCGTTTAAGTCCAAGTTTTGAAAGCATAGATTTCATTCTCTCACCACCGAAAATACGCATTAAATTATCATCCATAGAAAGGAAGAATTTCGATGCTCCAGGATCTCCTTGACGTCCGGTTCTTCCACGAAGTTGGTTATCAATACGACGTGATTCGTGTCTTTCTGTTCCAATAACATAAAGTCCACCGGAGGAAAGAGCAATTTTCTTCTTTTCAGCAATATCTTTCTTTATCTCATCAACTTTTTTCTTAATAAGTTCAGCATTTTCCATTCCTGCAGTTTCTTGTTTAACTCTCATTTCAAAATTACCGCCAAGCTGTATATCAGTTCCACGACCAGCCATATTTGTTGCAATAGTAATCGCCCCTGGAACACCGGCTTGTGCAATGATGTATGCTTCCAATTCGTGATATTTAGCATTTAAAACCTGTGCTTTTATTCCTGCTTTTAATAAATGACGGTTCAAAAGTTCCGATTTTTCAATTGAAACAGTTCCAACCAACACAGGTTGATTCTTCGCATGCAATTCTTTTATAAGTTTTATAACTGCCTCATACTTTTCTTCCTCAGTAAGATAGATTTCATCTTCATAATCAATACGAGCAATAGGAAGATTTGTAGGTACTTCCACACATTTAAGTTTATAAATTTCCTCAAATTCTTGTGCCTCAGTAAGTGCGGTTCCTGTCATACCGGCAAGTTTTGGATAAAGACGGAAATAATTTTGATATGTAATACTTGCAAGTGTCTGTGATTCGCTTTGCACTTTTACATGTTCTTTTGCTTCTAATGCCTGATGAAGTCCGTCAGAGTAGCGTCTGCCATCCATAATACGACCGGTAAATTCATCAATAATATAAACTTGCCCATCACGAACCAAATAATCAACATCAGGTTTATAAAGCTTATGTGCAGTCAAAGCTTTATCCAAATGATGAACAATAGTCGCATTTGAAATATCATAAAGATTTTTTACTTTTGTGATTTTCTTTTCAAATAAAACATTTTCAATAAATTCCATACCGATTTCTGTAAGTGTAGCATTTCTATCCTTTTCATCAACCTTGTAATGTTCAGGTTGTAAAAGAGGAATAACACTGTCAACCTGGTTGTAAAGTTCTGATGAATCATCACTTGGTCCGGAAATTATAAGAGGAGTTCTTGCCTCATCAATTAAAATAGAATCGACTTCGTCGACTATTGCATAATTAAATGGACGTTGCACCAAAGTTTCAAGTCTGAATTTCATATTATCACGAAGATAGTCAAACCCAAACTCGTGATTCGTTCCATAAGTTATATCACATTTATAAGCCTCACGTCTTTCACTATCGTCCATTTCTGTTAAGATACAACCACAGGTAAGACCAAGGAAACGATAAAGATTTCCCATCCAATCAGAATCTCTTTTTGCAAGATAATCATTAACAGTAATTACATGCACACCTTTTCCAGTTAAAGCATTAAGATAAACAGGAAGAGTAGCAACCAAAGTTTTACCTTCACCCGTTTTCATTTCTGTAATTTTTCCATCATGAAGAATCATACCACCAATAAGTTGAACATCATAATGACGTTGACCCAAAACTCTCTTTGCTCCTTCACGAGCAACTGCAAAAGCTTCCACCAAAATATCATCTAATGTTTCACCGTTTGAAAGTCTTTCCTTAAATTCTGCTGTTTTGTTTTTTAATTCCTCATCAGAAAGTTTTTGCATTTGACTTTCAAGTGCATTTATTTTTTCAACTTTAGCTTTGTATTTCTTCAAAGCACGATTATTTGCAGTTCCGAAAACTTTTTTTGCAACATAATTAAACATATTACTACCTTTCCTCTTAAAAATTATTCATACTTAAAATACTTTATTACTATTTAACATCAAGAAATGCAAGACAAATAATAAAAAGTCTTTAAAAATAATTTATCTTCATTTATAATACCTTTATATAATATAAGGAGATTTTTTTGGAAAATAAAGACTTAATTCATAAAAATAAATTAAAGTTTATGAAAATGGCTTATAAAGAAGCACAAAAGGCTTTTTCAAAAGACGAAGTTCCTATCGGTTGTATAATAGTGGACGAAAATGGTAGAATTTTAGCTAAATCTCATAATCAAGTAGAGAAAAAAAATAATGCGACCCTTCACGCCGAACTTATTGCAATACAAAAAGCAACAAAAAAAACAGATGAGAAATATCTAATGAATGCAAGTATTTTTATAACACTTGAACCTTGTCCTATGTGTGCCACTGCTATATCACTTGCTAAGATTACAAATGTTTATATAGGAGCAGAGGATAGAAAAGGTGGTGCAATATTAAACGGAATAAAACTTTATCAAAATGCAAAAAATCTATATAAACCAAATGTTTATGCAAATATTTTAAATGATGATTGTTCAAAAATTTTAAAAGATTTTTTTAAAAAACTAAGAAATTCAAAAAATTAATTGAAAAGATGTTTTTTTTATGATATTATTATATCAATATAAATTCAAAGGAGGAAACAAATGAAAACAAAATCTTTATTATGTGGTTTATTGATTACTTTATCTGCATGTTCAATGAATGGATTTAGTGTATCAAATAATACACAACAAAATGAATCTTATTCATTCTCGGAATTTTCTGATATTCCAATACCAGAAGAATCTATAATGAGTATTGAAAATACAGAAATTTATGGAAAGGATAATGATTGGGTAGGAAAGGTTGTATACGAATCTCCTTATGATACACTCAATTTGTTTGACTTCTTTAAAACTGAACTTCCAAAATTTAATTGGAGAGAAGTTGCTTCTATCCATGGAAAGGTTCCTGTGTTAATTTATGGACGTTTTCCAAGAGTTATGATTATTAGATTAGAATCAAACAGATTTAGCGGTTCAACTGTTACAATGAGTTTAACTCCTGTTCCAAGAAGAGATTTTAAATCAAGACAATCAAAAAATACAAATACAACAAATTCACAAGGTATGGAAACTGCACCTATGAATCAATCAACGGCATTTGTATCTCCTGATGCTCAAAAACAAGCAGCAGGTTCTCTTGGTTTAGGTGATGCATCAAATATTAATTACGCGTCTAATTCAAATGGAGTAGGTGCTCCGCCTAAACTTTAAATAGTAAAATTTAAAAATCCTATATTTTTATAATATGGGATTTTTTTTATTGTAATTCTTTTTTGTTTATGTTATAAAAATATTTCATTTCTAATACTAATAAAAAATAGAGAGCTAAAGGATTTAATATGATTATTAATAATGTATATGAAAAGTATTGCGAAGAGAATGAAAGATTGTCAGATAAGCAAAGAAGAAATAAAAGATATAAAAAGAAAATTACTTATAAAAAAATTTATAAATTAAATGCTCAAATATTAAAAGCTAAATATTTTGATGATATTTTAAAAAATAAAAGTATATTAGTAAAAATTTTTGAAACCGCTTTAAAAAATAGAGGAGAAAGGAGATAAAAATGAAATTTCAAAAATTATCACTTATTGCAATTTGTATGTCACTTTTGACAACATCTTGTACAACAACTGATCCATATACTGGTGAAACGAAGGCAAGCAAAACTGCCGTAGGAACTGGAATTGGTGCATTTGCCGGTGCTGCTATCGGTGCAGCAACATCTAATTCAAAAAATCGTGGTAAACATATGTTAACCGGAGCTTTGGCTGGTGCTGCTGTTGGCGGTGGTATCGGTGTTTATATGGATAACCAAGATAAACTTCTTCGCCAAGAATTACAAGGCACAGGTGTAAGCGTATCAAAAGTTGGTAATAATATCACATTGAATATGCCCGGAAATATCACTTTTAAAACTAACTCTTATGATATTTCAGCAAGTTTTTATGATGTCCTAAATTCTGTTGCAAAAGTTTTGGCAAAATACGATAAAACAAATATAGAAGTTATCGGACATACAGACAGCACAGGAACACGTGCAACTAATATGACTTTATCATATAACCGTGCAAATGCTGTTGCAAAATATCTTCAAGGTCAAGGTGTAAAATCTTCAAGATTTACAATTGAAGGATATGGACCTGATTATCCTATAGCTTCAAACGGCACATCAACAGGTCGTGAACAAAATCGACGTGTAGAAATAAAACTTACACCGGTTGAATAAATATAAAGGGAGTTATAAATTAACTCCTTTTTTATTTTTTATTAATTATAAGTTTATTTTCTAAATAGATACTTGCAAAATAAAAAGCAAGGTATTATAATCAAACACATATCTAAAATTAATAAATGAAAGGAAAGTAAAATGACAGCAATAGTAGATATACATGCACGTGAGATACTTGATTCCCGCGGAAATCCAACAGTAGAAGTTGATGTTCTTCTTGAAAGTGGTGCATTTGGTCGTGCCGCAGTTCCAAGTGGTGCTTCAACCGGTTCACACGAAGCAGTTGAACTTCGCGATAATGATAAATCAAGATATTCAGGTAAGGGTGTTTTAACCGCTGTTGAAAACGTAAATACTTTAATTGCAGATGCAATTATCGGTATGGATGCAGAAAATCAAACTGAAATTGATGAAGCTATGATTGCTCTTGATGGAACAGAAAACAAGGGAAAACTTGGTGCAAATGCAATACTTGGTGTTTCTCTTGCAGTAGCAAAAGCTGCAGCCGAAGAAGCAGGACTTCCACTTTATCGTTATATTGGCGGAACATTCGCACACATTCTTCCTGTTCCAATGATGAATATTTTAAATGGTGGAAAACATGCTGATAATCCAATCGATATCCAAGAATTTATGATTGCTCCAATCGGTGCAAAAACAATGGCAGAAGCTGTTCGTATGGGTGCCGAAGTATTCCATTCTTTGAAAAAACAATTAAAAGATGCTGGACTTAACACAAATGTTGGTGATGAAGGTGGTTTTGCCCCAGATCTAAAATCAGCTGACGAAGCATTATCTTATATTGTAAAGGCTATTGAAGCTGCAGGATATAAACCAGGTGAAGATGTAAGAATCGCTCTTGATGCTGCATCATCAGAATTCTACAAAGACGGTAAATACGAAATGGTTGGCGAAGGCAAAACTTTCACCTCAGCTGAAATCGTAAAATATTACGAAGGTTTAGTTGCAAAATACCCTATCTTCTCTATCGAAGATGGTATGGCAGAAGATGACTGGGAAGGTTGGAGAATGTTGACCGATGCTCTCGGTTCAAAAATCCAACTTGTTGGTGATGACTTGTTCGTAACCAATCCAAAAAGACTTGCTATGGGAATTGAAAAGGGTATTGCAAACTCAATTCTTATAAAAGTAAACCAAATCGGAACTTTAACTGAAACTTTGGCTGCTATTGAAATGGCACACAAGGCAGGTTATACAGCAGTTGTATCACATCGTTCTGGTGAAACAGAAGATTCAACAATCGCTGATATAGTAGTTGCAACAAATGCCGGACAAATCAAAACCGGTTCACTTTCAAGAAGCGACAGAATCGCAAAATACAATCAACTTATCCGTATCGAAGAAGAATTAGGTGATGTTGCTGTATATGCAGGAAAGTCAATCTTGTAATTATAAAAACAATCAAGTCTGAGTTTTATACTCGGACTTGATTTTTAAAAAGGAGAAAATAATATGGCAGGATCAATAAATAAAGTTATATTGGTTGGAAATCTTGGAAAGGATCCAGAAGTAAAACATTCACAAGATGGAAATAAAATTGTTACTTTCAATATCGCGACAAGTGAGACTTGGAAGGACAAAAGTGGTGAAAAAAAAGACAGAACAGAATGGCACAGAGTTGTTATATTCTCACCAGGACTTGCTGATGTAGCTGAAAAATATTTAAAAAAGGGTTCAAAGGTTTATGTCGAAGGTCAACTTCGCACTCGTAAATGGCAAGATGCAAGCGGTGCCGATAAATATTCAACAGAAATTGTTTTATCAGGTTTCAATGCTTATATGATTATGCTTGATAAATCATCTGGCTCTGATTATGAATCTTCTGATTCTATGGGTTCATCTGATGCAGGTTGGGATAATTCCGATACAGCCGTAGATATTGACGATGAAATCCCATTTTAATAAATAAGAGCAGGGCAAACACCCTGCTTTTTTTGAAAGGAAGTATTATGCGAGATAATTCGGACTATATGACAATAGACGGTAAACTTTACCGTAAAAATGTTGGTATAATCGTTTTTAATGATAATAAAAAGGTCCTTTTTTGTAAAAGATTAAATAGCAAAACAGGAAATTGGCAATTTCCACAAGGTGGTGTCGATATCGGCGAAACAGAAGAGATTGCTGCACTTCGTGAATTAGCCGAAGAAACAGGTATAACCTCCGCTCAAATAATATATACAGATGAAAAACTCTATAAATATGATTTTCCCGAAGATATAAGAAAGTCAAAAAAGTATTACGAAGATGTAACCGGTCAAATCCAAAAGTGGTTCCTTGTAAAATTTACCGGAAATGATGATGAAATAAAAATCCCGTCAGATGAATTTGAAGATTATATCTGGACTTCACTTTCTTTATCACTTACAGAAAAAGTAATTCAATTTAAACAAGAAGTCTATAAAGAAGTTATTACAAAATTTTTAAATATTTTAAATAGGTAATAAAAAATCCCTTTAAAGGTAGTCAACCTTACAAAGAGTTGTTTGTCTTAACTATCAATGTATAAATATATAATAACACGATTCGCGAACTTTTACAAGTGGGGAAATATATAAAAGTTATAAATATATTTATACAAGATAAGTAAAGTCCTAGTTTTTATTGGTGTTATTTTTTATATAAAAAACATATTGACATTTGTTTTTTTTTGTTTAATATGAGATTCGTTAGTTAAAATTAACAAAAAAAAGAGGTATAAAAATGAATAAAGTAAATTCTTCAATAGAAATAAATCTTAATCCTACAATATCAAATGTAGATTATTGGGATTATGACAAAGTAGATAGTGAATTAGAAAGATTCATTGACCAACGAAAAGATTTTTATGATAAAAATGGATACTTTTATTATAATTACTTCGTTTCCACTAAATCAACTACTTTTACAGAAGAGGATTTGCATGAACCTTCAAAAAAAATGGAAACTTTATCTGATAAATTTAATAAAATAGAAGATGAAAATGTTATTGATATGTTTGGAGGATTTTTTGATTTATTCCAAAGAACTGCTTCTGTATATACACTTTTATCTGTTTTAATAGATATATATAATTCTGATTTAGAAGCTATGAGATATAGAGCTGGTTATAAAGTAAGTATAGAATCTGATAAAAAAATAGAATTATTAAAAAGAAGTTTTGATATATTCAGTCATTTATTGAATCGTGATAAGATTCTTGAAACTCTTATTAAAGAGAAAGAAGGAAGACTTTATGATGTGTTATTAAATGAAGATGTATTCTTATATTCTTTAACAAATCATTCTGAATTATTAACAGTAAGTAAAAAGCAATTAGTAATGGATTCTATTTCCCAACAATTAAAAGATAATCAAAGATAATTATAGTTATTAAAAAGCCCCTCGTTTGAGGGGTTATTTTTTTCTTGAAAAGTTTGTTTTAATATCTTATTATAAAATTAGGTTTGAATCTATATTCAAACTTAGTATCAGAGATGATACGGGATTGTAGTTAATCCTTTATGTAAGCGGAGCATATTCTCTTTGTGTTTATGTCCCGAAAAAGTGTTCCCCCTTTATCTTTTGGGGGAGTCTTTGGCGTATGTCCAAGGGATTTTTCCCCAAAGGCCAAGGAAGTCATTCTTACATATGATTAACTAACTCCCCCAACATTTTCTTTGATACGAGAATAGTAAAGAATATTTTTGTGCTTATAACACAAAAAGAAAGGGGAATAATATGAAAAAAAACTTATTAAAAATACTTTTCATTAGTAATTTGCTATTTTATGGAGGAGAAATAGCTGTTCACTCAAAAACAAAAACCATAACAGAAATCTTACAGGAGTACTGCGTGCCTGCGTCGATTAATTACTGTTCGGAGAAGGCGACGTACACTAATGGCAAGTGCGAATGCGGGACTCTGTCAAAATACTACGATATATCTTCAAGGAGTTGCAAGAACTGTATTGATGGGTCTTTTGCGAGTAATGATCGCAAGAGCTGTGAAGCTATAACTTGCCCTTCCGGTTATGTAGCGACTTTGATTACCGATGGCAAGTGTCCGAGCGGGTACAGTTTGACTCAGGTAAAGAGCGGAGCTTGTCCAAGCGGGTATGGGTTAAAGGAGTATGTAGCAACAAGTAAGAGTTGGAAGTAGAAAGAAAATGGGAGGAAGTTTTTTTGTTCATGGTCTTCACTTCCTCCCTCCCGAGAATATATGGAGGAGAATAATATGAAAGAAAATCAACAAGTAAGTAATTGTGAAGACAATTACAGGCGACCCCGCAAGGGGGGATACGGGGGTCGCCTTGTGACAAAGAGGGGAGTGTATGAATTACTCTACTCGAAAAAGAAAACTATTAATTAAAGAGGGGAAAACTAGAATGGGAAAAAATAAATCAGCACAAAAGGAACGAAGTGACTACGGTCACCCCTTCGGGGGGTTGGGGGTGACCGTTTGCTGACTGGGAACCTTCTACAAGAATTTATTAATTAACAAAGGAGTGAGAAAACAAAATGAAAATAAACATAAATGAAGCACTAAGTTCGTAATTACGAAGTTAATTACGCGCCATCCCCCATAGGGGGGTGTAGGGGGATGGCGACATAGAAACCAAACTCCCTCCCGAGAAGATTTTTATTAACAACAAAACGAAAGGAAAAAAACATGAAACTTAATAACAAAATTTTATACCTAACTGCCACAGGTCTTATCTCTACATTAATACCTGCTAATACTAACGCTCAAACCTTCTACCAGTGTATGCCTATCACTTGTGAAAAGGGGTATACTCTAAGAGGTGATAAATGTTGTCCTGACAGTATTCCGGAAAATGCTACTCCTAATGAAAATGATTGCAAATGGACTTGTAAATCGGGATATACTAAGGGAAATAAATCAACTCTTACCGTAGAAGATAATGATAAAGCTTTTAATTTTTGCTGTGAAGATTCTAAACTTCCTGCCAATGCATTTTATGAAGGTGGATGTTCTGTTTATAAATATTATTATAATAATGGTTGTAGTACTAAGACCTTTATTTCTACAACTTCAGAAAGTTGTTTTTTTGGTTGTTTACCAGGATATCATATGACAGGCTCTACTGCTGGTGACGGTAGCAATAGAAAAATCTATTCTTGCGTATCAGATAATAACAGCAGTTCCAGTAGTAGCAGTTGGGTTGGTAAAACTTGTCAAAACAAATGTGACGGAGAGTATACAGGATGTACTTGCCCTTCCGGAACAAGGTGTTATAATGGATATTGTCAAACTAGATAATCATTTGTATAAAAAATATCCCCTCAAATCAGAGGGGATATTTATTTTAAAATAAAGCTTTTCCGGTCATTTCCGCAGGTTGTGGAATATTTAGAATTTTAAGAAGAGTAGGGGCAATATCCGCCAATTTTCCTCTATGTAATTCTTTTACACCGTCAACACCGATTAAAATTGCTTCAACCGGATTTGTTGTATGTGCTGTAAATGGAGTCTTTCCATCACTATCAAGCATTTTTTCAACATTTCCATGATCTGCTGTAATAAGAAGAACACCGTGTTTTTCAAGGACTGCTTTTTCAAGTCTCGCAATACATTCGTCAATAGTTTCAGCAGCCTTTTGTGCAGCAGGTTGAATACCTGTGTGTCCGACCATATCTCCGTTTGCATAGTTGACTATGATTACATCAAATTTTTCTTCCTTTAATGCCTTCTCAATCTTTTCTGTGATTTTATATGCCGACATTTCAGGTTGTAAGTCATAGGTTGCAACACTTGGCGAAGGAATTAAAATTCTTTCTTCACAATGGAAAGTTTTTTCTTCTCCACCATTAAAGAAAAATGTGACATGAGCATATTTTTCCGTTTCTGCGATACGAAGTTGGCAAAGTCCGGCATTTGCAATCACCTCACCAAAAATATTTTTTAATTCTTGTTGAGGAAATAAAGTTTTATAGAATTCGTTAAGTTCAACTGAATATTCAGCCATACCGAGAAGGGCGGAGAATTTAACGACTTTATCCCTTTCAAAATTATCAAAATTTGGATTTGCAAGAGCATCAGCAATTTGACGAACACGATCAGCACGGAAGTTTGCGATTAAAACTCCATCGCCGTTATTCATACCATCATAACCTTCTTTTGCTGTTGGAACGATAAATTCATCAGTCACACCATTTGCATAAGATTGTTTAATAGCCTCCATCGGATTTATAAATTTATCAATAGTTTTACCTTCGGTTAATGCCTCATATGCAAGCTTTGTCCTGTCCCAGGTTTTATTTCTATCCATTGTATAATAGCGACCGGAAATAGTCGCAATTTCAAGATTTGTTAGATCCTTTGTTGCCTCTAAAAACTCTTCCATATATTGAATTGCAGATGATGGAGGAGTATCACGACCATCAGTTATAGCATGAAGATATACTTTTACGCCTGCATTTTCAACTGCCTTTGCAAGGGCAATAATGTGTTTAATGTGTGCGTGAACACCACCGTCTGATAAAAGACCTATTAAATGACAAGCTCCATTTGAAGATTTTACTTTTTGAATAAAATCCTTTAAAAATTCATTATCTTTTAAGGTGTCATTTTTGATAGATTGTTCAATCATACCCAAAAGTTGCATAACAACACGACCTGCACCAATATTTGTATGACCAACCTCGGAATTACCCATTTGTCCGTCCGGAAGACCGACAGCTTCACCACTTGCATCAATAAGGTTATGAGGATACTCATTTAACATTCTGTGCCAATTTGGTGTATTTGCTATTTCAATAGAGTTCCCGATTTTACTTTCGTTGTATCCCCAACCGTCAAGGATACATAAAACTACTGGGTTTTGTTTTGACATATTTTTTCTCCTGTTTCTTAATTTAATTTTTAAATGATAAATCTTTTTTTTATGAAAATCAATATAACTTTTGAAAAAGGAATATAGACTTTTTATAAAAATCCTTGCAAAAATAAAATTATTATTTATAATAAGAATATATATTAATAAATCGTAAATAGGAGTTGTAAAATGGACACAAATTTATCTGCTAACTTACATATAATGACTAATGCTTGCCAAAGGATTGCAAGGTTTATGTTAAGGGATTTTGGAGAAATTGAACAACTTCAATCATCAATAAATGGAAGTAGCGGTTTCGCAAATGCGTCAAAGGTAAAAATTGAAAAAACTTTGATAGATAATCTTTTGGAAGCAAGACCAAAGTATGGCATTTTAACCCCTTCATCTGAAATAAAAGGTAGTGATATTTCACACAGATTTATTATAAATGTTATTGATGGATTTGAAAATTATTCTCACGGTTTTCCATTTTTTTCTATAAGTGTTGCACTTCAAGAACAAAAAAAACTTATTGCTGGAGTAATTTATAATCCTGTTTTGGATAAAATGTTTTACGCTGAAAATGGCGGTGGAGCATTCCTTAGTGAAACAAGAATGACAAGAAGAATTAGGGTATCCCCTAAAAAAGATTATGAAAAATCACTTATAATTTATTCTGGAAAAAATGTCGAGGATTTAAAGTTAAAAACAACACTTCCTTTACAAACTTTGAATACAGACGGTTTAAATTTAGGATATTTATCTGCCGGAATAATTGACGCATATATAGGAAAATGTAAAAATGTTTTTGATTTATCTGCCGGTGTCTTAATTGCAAAGGAAGCAGGTGCAATTGTTCGAGCTTATGATAAAGATGGTAAGATTACAGATAAATTATTTGAGGCTGATTTAGTAATTTGTGGAAATAATTATTTACAATCTGAATTAACAAGTATTATAATAAAGTAAAAGTTAACAGGAGGTTAGTATGAAAAAAATTTTAATTTATGCCGTATTTGTAGGATTGGGATTTTCTAATAATTCTTTTTCTCAGGATTTAAGATTGATGAATCCTGTGAAACTAAAAAATCCAGAAAATAAAAATTTAGGTTTTAAAACACCTGTTCCAACTATGGCTTCTAATTTTGTATCTTCCCCTAAAAAAGTAAGGGACTTACCAGCTAAAAAAGTGGAAAATTTGCCTGCTGTTGTATCTTCAAATGATGAAGTTGTTGTTTTACAACCAGTTGTTATAGAAGAGAAAAAAGAAGTTGTTTTGAATGTACCTGAAACAGAAGAAACAAGAACCGATAAAAACATAAATGAGGCTAGGGAGCTTTTAAGAGCTGCCGAAAGATTGGCAAATTCTATAAAGGATGAAAAGGATTTAATGGAAAATGATGATGTGAAAATTTTATCGGGTATAGAAGAAACAGAACCTGTAAATATCGTTGTAAAATTCACACCAAATCAAGAAGAACTATCTTCCGATGATATAAAAAAGATAGTTAATTCTGTTGAAAATGGTGTTAATAATCCTGATGTATATTTTAAGATTATTTCTTATTATGATAATCCGGAAAATAGAAATGTTGCATTTTCAAGACTTCTTAACACAAGAAAAATTTTACTTGATAAAGGAATAAAAACTTCCCAAACTATGATTATGGTTTTGGAAGATAACACAAAGGACAAATCAAATACTGTTGAAATCTTATTTTAATAAAAAGAAAGGCTTTTATTATGACTAATGACAAGATTATTGAACTTGCAAAAGATGTTTTAAACCAAGATATTGGTGCATTAAAACAAATGATTGATAATTTTCCTTATGGCTTTGTTGATGCTGTAAATTATATTGCAAACGAATTAACAGGAAAGGTAATAGTTGCTGGTATGGGAAAATCAGGATATGTTGCACGAAGATTGGCAACAACCCTTGCTTCAACCGGAACAAAATCATTTTTTCTCCATTGTGCAGAGGCTTCTCACGGTGATATGGGTATAATTGAAGACAACGACTGTGTTATTGCTATGTCAAATAGTGGTGAAACAAAGGAAATGAAAAATGTTTTGGATTATACAAGAAGATTTGGTATAAAACTTATTGCAATTTGTAATAATCCGGAAAGTTCTCTTGGAAAGGTTGCTGATATAAATATAACTATTCCTGATGTAAGTGAAACTTGTGTTATCGGAAAGGCTCCTACAACCTCCATTATCCTTTTATCAGCTATTTCAAATGCACTTATTTATGCACTTGAAAATTTAAAAGGTTTGACTGGTGATATGTATAAAAATTGGCATCCAAATGGTAAACTTGGAGCATCTCTTTTAAAGGTAAGCGAACTTATGCATATCTCTTCTGAACTTCCTCTTGTAAAAAAAGATGCAAATATGATGGAAATTTTGGATGTTATGGGAAGAAAAGTAAGATTCGGTTGCGTTGGTGTTATTGATGAAGATGGAAGAATTTGCGGAATATTCACTGATGGTGATATAAGACGTCGTCTCCATGAAGGAATAGATATTATGAAAAAAACAGCTTATGATGTTATGGGAAGATCTCCTAAACTCATTGGTCCGGATACATTGGCATCAACTACATTACTGATGTTAAATGAAAATAAGATTCAAACAATGTTTGTTGTTGATAATGATAAAAAACCAATCGGAATTATTGGTTTCCACGATCTTTTAAAAGCCGGGGTTGCATAAATTGAAATATATTAATTTATTTCAACGAAAATTAAAAGCGTATAGAAAAACTATAAAAAAAATTTATAAGCAAAAGACCGCTCATAGCAGAATGGTCTTTTTGCTTAAAATTGCCCTTCCTTCTATAGTTGCTATCTTTCTTGGTATTATTATTTTGGCACCTAAATTAAATGAAATCAAAAAAATAAAGATAGAAATTCCAAAACTTGAAAGCTCTGATAAAATTTCTTTTACTATGGATAACAGTTCTTTTTATGGACAAGGTGATGATGGAATGATGTTTTCCTTAAACATTGAAAATTTCCAAGAAAACAGAGTTGATGATTTGATGTATTTTTCAAATATTAATGCAAAACTTTTTTTTAAAGATGCAAGCTGGATTGATTTAACTACCGATAATGGAACATATCTGAAAAATGATAATAATATGACTTTATCGGGTAATCTTTATTTAGTGGATAATCAAAATAACGAAGTTTTTACCGACGAAGCAATTATAAAACTAAATACCTCTGAAATAGAAGGTCATAAACCTATAAAAGCAAATACTTATTTTGGAACAATTGTTGGTGATGGCTTTAATTTCAAAAAAGATGATAGTCACATTTTTACCGGAAAGATAAAAGCTATTATAGATTCTGATAAATTAAATTAAAAATTATTCTTTTATTGCAATTACAGAAAGTATCCTTCCTTCATCGGTTGGTGAGGTTGCAAAATCCTTGGTAATAACACTTCGTCTATAACTGAAAAATAAATCCTTTTGTGTATAAGTATCAAAATCAAGTGTTTCAATTATATTAAAGCCCTCCAATCTAAGTTTCATAATACAATATTTCGTGCAATCAAAAAGATATTTATTTTTGTTTTTTATTGGTTTGAAAAGTATATCAAAATCCTTATTTTGTGAAAGTATTTTATCCTTAAAATTGAAATCTACTTCATAAGATTTTTGCTTTAAACAAGGACCAAGGGCAACATTTACATCTTCTATATTAGAATCTAATTCTTTTAATTTTTTTGCTGTTGCTTTAATTATATCATTGTAAATTCCCTGCCAACCGCAATGAATTGCTCCAACAATTTTCTTTTTTTCATCAATTAAGATTACAGGAACACAATCTGCCGTTAAAATTCCAATGGCAATATTTGGAACGGTAGATAAAAGTCCATCTGCTTCTATATTCAAATAATCATTTACATTTTCAATTTGTTTATCAATTACAATAACATTATCTGTATGCTTTTGATTAAGTGTTATAAGTGAAGTATTTGCGTTAAGTCCAATAGATGAAAGTAATATTTCACGGTTTTTCTTTACATTATCTTTTTTATCACTTGTTTCAAACTTACAATTTGCAGATTCAAATACACCGGATGAAACACCTCCGTTTCTTGTAAAAAATCGGTGTGTTGCAAATGAACAATTGTCAAGAAGAGGAGATGTTATAAAAAGCTCTTCCTGCGGATTTCTTTTTAATAAATAAAAAATTCCAAATATTGATAATAAAAGCATAGGAGTTGAAAGTATTTGTCCCATAGTAATATGTGCAGAAATAAAACCAATTTGTTCATCCGGTTCACGAAAATTTTCAACAACAATCCTTGAAATCGCATAACCACCGATAAAAATAAATGCAATAAGTCCATACCTATTTTTAACAGATTTTAACCGTCTTAAACACATTAAAACCGTAAATAATATCAAACCTTCTGTTACAGCTTCAAAAAGTTGGCTTGGATATCTGGGTATTCCATTGGTATTTGGGAAAATTACTCCAAATTTTGAAGTTGTTATTCGTCCATATAATTCCCCATTTATAAAGTTTGCAATTCGTCCAAAAAATAAACCGATAGGTGCACAGGTGCATAAAATATCAGACATATATAAAAAACTTTTCTTATATCTTTTACACCAAAGAAACAAAGCAACTATACTTCCGATAAGTCCGCCATGAAAAGACATTCCACCATACCAAATTTGAAATATCTCTGCTAAATGAGATAGGTAATATGTGAAATTATAAAATAAAACATATCCTAACCGTCCTCCCAAAATAATACCAAAAATCATATAAGTAAATAAATCATCAAGATTTTTATATGATACTGTGCTATTTGTATTGTGGCGCAAAAAATATTTTATAAGGTAAAATGATATTAAAAAGCCTGCAATATATGCCAAAGCATACCAACGAATTGGAAATCCAAAAAAATAAAATGCAACTGGTGATATGTTTGGAAATGGCATTTAAGAACTCCTCTTATATAATATTGTTCAATGTAGTTATTATATTTTTATTTTCATCTTTATTTGATAAATAATAACCGACTAAAACTGTTCCTATAATCAAAATTAAATATACTCCAAGAAAACTGCCTATTAAAAATATTTGAAGTGAAAATAAAGTATAAGGAAAATTTATAAGCGAATTTAATTTAGTAAAATCAATCTGATTAAATGTTATTATTAAAGTTAAAAACGATATTATGTATAAAATTATAAATGCAATTTTTGATTCTGTGAAAAAGAAAAATAAAATACCAGTTAATGTGAAAATCCACATACTTTTTTTCAAAAATGAAATACCGGCAAAGGATATATCTTTATCCTTGAAAATAAAATTTTTCTTCTTTAAAAATTTTATACTCAAATAAGTGAACAAACCTGAATTTAATATTATAAATAAGACAAATTCAATCATAGTAAAAATATTTATATTTCCGGAAATACCACTGTTAAAAAATGTTGGATGAAGAAATATAATCATTGTAAAACCTAAGAATAATAAATTCAAAAGAAATTGATATTTTCCTATAAATTTTGAAACTTTTTCCATTAAATTTTTAAATGATTTTCTTGTAAATAATGCTAAAACTATTGCAACGAATAAAAAAACAGTCCACATATTTATCTTATCCCAAATTGTAAGCATATTAAGATTACAAGACTGATTTTCCTTTTTGATATCAGGAATAGAAATATAAGTTGAAACACCGGTGGATTTAGTTTCTGTTTTTGGATTTTCTGGTGCCATAACCTCATCTTTTACTGGAGTTTGAGTTAATTCAGATTGCTCTTCATTATCAATTAAACTGATACTTTCTATAGTAGTTTTTGTCTCCTGTGTATTTTCTAAAATAATTTCATCTTCAAACAATTTTTTCTCCTTTATAAATTTATTTCTTATGATATAATATAAAAGTTATAAATGCAAGATTTAAGAGTATGAAAAAGGTCATAAACACATTGCTTGGCGGTAAAGTTAAAATTTGCCAGTTTGAAACAGGGGTAAAGGTTTCAAGTGATGCTGTGTTAATTGCTTCCTCAGTTGATAATAAAATTTTGAACAAATCCACAAAAATATTAGATGTAGGAGTAGGGGGAGGTGGTATTTCCCTTTGTCTTCTAAGTAGGTTTGATAATTTAAATATACTTGGAATTGATATTCAAGATGAGATGTTGGAAATTGCAAATGAGAGTATAAAGGAAAATCATTTCGAAGACAGATTTTCTGTTATAAAAGAAGATATTTTAAATCCGTCCGACAATTTTAAAAATATGGAATTTGATATAGTCATTACAAATCCTCCGTATTACAAGGGACAAACCTCTCCTGATAAAATAAAAGCAAAAGCTCACAGCGAACAAGGTTTGAATCTTGATAATTGGATAACTTCTGCAATAAAAAGGTTGAAATCC
Source organism: bacterium (assembly GCA_014803575.1). Taxonomy (GTDB): domain Bacteria; phylum Pseudomonadota; class Alphaproteobacteria; order Rs-D84; family CACZYB01; genus CACZYB01. The sequence continues at coordinate 108,905 of JAAVBO010000008.1, read as the reverse complement.
GGTGGAAGTTTTATCATCATTCATAAGGCCGATAGAATTGACGATATAATCTATTCTTTGAAAAAAAATAATCTTGGTGCTATTGAAATTTTTCCGATTAATTCAAAGAAAGACGAAACAGCAAACAGAATAATTATTCGAGCAAAAAAATTCTACAAATCACCGGCAATTATATATAAACCTGTTATTCTTCATAATGATGATGGACAATATTCAATTGATGCAAAAAAAATTTTAGAGAAGGGCGCTTCTCTTACCGATATTATAAAACAATAAAGAAAGGAGTATCTATGACAACTATTATTGATAATGTTCAACTTGATTACAGCGATGTTTTGCTTCAACCAAAAAGAACTACACTTAATTCAAGAAAAGAGGCTGATATTATAAGGACTTTTAAATTCAAGTATTACAAGAAAGCTCTTTCAGCAACAGGAGTTACTGTTGCAAATATGGCCACAACAGGTACTTTTGAAATGGCAAAGACTATGTCAAAATTAAATGCTGTTACTTGCCTTCAAAAACATTATAGCGTTGATGAGATTGTAGAGTTTTTGAAATCAAATGATGATAACAGTTTGGTATTTATTTCTACCGGCATAAAGGATGATGAGTTTCAAAAAACTTGTGAAATTTTAGATACAGGACTTATTGATAAAGTTTGTGTCGATATAGCAAACGGATACATTCCAAACCTTTCACAATTTATTAACAAACTTCGTGAAAAGTATGGTAATAACATATTGATTATGGCGGGAAATGTTGTAACAAGCGATATGACACAGGAGCTTATTTTAAACGGTGCCGATTTGGTAAAAATTGGTATTGGTCCAGGAAGTGCCTGTACCACAAGAAAGATTACTGGTATAGGAAGACCTCAGCTTTCAGCCGTTATGGAATGTGCGGATGCTGCACACGGTATGAACGGAATGATTTGTGCTGATGGAGGTTGCACTTGTCCGGGAGATATAGTGAAATCCTACGCCGGTGGTGCTGATTTCGTTATGATTGGCGGAATGTTTGCAGGAAGTGATGAATCTGCCGGTGAACTTATAAAACGAGATGATAAAGAACTTAAACTTTTTTATGGTATGAGTTCCGGATATGCACAAAACAAGCATTGGGGAAAGATGAATAAGTATCGTGCATCAGAGGGAAGGGTTGTAGAAATTCCATACACTGGTCCGGTTGAAAATACGATTGAGGAAATTTATGGAGGAATAAGAAGCGCTATGACCTATATCGGAGCAAGAAGACTTAAGGATATACCTAAATGTGCAACTTTTTATAAGGTCAACCGACAATTAAATGAAATATTTGCAAAGTAAAGAAAAACTCCCAATCGGGAGTTTTTTTATTGCATAAAATCCTAAAAAATGGTATTATAAAAAAGATTAAATAAAAGAAAGGAGTATCAAAATGATAAAAAAACACCATATGGGGGGGTGAATAGTTTTGTAAAATCAATATGTTACACATTGATTATCTTACTTTTTTCTCTATCCTTTATAATAAATTATCCTATATACTCCGCTAAACGAACCAATGTAAAAAGAGCTGGTATTGCCTCAAAAAACTCTGCTCCATCTCAGAAAAGAGCAGCAGTCTCTTCTGCTCGCTCAAACCTTTCATCAAAAAGAATAGGAGCAAGAGGTAAGCAAACAAAAACTCCTGTAACAAACAATACATCATCTAATAATGAAAAAACTTGCCCAGTGTGTCCTAACTGTGATACTTCAAGTTTTGAAAAACAAATTTCTTATTATAAAGATGAATTTTTAAAAGCAAATAATGAGCTTGCTGATTACAAGGAAAAATTTTCCAAAGTAAATGATGAGCTTACGAAATTAAAAAATAGCACATTAGGTTCAAGGAACGAGGACGAAGCGACAAGGCTTGCCAGACTTCGTATAGAAAAAGTCCCAGGAACAGAGGATGATTACAAATGTATAAAGGGTTGGACCAATAATTGGGATGAAAAACTTTTTCAATATCCAAAGGCAGAAGACTGGGACCCTATTTATATAACAGATTCAAAAATAATGGATAAGTATGGTGTAATTAAGGATGAAGCCGAACGTGTTAAATGGGGAAAATACAAAAAAGGTTGTCCTTTTGAAGATATTATAAGTCAAGCCGATGTAAAAGGTACTGATTATGTATATATATACAAATATGATGAAAAAAGTGAAGTATATATTGTCACAAATAAATTTATAAAACCAATAGTTAAACCATTAATAAAATCAGTAACAAAAATTACAAAATCTGAGGATAATAAGAATTGCGGATATATGGAACCTGTATTATTATTTGCATATTTTATAGATGAAACTCTTAAAGGATTTGATCTTAGTAAATCATCATATTCAACCAAAAATAAAATAACTACTAAAAATTATATAGGAATAGTGACACGAAAAGACACATATCCAAAAACTATTCCTTTAACAGATATTATACAAGTAAAATATTATAATAAGTATCCAGCATCTTGGTATGGTGAAAATCCTACATATTATACAAGACTTATAGAACTTCCTGAAAATCCTAATATATTTACTTATAAATGGTATGATGTTGTGAACCCAATTATTTATCCTTTCTGGGATTATGAGCCATAAAAAAACTCCCAATTGGGAGTTTTTTTTAACGTTGTTTTAATGATTTTAGATGTTCTTTCCATCTTTTTTTTAATTCTTTTTGTGCCAATTTATAACCAAGTCGTTCTTCCTTATCCCAATTTTTAGGGAGACTGTAAACATAAGGTGGTTCTCCTTCGTTTCGACCGTCAAAATAGTATCCTGATAACCATCTTTATTTTTCATATTCAACTTTTGCAGTATCTATTTTCATAAAGGTTCCTTTCTTTTATTATCTTACGTTATATAGTTTATATAATTTATTTTCAATAGCCTGATATTGTCTGTAACCTTTTGATATTTTGTTTTTTAATTTTACTATTTTTTTAGGAGAAAATTTTAAAACTTCTATCATTTCATCAAGTTGAGATTGAGAATAGTCTTTAACCTTTTCAATAGAAGTATTAATCAATTCATTATATTTTGTTCGGTTATCTTCTAATCTTTGGCTTTCGCGATCTATTTCGTTATACATATTGTGAAGATTATATTTTGCATCTTCAAGTTTTTTTTCTAATTGTTGAATTTTATTAATTTTTTTAATTAATTTTTCTTTGTTTACGTTTTTCATAATAATTCCTTTTTTTGGTTTTATCGTGAATATTTGTTAATCTTTACCAAATTTTTATAATATTTCTTTCCAATTTTCTTTTTTTGATTTTCTAATCTTTCTATAAAATCTGGATAAAGCATTAAATTACTTACTATTTCATCAATTTTATATGCTGGATAGTGTTTTTTCACAAGTGAGTTTGCAAAATTTATATATTTTTTATCTTTTTTTAAAGAAAGTCTTTCAACAAATCGTGTTGATAGTTCAGGAGCAGATAATTCTTCACCATAAGTTTCATATAAATCGTCATATTTTTCCTGACTTTCTGCTAATATTTTCTTGTCAGCTTTGAGTTGTAATCTTATATTTTTAAGACAAAATGATAAATAATCATTTTTTGCTTTTAAAGCTTCTATATTTACTTTTTTCATAATATTTCCTTTTATTTGGTTATTACAAGATAAATATAACAAAAAAAAAGAATTGTCAAATAAATAATATATCTTATTAACATAATATATATTATGCGACAAACTTATTTCATAAAATATAGGTATTCCCCCAGATTTTTATTTTTGATTATTTATTATTTTTCCATAGATATATGTATCACGATATTTTGTATCACCGATATATAAACGATTTTCTTTTTGAATCCCCTCTAAATTATAATTTAATTTTTCATGAGATTTTTTTGCATTCTCGTTATCGCCTGCACATTTTAATGTAAAATGATGAGCGCCTTGTTTTATAAAGAAATCTTCAAGTAATAAATTAGCTTCTTTCATATACCCATTTTTAGCAAAATTCTTATCTATAAAACGACCAAATTCCACAGAATTATTTTGATAATCAATTTCAATTGCCATAATATGGCCTATATATTGATTTGTTTCTTTGAAATAAATGCCATAACCTGCTTGTGTTTGATTATTAAAAGCATTAACAATTCTTGTTATATAATCTGCACACATTTCTGGATTTTGATATTTTATATTGCCAGTAGTATCTTTGTGCCAAGGAATAAAGAAATCTCGGTTGCGATTTATAATATCAAACATTTTTTCTGATTGTTCTTTTATATCTCCGTTTGCATAGGCATTTAAAGTAATTCTTTCACCTATTAAAACTTTTGGAAAATTAACTTTATTCATTACTTATCTCCCATTATTTTCAGGGTGTTTTGCATATCCGTATTCTGCAATTATATTCATATTGTATCGTTTATTTTTCATCATTGCATACATTTGATCCTTGTAATCAAAATGCCATGGTTCTTTTATATAATTTTCAAAACCGACAATAGACATTATGTAAAATAAAATTCTTCTGTTTCTAAGACATAGAGCTTCTTCATCAGTTAAATTTTTATTATTTTTTAATTTTTTTTCAAAATAATCGGTATTATAGTGATCTACGACTTTGTTTATATCATTTTCATCTGTATAATCTGTTATTGTAATTATGGCATATTGACTTCCTTTATCAGAATAAAGGAAAGTATCAACAGCTCCACCTGTTGTATGAATAGGAGCTGTTTTAGGATTGTTTGGATTAAAATTTGTTGGTTCGCTACAAAGAATTTTTGCAATGCGATACCCCTCTTCTTTATTACCGTTTGCATTTTTAATTTCACGATTAAGTATGTTATTCCAAAGGGATATTTGTGCTTCAATAGGTTTGTAAATATCTTTTAAATATAATTGTAATTGTCCGCCAAATTCTTCTGTGTTATCTTTTGTATAAAGTTTTAAAATTTCATTTGCAAGGACAAGTTTTCTTGCAACACTTTCTCTTGCCCATAAATTTTTTGTTCTGGTTTCAGAAGACGGTAATAAAGAACGATTGAAAGATTTAAACTCATTTAATTCTGGTTCAATATTTACAAGTTTTTCGTTAAATAATTGAGAGTTAGTATTAACATCTATATCATTATAATTTGTTGTTATATTTTCAGTGTCTATTCCAAGATTTATAGGTGTATTAATAATATCTTGAAATGTCAGTAAATCTTTATTTAAAATATTGTCTATATCTGATACAGATGGTTTTATTTTATTGGAATTTGAATTTTTTAAATGTGTATATAATCGTTCCTTTAATTGAGAAATATTCATATTTTCACTCTTATTTATATAGTTTAAATTCCTAACTATAAAATATTATTCTATTGTCTTTAATTCTTCTTCGGAAACATTATTTAAAGTACTTGCATTTTCATCATCAAGAACAATATCATTCATAATTTCGTTTTCAATAAACTCTAAATCTGTATTTTCTTCATTTGTGTTTTTCTGTTGAATAGTATGTCTGTATCCCAAAACAAGATTATCACGAAGATTTTCAATATTTAATTTATCATCTGCAATTTCTCTTAATGCAATAACAGTGTTTTTATCGTAATCTTTATCAACAAATGCCGGTGTTCCATTTTGAAGTTCGTTTGCCCTTTCTGCTGATAAAACAACCAATTCAAATCTGTCGTGAACTTTTGTGATGCAGTCTTCAACTGTAATTCTTGCCATTTTTTACTCCTATTAAATAAAACTATTGATATTTTATACACTAAATATATAATCTTATCAAGTATTTTTTTAATTTTTTAAGGTATAAAATGAAAAATCAAATAAAAGTTATTACTTTTGGATGCAGATTAAATATTTTTGAAAGTGAAATTATCAAAAAAAGATTGTCCAAAGCAAATATTTTCAATGTGATAGTTTTACATACCTGTGCAATAACTGCAGAGGCTGAAAGACAAGCAAAACAACAATTTAGAAAGATTTTGAAAGAAAATCCTTCAACCCCAATTATTATTACAGGTTGTTCTGCACAAAATTCCGCCGATTATTATAAAAATCAAAATAATGTATTGGCCGTGCTTGGAAATAAAGAAAAATTAGTTCAAAAATATTATGATGAAATCTCCGAAAATCCTGATAAAGCACCTTTTGTGTTCGTGGGTGATGTTTTAAAAAATCCACCGGAGCAAATAGAGATAAAGACAAAAGATGAACTTTTCACATTTGATGGAAAAACAAAGGCCTTCGTTCAAATACAACAAGGTTGTAATAATCGTTGTTCTTATTGTATTGTTCCATTTACAAGAGGTAAAAATCAAAGTTTTTCCGAAACAAGTATTTTAAATCAATGTAAAAATTTTATAAAAAAAGGATATAAAGAAATCATACTTACAGGTGTTGATATTTCTGCGTATGGAAGTGAAACAAAAAATCAATCTTTATTTAATATAGTAAAAAAGATTCTTGATAACTTCCCTACTCTTCAGAGATTAAGACTTTCATCACTTGATCCAGCAAAAAGCTATGACCAAATTTTTGGATTGATGAAACTTGACAGTCGCCTTATGCCACATTTCCATTTATCAATACAGGCAGGCGATGACAAAGTTTTATCAGATATGAGACGTAGGCATAACAGAAATGATATTATAACATTATGTAAAAAAATCAGAAAAGCAAATAAAAATACAGCAATAGGCGCAGATATTATTGTCGGTTTTCCGGATGAAAGCGAAAAGGAATTTAAAAATACTTATAACCTAGTGAAGAAATGCAAAATTACACATCTTCACGTTTTCCCTTATTCTGTAAGAGAGGGGACAAAGGCTGCCTCTATGAAAAATCAAATACCGGAGAGTATTAAAAAGGAACGTTCTTTAAAACTTCGAGAACTTGGCAAAAAATTAAAATATAAATTTATTAAAAAGCAAAAAGGAAAAATTCAAAATATCTTGGTGGAAAATAATAATAACGGTTACACAGAAAATTATATATTTGTGAAAATTCTTGGCAAACCTATATCATCAAACACTATTGTAAAAGCAAAGATAATAAAGGTTGATAAAGATTTAAATGTAATAGCAAAACTTGTTTAACGTTCATTGCTATTATCAAATGGCATTATTTTCCAGATATCTTTACTTTTTTTTATAATACCATATTCATCATCCTTTAAATTTTTTGCAAGAGCAATAACATAGTCTAAGAATGGATTATTTGTATTTTCTTCCTCTTTTGCTTCTTCCTTAATTATATGTTGCTCCTTTTTTAAATTTTTATCCCAAAATAAAGCATCTTTGTATTGTAATGTGCCGACATAATCAATACCTCCAATTATCAAGGTTTCAAGTCCTTTGTTAGCTAAATATAATCCATATAGGGAGTTATTTTTAATAACTTCTTTGTAAGCTAAAAGATTATATGCATCAAGTAATAAAGCATTTTTATTAAATTCACTGTTTTCCAAAATATAATTTATATAATCTTGCAACTCGGCCATTGCTTGGAATGAATCAGACATTACAATATCTTTATTTACTTCTTGCATAATAAATTCCCTTTATTTTTTTTATTTACTATATAAACAAAAATTTTTATTGTCAAGTTTAATGTTAAGAAAGATAATATTTATTATTGTAAAAATTATTTAAAAATCCCCCACAACAGGGGATTTTTTTAACAAGAAATCTTATATATCTTTATCCAACCATCACTTCCTTTGTTTCCAGGGTGTGAACGAGGATAACTGTCCTTTTTTCCACCGGCACCGCCAGCTCCACCTTGACCATTTCCTGTATTTGTTGCATCTTTACCACCATCGTGTTTAGATCCGCCTCCTCCGGCTTTTCCTCCTTCTGCTTTAAGTTCAAAACCATTCTGTTCAACATAATGTGTTTTACCGGTATTATCAACATATTCGGAAACAGTCTTTATACCTCTTATGGCGAAATATGAATCATCAGCATTTTTCCCATCTGATCTGTCCCCACCTGCTGCACCTGCCGCACCTAAAACTGCAATGGTAGAAATTTCCTCTTTATTATATATTATATCAGTTTTTAATTCACCATTACCTCCATTACCACCTCTTGTATAGTATTTTTTCGGAGATGAGTATCCACCATAGGAACCACCTCCACCACCACCAGCACTGGCAACTTCAATTAAAAAGATTCCAACCGGAAGTTTATAATCATTATATAAACCGGAAGTTGTAAAACTTTTTACAAGAGTTTTCTGACATTGTGATAATGGAATTTTATTCATAGTCCCAGACGGACATACATAATCTTTTTCACATTTTGTTGCACTTTTATTATCACAGTAAAAATAATCATCGCAAATAAATTTTAAACCACTTTGGCAAAAATAACCATCTGGGCAATCTTTTTTTTCACTATTTTCACAAAGAAATCCATCTGGACAAGGTGTGCATTGATATAATTCTGAAGAATAAGATAAATTATTTAGACAAAATACCCCCCCCCAGGCAAAATAATATAAAAGATTTGTTCATAATATAATCCTTTCCAAAATATAAAATCCTAGAAAATAATATAATCTATTTTATTATTTTGTAAAGTAATTTATTAATATTAATTAGTTTTCTTCAGATAAAAAAAGAGGCATTATAAAATGCCCTTTTCTTTTAATTTCAAAGAAATAAATTATCTTTCTTTCACTTTCATAAAAAGCCAACTTGGTTTGTATACAATACGTGCACCATCTTCAAAAATAAGAAGATTATGTTCAAACTGTCTATGTTTTTGTACTTCATAAGTATCTTGTCTTGCTTTTTCTGTTAAAAGTGTAGTAGATTTTGAACCATCTTCAAAAGTTTGAACTATTTCTGTTTTTATTATTTTCATTTTTGTTTCCTTATAGTTAATATGTTAATATTATAATTCTTTCGAATCTTTAAATAATATTCTAAACAAAAAAAACAAAACGTCAAGTTGTTTGTTTAAGTAAATGTAAAAACTATTTAATAATATACATCTTTTTGTTCTTTTTCTGCTTTTATTAATTTTATAATAGAAGATGAAACGGATGCAACGCTTACAGCAAAGATAGCAAGTACATCTGCCAATAAAAGCTTTTTTATAATTTCAGGATTTTTTGTTGCTAAGAAAGCTTGGGTAGTAATAACTGCTCCTAATAAAAATGTTAAGAAAGATAATATTTATTAGTTGAATTATTTCCTCTTTTTATATATAATAGAATTTATTATCTAATATAAAAGGAGGTAATTATGAAAGAAGCTGTTATTTTTTTAGTCGGTGTTTTTATAGCATTTTTGTTTGTGTGGTATGTGCTTTTATATCCTATAAGATTGGCAGAATCAAAGAAAATAAAAGGAAATGATTTAATCCTTATCAAAATTTTAACTTGGTTTGGGTTTCTTGCTGGAATTACTTGGCTTATAGCACTATTTTACACAATTGCTTATAAAAAACATAAATAATATTTTATAATTTAATAAAAAAGATGTCTTAGTAATAGACATCTTTTTTTAGTTCTTTTTCTGCTTTTATTAATTTTATAATAGAAGATGAAACAGATGCAACGCTTACAGCAAAGATAGAAAGTACATCTGCCAATAAAAGCTTTTTTATAATTTCAGGATTTTTTGTTGCTAAGAAAGCTTGGGTAGTAATAACTGCTCCTAATAAAGCAGAAAGTATATAGTTCATTATAATCTTTCTGTTGAATCTTTTACGTAATTTTTCTTCATCACCATAAGAATATGTCACAGCGTCGTCATGAGTTTGATAAGCCATCTTTTGAATATCTTCTTGTTTTAGTAATAACATAATTATTCTCCTTTTTATTTTAATGTCTGTTTTCATATTATATACAGAAAAGAAAAATTGCAATAAAAAAAAGGTGTCAATAGGAAACTGACACCTTTTAATTTTTGAACNNATGGATTTTAGAAGCCACCCATTCCTCCCATAGGCATTGCACCGCCCATACCAGCCATTTGAGGAGCTTCTTTTTCAGGAGCTTCCGCAATCATTGTTTCAGTTGTTAGCAACAATCCAGATACAGAACTTGCATCTTGGAGTGCACAACGAACAACTTTNGTTGGATCAATAATACCGGATTTTAACATATCTGTGTATTCGCCCTTTGCTGCGTCATAACCAAAGTTTGCATCACTATTTTCAATNATTTTGCCAACTATGACAGCACCATCAACACCTGCATTTGCACATATTTGGCGAATAGGAGCCTCCAAAGCTTTTCTTATTATGTTGATACCAGCCTTTTGATCATCATTATCAGCAGATAGATTATCAAGTGCGGAGATTGAACGAAGAAGTGCTATACCACCGCCGGCAATAATACCCTCTTCCACTGCGGCACGAGTTGCTGCCAAAGCGTCATCAACGCGGTCCTTTTTCTCCTTTACTTCTATTTCAGAAGAACCACCGATTTTTATGACTGCTACACCGCCAGCAAGACGAGCCAAACGTTCTTGTAATTTTTCCTTATCATAATCAGATGTTGCATTTTCAATAGAAGAGCGGATTTCGTTGCAACGAGCTTCTATTTCAGCTTTGTCNCCTGCACCGTCAACTATTGTTGTATTTTCCTTATCAACAACAATTTTCTTTGCGGTTCCAAGCATATCAACGGTTATGTTTTCAAGTTTCATACCCAAATCTTCGGATACAACGGTTGCATTTGTTAAAATTGCAATATCTTTTAACATTTCCTTACGTCTGTCACCGAAACCAGGAGCCTTTACAGCAACTATTTTAAGTCCAGCACGNATTCTNTTTATTACCAATGTTGCAAGAGCTTCGCCCTCTACATCTTCGGCGATAATAAGTAAAGGTCTCGCACTTTGTGCGATATTTTCAAGGATTGGAAGAATCGGTTGAAGATTTGAAATTTTGCCTTCTGTTATCAAAACCATAGGATTTTCATATTCGCAGTTCATTTTTTCTGCGTTTGTAATGAAATAAGGGGAAAGATACCCGCGNTCGAATTGCATACCTTCCACAATTTCNACTTCAGTTTCCATACCTTTTGCTTCTTCTACGGTAATAACGCCTTCTTTACCAACTTTTTCCATTGCGTTTGCNATTTTTTCACCNATTTCTTTGTCGCCGTTTGCGGAAATTGTTGCAACTTGAGCNATTTCTTCNTCNTTGGATACTTTTTTTGAACGAGTTGCAAGATTTTCAACCACTGTATCAACAGCTTTNTCAATACCGCGTTTTAAATCCATAGGATTCATACCTGCAGCAACCATTTTTACCCCTTCGGAAAAGATAGCTTGNGTTAAAACTGTTGCNGTTGTTGTGCCGTCACCAGCATCAGTTGCAGCCTTTGAAGCAACTTCCTTTACTGCCTTTGCACCCATATTTTCAAAAGGATCTTTTAAATCAGTCANTTCTTTTGCAACGGAAACACCGTCCTTTGTTATTTTAGGAGCACCGTAAGATTTATCAATCATAACGTTGCGACCCTTTGGACCAAGTGTTACCTTTACAGCNTTTGCAAGTGTATCAACACCAGTNTTCATTTTATTTCTTGCATCAGCACCAAATTCAATTATTTTTGTAGCCATTTTTTATTTCTCCTATTCTTCNATTATACCTAAAACATCAGTTTCTTTCATAATAACTCTGTCTTTTCCATCAAGTTTGATTTCNGTTCCGCCCCATTTAGAAAAAAGAACGACATCGCCAACTTTTACAGACATAGTTTGTTTTGTACCGTTTTCAAGCAATGCACCTTCACCAACAGCAAGCACGCGACCGCGAGAAGGTTTTTCCTTTGCAGTATCAGGAATTATAATTCCACCCTTTGTTGTAGTTTCTTCATCAACTCTTTCAATAAGAATGTTATTAAATAGTGGTTTAAAGTTCATAATTTACCTCCGTAGTTTTAATACATTATAATTATATAGTGGAGATTATCCTTTTTTTCAATAGCTATTAAAAAATTTTTATTAAGAAAATAAAAAATCCCTTTAAAGGTAGTCAACCTTACAAAGAGTTNTTATNNCTTNNCNATCAATGTATAAATATATAATANCACGATTCGCAAACTTTTGCAAGTGGTGAAATAGAAAAATTTATATTTTACATAAAATTATAAGGGTCAATATCAATTTTTATATTTATTGAAGATGGTGGATTTACAAAGGAAAACCATTTTTTTATAATATCTTGAATTCTTATACTTTTATCAACTATAAGTAAAAATCGCTTTCTGTAATTTTTTTTAAGAAGTGCAATAGGTGCGTCAATAGGTCCAAAACAAGAAACTCTATCCAAATTGTTCGGTGCACATCGAGAAAGAGAATAACAAAAACTATCCAAAATTTGCTTGTTTTTTGCTGATAAAACAACACTTGCTAATTTTGAAAATGGAGGCATTTTGGAAATACGTCTGTTTTCTAACTCTTCCTTAAAAAAACTTTCCCTATCATTTTCTGCAATCGCCTTCATAACAGGATTATCCGGATTAAAGGTTTGTATTACTACTTCTCCTTTCTTCTCACCACGCCCAGCACGCCCAGACACCTGTGTCAAAAGTTGAAAAGTATTTTCATTTGCACGCAAATCCGCACCACTGAAACTCATATCACCATCAACAACACCTACAAGAGTTAAATCAGGAAAATGATGACCCTTTACAAGAATTTGTGTTCCAATGATAATATCAACTGCCCTATCTTCAATCTGTTTGATAATGTCATTAAGTTTCGTTTGAGAAGTAATATTGTCTGATGAAATAGTTGTAATTTTTGCATCTGGGAAACGGTTTTTAACTTCATCTTCAATTCTTTCAATACCTGGACCACACAAAAACCAACTGTCTTCTTTTTCGCATTCCGGACAATGTTGAGGCAATTTTGCACTATATCCGCAATGGTGACAATAACATCTTGTATTATCTTTATTATGGGCAGTCAAATATACACTGCAATTAGGACATTGAATTCGGTATCCACAAGACGAACACAATACAAGCGGAGCATAACCACGTCTATTTATATAAAGCATAACCTGATTACCCAAAGAAAGATTATCTTCAATTTTTTTTACTAAAACATTTGAAAGCCAGCTTTGTCCCCATTCCTGTTTTTCCGGTTTATTTTGTCGTAAATCAATAAGTTCAATTTTCGGCATAACAGCCTCGCCAAACCGAGATGTTAATTTCACAGATTGATACTTGCCCAGCTTTACATTATTAAGAGTTTCTATTGATGGAGTTGCAGAGGCAAGTATAATAGGAATTTTATCAATTGAAGCCTTAAGAACAGCCATATCACGGCCATGATAAATAACATTATCCTCTTGTTTATACGAATTGTCATGTTCTTCATCAAGGACTATCAACGACAGATTTTTATATGGCAAGAACAATGAAGAACGAGTCCCAACTATAACTTTTGCCTCTCCATTTACAATAGCTTTCCAATTATCACGTCTTTGTGCCGGCGTTATATTGCTATGCCATAAAACAGGCTTTATTCCAAATCTTAACTCAAACTTAGTTAAAAACTGTCCTGTCAAAGATATTTCGGGAAGCATTATTAATACTTGATTATCAATATTTTTTAAAGCCTCATTTACAACCTTAAAATATACCTCTGTTTTACCACTTCCTGTTATTCCATCAAGAAGGCAAACCGAAAATCCATTCCCAAGCTTTGAGGATAAAAATTCGGTTGCATTTTTTTGTTCCTCCGTTAAATTAACATCTGTATATGATGGAATATAATTTGTTTCTTTTTTCCTACCTTTTACATCATCAAAAATTCCACTAAATCCCATAACCATTTTTAATACATTACCAAAAGAAGACAAGTTATATTCTGCAACTTTTTTTATAAAAAGTATTTGATTTTCAGTTAAACAATAATCTTTACACTTTCCTAAAATAAACCGCACCTTTGAAATATCATAATTCAAAGGTTTATCATTTTTTGAAATTATAACACCTAATTCTTGCTTTGAACGAAAAGGAACATAAACATAATCACCAATAACAAAATCTCCTTCCATAGGTATCATATAGTCATATCCATCACAATTAAGAGGAAGCAACACTTTAACTATATCACCATAAGAAAATTTTGTTTTTTCCATTAGTTAGATTTCCTTTTTAAAAGTGATGTATCACCATAGGAGTAAAAACGATAATCGTTTTCCTTTGCAAATTCATAAGCTTTTTTCATTTCATCAACACCAGCAAAAGCACACACCAACATAAACAAAGTTGACTTCGGTAAATGAAAATTCGTAATCAAATAATCAACCGATTTAAAATTATATGGTGGAGTTATAAATATATCTGTCTCTCTTTCAAAAGGTTCAAAAAATCCGTTATCTTTCACTGCAGATTCTAAAAGTCTAAGACTAGTAGTCCCAACTGCAACAATCTTTCGTCCTTCCTTTTTTGCAAGATTAAGTTTATCAGACACCTCACTTGTCAAAATACCAAATTCCGAGTGCATTTTATGATCCTTTGTATCCTCAACCTTCACTGGTTGAAACGTTCCTGCACCAACATGCAAAGTCAAATAAAGAAGTTCAATCCCTTTACTTTTAAGCTTATTCAATAATTCCGTTGTAAAATGAAGTCCAGCAGTAGGTGCCGCAACAGCCCCTTCCTCCTTTGCATAAACTGTTTGATAATTTTCCTCATCTTCCTTTGTCGCCTCACGTTTCAAATATGGAGGAAGAGGAAGAACACCAATATTATGAAGGGTTGCAAAAAAATCAGCCCCTTTTCTGTTAAATTTTAACTCAACACCACTTTCTCCTTGCTTTGATACAACAATCCCGACTAATCCGTCTTTAAAAATTAATTCATCACCTACGGATAACTTCTTTGAATTTCTTATAAAAGCAAGCCAAGTTTCAATATCTATATTTTTATGAAGCATTACTTCAAACTCACGCTTTTTAAACTGTCCATAAATACGTGCAGGAATAACTTTTGTATTGTTAAAAACCATTACACAATTTTCCGGTAATACATCAACCAAATCTTTAACCTGTTTATTAATAAGTTCTGGGATAAGAAGAAGTTTTGCCTCATCACGCTTTTTAACAGGCTCTTTTGCTATAAATTTTTCAGGTAAATCAAAATCAAAAAAATCAACACGCATTTTTTACTCCTTTATTAAAAAAGGATTATTGCATTTATAAAAACATCTGTCAAATTAATCTTTTAAAATTTTATCAATACCTCTTGCAAGAGCATAAGCAAGTTTTTCCTGATACCATTTTTGATTAAGTTTTTTTTCTTCATCTTTATTTGAAACAAAGCCCATTTCTGCCAAAACGGAAGGTACCGAAGAACGAAGAACAGTAAATTTTGCCTCACGATTAGGATTTTCAAGACATATAGTATCTTGTTTAACTTGATTAACAATTTCTGTTGCAATTTCAACAGAAGCTATTTTTACCTGAGTTTGTAACAAATCTCCTAAAATATTCTTTGTCACAGCATCATAAGTATCAAATGTTCCAATACCAAGCAAATCAGACGCATTTTCTTTTTCAGCCAGCTTTTTAGATTCTTCATCGGTTGCAATTTCATTTAATGTATATATGGAAAATCCCTTAGTTGTTTTTTTTGAACTGCTATTTATATGTATAGAAATAAAGAAATCAGCATTATTTTTTTCCGCAATAGCTGACCTTTCTTGAAGAGGAAGAAATATGTCCGTATTTCTTGTCATAATAACCTTATATTGAGAATTTTTTTTCAATATATCTCTAAGTAATTTAGCTATTGAAAGATTTATATTCTTTTCTTGTACGCCAGCCATACCGATTGCACCGGGATCATGTCCACCATGACCTGCATCAATAACTATAATTTTCTGTTTTTTTCCTTTTGAAGGTATATTTGAAACAGTTGTAGTCTTTGTTGTAGTAGTTGTCTTAGTTGTTACCGTCCCATTTTTCTTTACATTTTCATTAATTTCCACTTTTCGAGAAGCCTTTTTATTTGAAGATGTTACTTCTACTTCAACGGCGCCATCTGAATTTGATATATATTTTTGAGAAGGATAAGAATAATGATTTTTTACTAAATTATTAAATTCTAAATTTGTTGCATTTTCAATATCCACAACAAATCTGTAATTTTTATTAGAATTTATAGGATTCAAAACAAAGTGATTTTTAACTTTTGCGAAATTACCTAAATCCAAAACAATTCGAGAAGTATTTTTATCAAATACAGAAAGTCTTACATCAGAAATAAATCCGCTTTTTGAAGATTCTTTTTTAACATTTGATATGTTTAAGTTATCTACATCTATAACAATTCTTGTTGGATTAGATAAATAAAATATGTTGTAAACCGGCATTTGAGATGTCTCCAGAACAAATCTTGAAACATTACCGGATTGTATTCCGGTTCTGAAAACAATAGCATTATTCGATGCCTTTGCAGACAATACAAAAGCAAAAGAAAGAAAAACTAAAATCAAAAATTTACTTATTTTCTTTAACAAAATTGTAAAAATTCCCTCTTTTGTAAATATTTTTATAAATTATATATCAAAAAACGAAAAATGAAAAGTAATTTATAAAAAACTTGTAAAAAAATAAAAAATTAGCTATACTGAAAATCTGGTTAAATAAATTAAAGAAATAATATGATAAAATTACTAAAAGAATTTCTAAAAAATATAAGTGTTATGTCTAATGGCGACAAAACATTAAATAATTTTTGTTTATTTAACTTTAATACATATAGTGATAATTTTTTCACACTATATAATAACATTCAAAGAAATTTTTATAATAAAGAAACAAAATTAAATAATTGGAGATTGATAAAAAATGACAAAAAAAATGTTAATAGATGCTACTCATTCCGAACAGACCAGGGTTGCTATAATAGAAAATAATTTACTTGAAGATTTTGAACTTGAAACTATAAATAAAAAGGAAATAAAAGGAAATATATATCTTGCAAAGGTGATTCGTGTTGAACCATCACTCCAATCTGCATTTGTTGAATACGGCGGTGCAAGACACGGATTTTTACCATTTTCAGAAATACACCCTGATTATTTCCAAATACCAATAGAAGATAAAAAGGCTCTTCTTATCTCTCAAGATTTAGATGATGAGGATAAGGACGAAGAAAAACATTCTGACACACCTGTAGAAACTTTCGCTGATGATGAAGATGAAGCTGTAGAACGTCAATCAGAAGAAAAAAGAAAACAACTTCTTCGTCAATATAAAATACAAGAAGTTATCAAATCGGGACAAATCTTACTTATCCAAGTAGAAAAAGAAGAACGAGGAAATAAAGGTGCTGCAATTACAACCTACATATCTCTTGCCGGTCGTTATTGCGTTTTAATGCCAAACAGCAATAAACGTATAAAATACGGTGTTTCCCGCAAAATTCCTTATGGTGAAGATAGAAAAAATCTTAAATCAATTCTTAAAGATTTACCTATCCCAGAGGGAATGACTGTAATTGCAAGAACCGCCGGTTGCAACAAAACATACAAAGAATTGCTTGCTGATTACGATTATATGATTAATCTTTGGAACGAAATAAGAAAGAAAACTTTTGCTTCAACAGCACCAGCCCTTATTTATGAAGAAAGCGATTTGCTCCGTCGTGCGATTCGTGATATGTATAAGGCCGACATTGATGAAATTTTAATTGAAGGTGATGAAGGATATAAAAAGGCAGTGGATTTTGCAAAACAAATAAGTTTTGATGATATGAAAAAAATTAAAAAGTATAACGACCCTGCTCCTTTGTTCATTGAATATAAAGTAGAAGCTCAACTTGAAGCAGTTCAAAATCCAATTGTAAAACTTCCAAGCGGTGGTTATTTAGTAATTAATCCAACAGAAGCATTAACTGCAATTGATGTTAACTCCGGACGTGCAACAAAGGAAAGAAATATTGAAGAAACTGCACTTAAAACAAATTTGGAGGCTGCCCAAGAAGTTGGTCGTCAACTCCGTCTTCGTGATATGGGAGGTTTGGTAGTTGTCGATTTCATTGATATGATGGAACCAAAACATAATCAAGCTGTTGAACAAAAAATGCGTGAAGCTTTAAAAAAGGACCGTGCAAAGGTGCAAATGGCAAAACTTTCACAATTCGGACTTATGGAAATTTCCCGTCAAAGATTACGCCCTAGTTTCTTGGAAGTAAGTCACAAAGTCTGCCCTCACTGTCTTGGCACAGGGCTTGTCCCATCTGTTCAAACAGCATCTATCAATTTGATAAGACATATAGAGGAAGAACTTCTTAAAAAAGTTTCAAAACGTATCTATATTTCTATTCCGTCTGATATTGCTCTATACACACTTAATCAAAAGCGTGATGATATTTTGGAATTGGAAGAAAGATACGGAACAAGTATTATAATAAATGGTGATGATACTATTCTTAACGAAAAATCTTATGTAATCGAAAAAATGGATTTAGATAGAAACCTTGGTTCATACTTCCGTGAAAAGGAACCAATAAACACTAAATTTAAAAATAATATGAAAAAAGTTAAAAATCAGGAAATCTTAAAAAAGACTCCTGCAAACAAAATGAAAAAAACAAAGATGCAAAAGAAACACGGACTTCTTGCAAAGATCTTTGGAAAATAAAAAAGAGCCCCTTCAAGAGAGGGGCTTTTTAATAACTATAATTATCTTTGATTATCTTTTAATTGTTGGGAAATAGAATCCATTACTAATTGCTTTTTACTTACTTCTAATAATTCAGAATGATCTTTCAAAGTATAAAAAAATATATCTTCATTTAATAATATATCAGAAAGTTTTTCTCTCTTTGTTTTAATAATAGTTTCAAGAATCTTATCTCGATTCAATAAATGACTGAATATATCAAAACTTCTTCTTAATAATTTCATTTTTTCATTACTTTCCATACTTACCTTACTAGCATAACTATATTTTAAAGCTTTTAAATCAGCATTATATATATCTATTAAATCAGATAAAAGTGTATATACAGAAGGTGATCTTTGGAATAAATCAAAAAATCCTTTAAACATATCAACAACATTCTCATCTTCTATTTTATTAAATTTATCAGTTAAAGTTTCCATTTCTTTTGAAGATTCATGTAAATCTTTTTCTACAAAAGTAGTTGGTTTAGTGGAAACGAAGTAATTATAATAAAAGTATCCATTTTTTAAATAGAAATCTCTTCGTTGAGCTTCAAACTTATTTAATTCACTATCTACTTTATCATAATCCCAATAATCTACATTTGATATAGTAGGATTAAGATTTATTTCTATTGAAGAATTTACTTTATTCATTTTTATACCTCTTTTTTTTGTTAATTTTAACTAAGGAATCTCATATTAAACAAAAAAAAACAAATGTCAATATAATCTTTGATTTTTTTATACTTCCTCTCTTGCAAAAGTTTGCGAATCGTGATATTATATATTTATACATTGATAGTTAAGACAAATAACTCTTTGTAAGGTTGACTACCTTTAAAGGGATTTTTTATTACCTCAAACAAAAATTTAAATAAAAAAAGGTAAATGAAAAACATTTACCCATTATTGATTCGTTTGTTTTATTATTTTGAAACAGGAGCAACCGGTTTTTTCTTAGTATTTATTTCCTCTTTAACAGATTCTTTTGCCATTTCTTCCTTAATTTTATCTTCCGGAATAATATTTACATCAGTTGATTTTACTTCTTTTACATTATTTTTTTCTATCATAGTTTCAATAAATGATTTAGAAGAATTATTTTTTCTTGCGACTAAAAAAGCAAGTGCAATACAGATAATAAAAAACATTGCACCTAAAAAATATGTCATTTTTGTTATCAAATTACCGGCAGATTGAGCAGTAAAAATACCATTTTTAGAACCGCTTCCACCCATACCAAGCACACCGCCTTCTGATTTTTGAAGCAAGATTATACCAATTAATAAAATAACAACTATAATATTAAGAACAAGAAGAACATTTATCATTTTATATTTCCTTTTTTATTAAATTAAATATGTGATATAATATAAACTATAAAAAAATATAATCAAGAATAAAAAACCTCCAATCAAGGAGGTTATAAATAATATTATTTTTCAGAAGACTTTTGAGCTTGCATAGTCTTTTCTATCTTTGCAGCAGTTTCGGCTGCAATTTTTTCAGCCTCTGCAGATTCTTCTTGTAAAAACTTTAAATCTACTATACCAGTAGCAAACATATTATTTTTATTTTCTTTTTCAGCCATAACAAACCTCTTTATTTGTTTTTCTTAAAATATACCATAAAAAAACAACCTTGTAAAGCATATTTTAACAATTCACAATAATTTTATTAAGGATAATAAATAAAAAATATGTGTTTGTCAACTATTTTTTTATAAATTTATCTTTTATTTTAAAAAACTATATGATAAAACATAAAATTATGAGAAGGAATTCAAAAATAAAATTATATACAATTTACCTCCTTGCCATTTTTATACTTCAAGGTTGTAAACTCAATTCAACAAATAATTTCTTAAATAGTGTAAAAAACTCTACTTCCTTTACAATAGAAGAAATTATTAACTATAATTATGAAGAATTTTTCCACTCTTTAAAAAATGCTTATATAACTTCAAAAAGAAATCGTTATCCGGAAATCCAAGAAATTATAATAAGCACAAATCGCGACGGTCAATTATATGCCTTTAATGGAATTATTAATGAATGCGAAACTATACAATGTAATATAAAGGAAAGTGATTTAAAAAGAAATACTATCTTTCCGGAAAATACAACAGCTCATTTTTTAATAGAAATTCCTTTATCTTTATCACGACAATTTAACGATTCTATTTCAAAATATGGAAAAATTACACATAATAAATCTAATATCGATTCTTATATAACAAAAGACTTAGAATATTATAATAATCAATTAACCAGTCTAAACATAGCAAAAGAAGAGCTTGAAAAAACTTTATCGAAAAAGGAAGTTTTTAATGCAAATGAAATTGAAAGACTAATAAATAATGCAAAATCTATAAACAACAAAATTTTGTATACGCAAAGTGATATAAAATATTTAACAGATACACTTAATAAAAAATTAATAAATCTTGATATTCAAAAGGAATATAATTCGACAAGTAACAAGGTAAAAACAAAACTTCAAAATACCATTTATTTTGCGAGTGATTATTTACATTATCTCATAATAATCATATTTATAATAATCATTCTTTGGCTCTCAAAATTATTAAAACTGTTAATTACAAAAAGTTTTAAAAGTATAAAAAATAAGAAAAAAGATAAACAACCGAAATTAAGTGAACCACATTTTTAAAAGGAAAGGATAAAAAAATGGTAAAAATAGTAAAACCAAGATACGAAATCTTAACTCCAATAAATGGTGAAGAAATCTTAAAATTAATTGAACTTGCAGGTAGAACTTGCTACAAATCAAACGACTTAATAACACCCGACTCAGCAAAAGGTTTTGTTGAAAGAATCGCAAAACGAGGTCACGAATCGGTAATAGAACACTATAACATAACAGTTCGCTTTATATGCAACAGAGGTTTCACACACGAACTTGTAAGACATAGACTTGCTGCATATTCACAAGAATCAACAAGATATTGTAATTATACAAAGGATAAATTCGGCTCTGAAATAACAGTAATCAAACCTTTTGAAATAGAAGAAAATACAAAGGAATTTGATTTATGGAAATCGGCAATGGAAAACGCAGAAAAATCATATATGGCAATGATGGAAAACGGCTCTAAACCAGAAAATGCAAGAGGCGTCTTACCAATAGATATAAAAACAGAAATAGTAATCACAACTAATTTAAGAGAATGGAAACATATCTTTGAATTAAGAACAAGCAAAGCCGCACACCCAAGTATGCGTGAACTTATGATTCCATTATTAAAAGAATTTCAATCAAAAATACCTGTGATATTTGATAACATTGAACCAAATACTTAAAAATAACTTGATAAAATCAATATTGCTTTATATAATTATAAAGAAGGAGATAGAAGATTTTAAAGCATTTATTAAATAACTGTAAATTTATCTCAAAAATTTTAACAATTTTTGTAATATTTGCTTATGCTTCTCACCCTGCTCTATCTGAAATAAGAAATACTGATAAATATAACAATTATGTTTCAATAATAAGAAATATTGATTTATATTCAAATCGTTCAAATGATAACTTTTCAAATGCACTTGCAAATGAATATAAATCACTTGCTTTGTTTAAGGCACAATATACAAATGACTTAAATGATGCAAATCACTTTGCTTTAAAATCATTAACAGCATACTATGGTGAGCGTGTCAAACCTGATAATATTTATTCAAGAAATTTACCAATAGATAACATAGTTTCAATAAGCAATAGCTACGATGATTTATTAAAAATATTATCATCAGAGGTGCAAAATACCTACCCTCAACTTGTCGCCGACGCACAGGCAAAATTTGACTGCTGGGTCGAAAGTGAAGAAGATGGACTAAGCAAACAAGCACAAAATTGCAAAGAAAGATTTTTGAAAACAAAACAAAGAATCCTTTCAATAATTGATACAGACTGTTTTAAATGTAAAAATCAAAAGAAAGAAACAAAAATCACAACCTCCACAAAAATAAAACAATTTGATGGTAAACATATTTCTATTCCAAAATGGCCAAATATGCCACTTTTAAGAAATAACCCTCCTCAACCCGTAATAGTTGCACAAGATAATATAAGTAAGGATTTACAAGTTTTAAACGACTATATCAAAAATATTGAAAAAACAATAAATTATATAAAGGCAAATCAGAAAACTACTCAAATAATCCAACGTAATAACGGCAAAGATACTGTTATAATAAATGACCCTAATAATGCAACGAAATCAGATATAGAAAATATCAGAAAATACCTTGAAAATCTTCAATTACAACTTAATGAATTAAAGGCAAAAAATAATAACGAAGATTTTGAAAATCTTAAACAATATATATATGAATTATCCAACCAAATTGTTGAAATATCTGAACAAATAGATGAAATAGAAATCCCTGATTGTGCTGTTGAAGAAAAAATTTATGATGAAAATGAAGAAAACGATGATGAATATAATGTCATAAACGAAGACGATTATATAGAAGAAGAAATTTTTGACAGTCCTTCTGACTTACTTCCATTTGAAATATTTTTTGATTGGAACAAATCTGATGTTGATTACAAATTCCTTCCACAATTAAAGGATATTTCGGATAAGGCTCTTTCATCAAAAGAAACTATTATAATTCAAGGACATACAGACACATCTGGCAATTCCGAATACAATCAAAAACTTTCTGATAAACGTGCAAAAGCAGTTGCAAAGATAATAGAATCCTATGGAATACCAGCTTCAAAAATTACACTTCAGGCAATGGGATCAACTGATTTAAAAATTCCAACAGCAAACGGTGTAAAAAAAGCAGAAAATCGTCGTGTTGTAATAAAATAATCTTATAAATTACTCTTGTAATACACAAAATTTTATAATAAAATAAATTTACTTTTTAACAAAAAAACGGAAAGGAAATAAAATGTCAAACTTAAAGACAATAAATGATATTCAAGATTTAAAAGGCAAAAAAGTTGTTGTTCGTGCCGACCTTAATGTTCCAACAGAGGGAACGAAAATCACCGACAACAGCCGTATTGAAAGATTTGCTCCTACTGCAAAATTATTATCCGATAAAGGGGCAAAAGTAATTATTATCACACACTTTGGTCGTCCAAAGGGTCAAAAATTACCTGAATTTTCAACAAAAATACTTATTGATAATCTAGCAACCGCTATTGGGAAACCTGTTGAATTTGTTGATGATACAATAGGAGATATTGTAAATACAAAAATAAATGAAATGAAAGATGGTGATATAATACTTCTTGAAAATGTTCGCTTTTATAATGAAGAGGAAGCAAACGATACAGAATTTTCAAAAAAACTGGCATCCCTTGGTGATATTTATGTAAATGATGCTTTTTCAACTTCACACCGTGCACATGCATCAACCGAAGGTATCACAAAATATCTTCCATCTTACGCCGGACTTCTTATGGAAGAGGAAGTTAACGCCCTAACATCTGCACTTGAAAATCCAAAACATCCAGCAATTGCAATTGTTGGCGGTTCAAAAGTTTCAACAAAACTTGCTGTACTTGAAAACATAACTAAAAAAGTTGATGCAATAGTAATTGGCGGAGCAATGGCAAATACTTTCCTTCTTGCACAAGGCTATAATATTGGTGCTTCTATGGCAGAAGAAGATATGAAAGACACTGCATTAAAAATTATAGAGGAAGCAAAGAAAAACGGTTGTGAAATCATACTTCCTGTTGATGTATGCGTTGCAAAGGAATTCAAAGCAAATGCAGAAAACAAATTTGTTGGTATTGATGATGTAGATGGCGATTGGAAAATCTTTGATATTGGACCTGAAAGTTCAAAAATCCTTGATAAAAAATTCGCTGAAGCAAAAACAGTTCTTTGGAACGGACCACTTGGCGTCTTCGAATTAGTTCCATTTGACAGAGGTACAAACGAACTTGCAAAAACAGTTGCAGAACTAACTCGTAATGGAAAAATTATTTCCGTTGCTGGTGGTGGTGACACAGTATCAGCACTTAATAATGCAGGTGTAGCACAAGACTTTACCTACATTTCAACAGCCGGTGGTGCATTCTTGGAATGGCTAGAGGGTAAAATACTTCCTGCAATTCCCCCATTAATGAAATAATAACAAAAAAAGACTCCCGCCTAAACAACGGGAGTTTATTTTAGGACAAATCTATGAAACAATTATCAGAAATGAGCTTAGAAGAACTATGGCAACTTTTTCCTATTGAACTTACTAAATACAACCCTGATTGGCCTTTTTGGTATAAAGAAGAAGAAACCACCCTAAACTCATTACTAAAAAATAATATCAAACGAATTGACCATATTGGAAGCACATCTGTAAATGGACTAATATCAAAACCTATTGTAGATATACTTTTACAAATTCTTCCAACCACAAACATAACAGAATTAAAATACATTCTAGCAAATAGCAACTGGCTACTTATGAACGAACAAACATCACCGGATTTCCGTTTAGATTATAATAAGGGATATACACCGAATGGATTTGCAAACAAAGTTTTTCATCTGCATATCAGATACCCTAACGATTATGATGAAATATATTTCAGAAATTATCTAAGGAACAATCCAAAAGTAGCATCCGAATATGTTGCATTAAAACAAAGCTTGCTTAAAAAATATAAATACAATCGTGATGCGTACACAAATGCAAAAAGTGATTTTATTATTTCTTGTGTAAAAAAAGCTAGGACACAACAAACTAAAAATTTGTAATACTAAATTTAATATTGACTTTTATAAACTAAACCTTAAAATAAAAAATGAAGACATAAAAGGGAGAAGGAAAATGCGTAAATCACCAACATCAAAAAATCCACAAACAACAAATCCTAAAACATTAAATAAAGCTCTTTATAATAAAGAGCTTTTTTATTATCTAACTCAAAACCCAAAATCTTCTAAAATTAATAAAAAAATCTATGAAGAAGCAGAAAAAATTCTGGCTAACCTAGATACTATATATTTTGATTTGAATAAGGAAGAAAAGAAATTATATAAACAAGTTGAAAAAATTATAATAAATTACAACATTCAAAAATAATTTTATAATAGAATCTACTTAAAAAATATGATATAATTCTTTTAAGAATATAAAGGAGAGTTAGTATGAAATTTAAACTTATCTATAACGGTGAAATAAAAATCAACCCTAAAAAAAGAAGTCAACATTTACATGATATAAGGATGACACTATCCCCTCAACTTGAACGACTATCAGAAATTTCTCCTTATAATATAATAAAAGAAAGAATGAATAAAACAAAATCAAAAGGGATAAAGGAGATAAACGGTGTAAAATTTTTTCCAATAATTCGTCCTGAATTAAATTTACTTGCCGAACTTGATATACAAATAATGCACCCGGAACTTCTTGAAACACCTCGTGCCGACATTGATAATAGAATGAAAACCTTGCTAGATGCACTAAAACGTCCTCAAAATGCACACGAAATCGCTGAAAATACAGACAAACACGATATTATATATACACTTCTTGACGATGACCACCTTGTCACAAAAATGACTATTAACACAAGCCATCTTCTATACAAGGAACAAAATCCAAGTCCGAACAAGGACTATGACTTATTGGTAATCATAACCGTAAATATAAAGGCATCAAAGGGAACCCCTGAAAACCTTGCCATAATAGTTTAAAAGGATATAAAAAATGAGAAATAAAATCAATACAGAAAAATCAAGAACAATGCTACTTTGTGGTCTATTCGGAATTTTCGGCGTTCACGAATTTTATCAAAAACACTACTTAAAGGGTGTTTTCTACTTACTCATTGATTTAACAGTTGTTGGCATAGTTTTTTCCGCAATTTGGGCTTTTATATCCCTTGCAAAAATGACTTTAAATAAAAAGAATACTGATGAGGAATTTGTATTCGGAACAATAGCTCTTTTAATTTCATTACTCATCACAATTTCAATAATGAAAAATATAAATACAAATGTTGTATATGAAATAAAAACAATAACGGAATCAAACAATCATAAATCATCTGAAAGCTACAAAGCAACCGGCATTACCGCAATAATTCATAACCAACTTAAAAATTAAATAAGCGGTGAAATTCTTATTTCAATCCTGTGATTAAGAAGTTGTCCTTCCCTTGTGGAATTGTCGGCAATCCACATACTTTCACCCATACCATTTATAAAGATTCGCTCCGGTATAATGCGAAGTTTCTTATTCCTAAACTCCATAAAATAATCCGCTACACTTTGCGCCTCATTAACCGACTTACGAAGATTATCATTCTTCTTTCCAACACTAGAAGTATGTCCCGTAATTTCAATAAAATTTCTATCATATTGTGCCAAAGTCAAAAGCATATTATCAAGCTGTGGTTTTATCGAAGAAAGAATGTTCATCCTGTCATCTAAAATAATATGAGATTGTATAGTCAAAATAATATCAGTTCCCGCCATTTGATAAGTAATATTCGTCTTTTCCAAATCCGGCACCAACGCATTAAACAAATTGGTCATATAAGCCCTTGCATCATTTATTTTCAAAGGTTCTACCCCAAGCTTGATAAGAGTCGGTTTTTGCACAATCTTGCTTTTTCCTGTCAATGCACCAAACGATGCAGTTGAATTTCTTATCTCATTTGATGTAGATGCACATGCAACACACAATAAAAAAACAGAAGCTGAAAATATTTTTTTTAACAATTTAAAATTCCTCTTTCCAAATAATAAAAAACTCTCTATAATAAAGCAATATAACAAATTTTATAAAAAAGCAATAAAAATGATATGTTTGGGTATAGAAAGTAGTTGTGATGAAACCGCCGTTGCCATAATAAATGACAAAGGCGAAATCCTTGCACACCAAGTAATAACTCAGTTTGAGGAACATTCCCAATACGGTGGTGTCGTCCCCGAAATAGCCTCCCGAAGTCACCTGAACTATATTGATAAATTGATAAATAAGGCTTTATTCGAGGCTAACCTTTCCATAAACGATATTGATATCTTCTCCGCCGGCAACGGTCCAGGGTTAATTGGCGGAGTAATTGTTGGCGTAAATATGGCAAAATCTTTGGCATTTGCAACAAACAAACCTTTCATCGCCGTTAATCATTTGGAAGCACACGCCCTTATGCCTATGATGTTTAACAAAGATTTAAAGTTCCCTTATATGCTATTACTCGTTTCTGGTGGACATACACAAATTTTAATTGTGGAAGGCGTTGGCAAATATAAAATGCTTGGAACAACAATTGATGACGCTTGCGGTGAATGTTTCGATAAAGTTGCAAAAATGCTCGGTTGGGACTATATGGGAGGAAAGGAAATTGAAAAATCAGCCATAAACGGAAATCCAAATGCATTTGATTTTCCACGTCCTATGCTCCACTCCCACGATTTGAATTTCTCTTTTTCCGGACTTAAAACATCAGTTCGAACACAAATAGAAAAACTTAAAAACATTGATGAAAAAACAAAATCTGACATATGTGCAAGTTTCCAATCCGCAATAGTTGAAATCCTTGACAAGAAATTAATCTCCGCAATAAAGCAAAATAAAAATATAAAATATCTTGTTGCGGGTGGCGGTGTTTCAAGCAATTCTGCAATCAGAAAAACATTGGAAACCATAGGTTCTGATAACAACATAACCGTATCATTTGCTCCACCAAAATATTGCACAGATAACGGAGTAATGATTGCCTATGCCGGTATCTTAAATTATATAGCAGGCAAGACTTCATCACTTTCAACCGTTCCACATCCGCGTTGGAATTTGGAGGATTTATAATGAGCAACCTTGATGAACTTTTCGAAGAATTAACCGAATCTCAACAACCTTCCAATGAAAAAGAGGAACTTCCAAAGAAGGAAGAAATAATTTTTACCGTTGCCGAATTTTCAAACCTTTTAAAGGGAACTTTGGAACAAACATTCAAACGAATAAAAATAAAGGGTGAAATCATAGGACTAAAAAAACACTCCTCTGGAACCTGCTATTTTGATTTAAAGGAAAATTTTGCAGGCAAGGATTATATATTAAATTGTGTCCTTTGGAAATGGACAAGAATAAATACTAAAATAGAAGATGGTTTAGAAGTCATAATCACCGGAAAAATCACCGCTTACACAGGACGCTCCTCTTACCAAATAACGGTGGAAGATGTAGAAGTTGCAGGTATAGGTGCCTTACTTAAAATAATAGAGGAACGAAAACAAAAATTGGCTACCGAGGGCTTGTTTGACTTATCTCACAAAAAACCAATACCGAAATTTCCAAAAATAATCGGCGTTATAACTTCCCCGACAGGTGCAGTAATAAGAGATATTATCCACCGCATAACCGATAGATTCCCTACACGAATTATTGTTTATCCTGTCGCAGTTCAGGGTGAAGGTGCAGATAAGGAAATCACCGATGCAATAAATAATTTTAACAAATTGACACACGATAAACCTGATGTATTAATCGTCGCTCGCGGTGGTGGCAGTATGCAGGATTTAATGCCGTTTAATGAGGAAAATGTTGTCCGTGCAACATACAATTCCGAAATCCCGATAATCTCTGCCGTAGGACATGAAACCGACACAACACTTATTGATTACGCATCTGATTTACGTGCTCCTACCCCAACTGGTGCTGCAGAAAAGGCTGTCCCAGTTTGCCAAGAAATAATACTAAGCATTTCTGAATATTCATCAAGATTCTTATCAACCATAGTAAGGCTGTTTGAAAACTTTAACCTTAAAATTTCAAATCTTTCAAACCGAATAAAAAATCCGAATCAGTTTATAGAGGATTCCATTCAACGACTTGATGACAAGGCAACAAAACTTGATTTAATAATAAAAAATAAGATAAGTTCTCTTAACGATAAAATGAATTTTACAAATACTATGCTTGAAAGCTATTCATTTAAAAATGTCCTTAAACGAGGTTATGCAATCATTTGGAACAATGATGAAATCATAAGCAGTAAAGAAAATTTACAAAAACTAATATCTGCACAAATTGAATTTGCAAACGGCAAAGTTGATGTATTTACCTCATCAAAAAAAGAAAAAGAGGTAAGTTCAAAAACTACCTCCAATAAATCAAATAAGAAAACCGATTCTTCACAAGGAAGTCTCTTTTAAAAAGAAACTATCTATCTTTCTTTTCTTTTTTGTTTTTCCATATAATTATGCAAATTTTTTTCAAACTTTGCATTTTTTTAAGCGTATCTTCCATAAACTTATCTGCTGACAATCTATAATTATTTTTCTCTGGAAAACTATTTAAAAGAGAAAAAAGGGATGCTATTACTCCCACGGACAAAATAAAACCGGAATAAATCAATTTATCCGCAAACTTCGTAAGTCCCTCCCCCTTTGCAACAAACAGCAAAATATTATTAGTAGTCATCGAAATACATATAAGATTGTTTATAAATAATCTTTTACAAAGTTTACTGTTTCTAATTTTCATTTAAACCTTTTTTACATTCATAATATACTCCTATCTTTCATTGTCATATACAACCTTATCAAGTAACTTATTAAGCTTTTTTGAAATTTTAAAATCAGCTTTAACTGGTGGTTTAGAATTCTTAAACACTTTATCAATGGACCTGAAATATTTTAAAAGTGAAGCAACAGAACCAACAGCCAAAATAATACCGGCAAAAATTAACTTTTTTAAAATATCAGGTCTTGCTCCGTCAAGAGCCATACCAGCAAGCAAATCTCCAACCAACAAAACTGTAAATGTATTATAAAAATATACATACTTATCACATTTTTTTAATTTATCATTTGCTTCTTTATCTACAAAAAACATAACACACCTCTTTATTTTTCATTGTTAAATAAATCTTTTGAACCGACGGGAAATTCCGGAATAATAGAACATTGATTATATGTTTTTCCGGTAATTTCGGAATCCACCTTTTCATCCAAAGCAGAAATTTCTTTTTTAATTGTATCAATAAATTTTAAAAAGTCTTCTTTTTTTTCAAAATTATAATACACCGAAGCAAAACGAATATACGCCACAATATCAAGGTTGGAAAGTATATCCATAACAAGAACACCAATCTCTCTTGATGATATTTCAACTTCACCGCTCGCTTCTAATTGACGCTGTATAGACGATACAATCTTATCAATTCGTTCATCAGTAATAGGACGTTTTTTACACGCAACCTTCACCGATTTCAAAAGTTTTTCACGTTCAAACGGAACCACAATTCCATTTAACTTTTTAACCATAACTTCTTTTAATTGCACCCGTTCAAAAGTAGTAAATCGAGAACCACATTCAGCACAAAATCTTCGACGCTTTATATAAGAACCATCTTCCGCCATACGAGAATCTTTCACCTGAGTATCAACAGACGCACAAAACGGACAACGCATATTACCTCCTATTCAATATCTTCTTTTAAAACTTCAATATTTGCACCTAACGAACGCAAATTTTCAACAAAATTCTCATATCCTCTGTAAATATGATAAACTCTATGTAAAATAGTTTCTCCCTCTGCAACCAATCCAGCAATTACAAGTGAGGCTCCACTTCTTAAATCCGATGCCATAACATCAGCCCCATAAAGTTTTTTAACTCCGGTAAATTTTGCTGTATTATCACCTAAAATACGAATATCAGCACCCATACGAACAAGCTCCGGTACATACATCAACCTATTTTCAAAAACAGTTTCTTTTAATATGGATACACCATCAGCAATACTCATCAAAGTCATAAATTGAGATTGCATATCAGTCGGGAAACCAGGATATTGAGACACCTCTACATTAACAGATTTTATTTTTACATTTCTTGCATCAACAATAAATCCATTATCTGTATTTGTAATTTTAACACCAGCTTCTTTTAGTTTATCAAGAAAATTTTCCATTTTTGATACATCGGCATTACAAATTTCAATACAACCTGACGTCATAGCAGCAGCCACAGCATAAGTTCCTGCTTCCAATCTGTCTGGCATTACGGAATATTCACAACCATGAAGTTTTTCAACCCCCTGTATCCTGACAATATTAACACCATCTTTTATTTCACGAGAAATCTTTGCTCCCATTTTGTTAAGCATATTTATAAGATCGTCAACCTCCGGCTCTATTGAAACATACTCAATGACAGTTTCTCCTTCTGCTAAAACCGCAGCTTCTATTGCATTAACACTTCCGCCATGAGTAGTTATTGCAACACCATTTTGATGACGAACAAGACCACTTATAATTCCACCTTGAAGTCTTCTTACACCATTCATAGAAGGAGCCTCACCGACAATATACCCATGATGGATTTCAATTTTTGCCCCTAATGCTTCCATTGCAAGCAAATGAATATTGACTGGACGCTGTCCTATTACACAACCACCCGGGGAACTGACCTTTGCTTCACCACATCGCCCCATCAACGCACCCAATACATAAATAGAAGCACGCATTTTTTTTACAATTTCATAAGGTGCCTTAACACTTTTTATAACAGGTGTATGAAGTTTCATTATGTGATTTTCTTTGTCCCACTCAACAGATGTTCCAAAATTTGAAAGCAAATCAATCAAAGTTTGTATATCTGATAAATTAGGAACATTATGAAGTATCATAGGTTCAGCAGTCAAAAGAGTTGCAGACATCAGCTCCAACACGGAATTTTTAGCACCTCTGATATTAACACTGCCATTAAGTGATTTTCCACCAATTATTTTGAAATAATTCATTATAAAAAATTCCTTTCTTAATAAATACCATCAAAATTTGTTTGATTATCATTTAAATCAGATTCTTCAGAAGAAGATGAATCATCATCAAAAACCGAAGATGAATTAGTTTTATTTAAAATAGTATTTTCAGTTCCCTCACGAAACGCCTCTAAAATAACATTAAAATTATTATCCATAATTGTTGCAGGCTTTCCCGTTTCCCTGTTTACACGAACAAAACTTACCCCTTCCGGCACACGAAAAGCGACATCTTTTTTATCCTTTAAAACTTCTTGCATAAAATCCTTAAATATAGGTGCGGCAAGAGAACCGCCCGCGGCATAACTTCCCAAACTTTTCGGTTGATCATATCCTAAAAACACACCAGCTACCAAGTCAGGAGTTCCCCCAACAAACCAAACATCTTTTTGGTCATTGGAAGTGCCTGTTTTTCCACCAATAGTTTTACCCTGTATTCTTGCTTTCCAACCACTTCCTCTTTCAACAACACCTTGCAATATATTAACAATTTGATACACAGATACAGGATCAGCCAACTGTTCCCTATTATCAGGAATTTCAGGAGGAAGTAAATCAGGAAACCATTCAATCATAGAACAATTTTCACAAGTATGCTTATCAGATTTATAAACTGTTTTTCCATTTCTGTCTTGCACCCTGTCAACAACAATAGTTTCTAATTTCTTACCGCCATTAATAAGTTGGGCAAATGCAGAAGTTAAATCAATAAGAGTTGTATCACCACTACCAAGAGCCATAGAAAGATTTGGATCATCAACTTTTTTATAAACACCAAATTTTAATGCAGTCTTAATAAAGTTTCTAACACCAACATCTTTTGCAATTCTGATAGTTGGATTATTTTTGGATTTTTCCAATGCACGTCTAAAAGTAATTTCACCGGCAAAAGCATTATCATAATTTTCAGGTCTCCACAATTCTCCATCACTTTTTTCCAACACAACAGGAGCATCAAGAATAATACTTGAAGGTGTGTAATTTCCGGTTTCAAGAGCAGTCAGATACACAAAAGGTTTAATTGTTGACCCTGGCTGACGATATGCTTGTGTTGCACGATTAAACTTACTTCTTGTATAAGAAAAGCCACCAACCATAGCAAACACACGACCCGTATGTGGATCAAGCACAATCATAGAGCCATTAAGTTCCGGCACTTGTTGAAGAGAATATGTTCCCTCATCTGTATTTTTAAGTTTTACAAAAATAATATCACCAATATTCAAAACTTGTTTCACAGAAGAAACTGCAATATCTGACCTTTTATCATCAACAAGTTTCCTTGCCCAAGTCAAATCAGAAAGTGGGATAATCCCTTTATTAGCATTTACGAATCCAATCTCTGCACTATCATCTTTAACCGATATTACAATAGCCTTTTTCCACCCATCATCTTCCATACCAGAAACCATAGCTTCCATAGAAAGAAGCACTTGCCAAATTTCTTTATTATTCTTTTCTACTTGATTCATTATTGCAGGATTAGAAAGCCAAATTTCATCATTTATATCAATATTTTTTTCAGCTCCACGCCACCCACGTTTTCTATCAAAATCAATCAAAGCCTTTCGTAAAACTCTTGTAGCAATTTCTTGATACTTAGGATTGATAGTAGTTCGAACAGCAAGTCCACCACTGTAAAGTTGTTCTTCACCATAAATACCGGAAAGCAACTTTCTAACTTCCTCAGAAAAATACAATGAATATCTTTGTTGCTTTGAAATAAAATTTTCATTTACAACAATATCTTCTAACTTTGCAGCATCAGCCTCTTCCTCAGATATATAACCATCTTCCTTCATTCTATCCAAAACATAATTACGTCTTATAATAGCCCTATCCTTATTTGTAATTGGGTTATAAGTACTTGGTGCCTTTGGAAGTCCGGCCAAAAATGCACATTCAGAAAGTGTAAGTTCATCCAAAGATTTATTAAAATAATTAAGTGCTGCCGCAGCCACACCATACGAACGGAATCCCAAAAATATTTGATTAAAATAAAGTGTTAAAATATGACGTTTTGAAAAAGCTCGCTCCATTTTAAGTGCCAAAATTATTTCCTTTATCTTTCGGGTCATAGACTGCTCTGACGAAAGGAAAAAGTTTTTTGCAACTTGCTGGGTAATAGTCGAAGCACCAACCATACGCCCTCTTCCAAGCAACTTACTTTTTATATTTGTAAAGAAAGCTCTAACTATACCAATAATATCAATACCACTATGGCTCCAAAAATTTTTATCCTCTGCAGCAATAAATGCGTTCATAAGATTTGGAGGTACATCTTTAAGTGGAACATAAATTCTTTGTTCTGTTGCATATTCGGTAAGTAAACTTCCATCACCCGCATAAAATCTGCTTGTCACAGGAGGCTTGTATTCGGCAAGCTGATTATAATCAGGAAGATTAACCCCATACTTCATAAACACAAAAATAAAAAGAAATAAAAACGCCAAAGAGAAAAAAAACAATGACATAAACAAAAGTTCTAATTTGCTTCTTTTTTTCTTTTTAACAGAAACAGATTTTTCTTCTTCCTTTACAGGTTCAATATTTTTCAAATTCTCTTTAACTTCCACTTCAACCTCTAAATCTTAATTAAAACAAAATCATTCTAGTATCAAATTTTTCCTTTTACAAGATAAAAATTACTCAATAGCATATAAAGATAATCCGTTTCTTGAAAGCCACTTTTGAGCCTTTTCCACATCACCATCATAAATTTGCTTTACAACTCGCCAAAATCTGTATGAATGATTAAGTTCCGCAAGATGTGAAACCTCGTGCGCCACAATATAATCAATCACAAAAAGCGGAGCAAATGCTAACCGCCAGGAAAAAGATAAATTTCCATTACTTGCACAACTCCCCCATCTGGAAGTAGTATCTTTCACGGCAATTTTTCCAAACTCAACTTTTAAAACAGAAGCATAATACTTAACTCTTTTACAAAAATATTTTTTTATTTCAGCCTTTGCAAAATCCTTTACACGCCTTCCTAAAAATGCTTTATCTCCGGAAACAAATATATAATCGCCTTCTATCCAAACACCACGCCTTGCATTTGGAATATGTGAAATTTTATACTTTTTTCCAAGCAAAGAAATCTCTGTTCCATCACAGATAATGATTTTATCAGGTACTTTTTCAAGCTGTTTTGATACCCAATCTTTTTTTATCTCCAAAAAATCAACTGCTTTACTCCTGCTTACAAAAAAAGGATAACTGACTTTTACTACCTGTTTTGCAAGATTAGGAGTAATTTTTATTGACTTTGCCGAAAAAGATTTAACAAATTCCACTGGAATTACTTGCACAATTCCACCATCTTTTTTTATAACAAAAGAATATTCAAACGGCTTCATTTTAATTCTGCTATACCTTGCCTTGCAAGCTCATCAACTCGCTCATTTTCAATATGTCCGTTATGTCCTTTCACCCAATACCAAGAAACATTGTGAAATGATGAAAGTTCATCAAGTTTCATCCATAAATCCTTATTCTTAACAGGCTTTTTTTGGGAATTTTTCCACCCGTTTTTTTTCCACCCAATAATCCAATCGGTAATACCGTTTTTAACATACTGACTGTCAGTCCAAACATCAACATCACATCTGTATTTTAAAAGAGATAAAGCCTTAATCACCGCAGTCAATTCCATTTTATTATTCGTAGTATCCTTTTCACCGCCATAAATTTCACGCCTGTTATCGGCACTTATAAGCAAAGCACCCCAACCACCATTACCTGGATTACCGCTACACGCACCATCAGTATAAATTATAACTTTATCACTCATTTCTTGATTTTCCATTCATTTTAATGTTATATTGTAAATATTATAAATAAAGGAGAGCAAAATGCAACAAAAAGAAATTGAAAATTTAATCCAAATGTCAAACGCCGTTCGCTTTTTATCCGTAGATATGATAACAAAGGCAAAGTCAGGTCACCCGGGTCTTCCAATGGGTTTATCCGAACTTGCAACAACACTTTTTGCAAAACATCTGCGATTTTCAACCAATAACCCAAAATGGGAAAACAGAGATAGATTTATTCTATCCGCAGGACACGGCTCTGCTCTGCTTTACAGCCTTTTATATCTAACTGGTTATAAAGATATATCCTTAAACGACATAAAAAATTTCAGACAACTTGGCTTTCCAACAGCAGGTCATCCGGAATACGGATATCTTAACGGTATTGAAACAACTACCGGTCCACTTGGACAGGGAATTGCCACCGCAACAGGTATTGCTATTGCAGAAAAAATCAAACAAGCCAAACTCGGAAACAATATTATAAATAATAAAGTTTATGTCATAGTAGGTGACGGTTGCCTTATGGAAGGTATATCAGAGGAAGCAATATCTCTTGCCGGCACCCTTAATTTAGATAATATGATTGTAATCTGGGACAATAACAATACAA
Organism: bacterium; assembly: GCA_014803575.1. Taxonomy (GTDB): domain Bacteria; phylum Pseudomonadota; class Alphaproteobacteria; order Rs-D84; family CACZYB01; genus CACZYB01. The sequence goes on along the minus strand of JAAVBO010000008.1, from coordinate 72,053 downwards.
CCATTGACGGCACTGCAGATATTGCAAACAAAACTAATATGATTGAAAGGTTCAAAGCTAACAACTGGAACACATTTGAAATAAAGGACGGATATAATTTCACAGAAATTGATGAAATCCTAACCCTTGCAAAAAAATCTGATAAACCGGCTTTTATAGCTGTCAAAACAACTATCGGAAAGGGACTTCCTGAACTTGAAAACACATGCAAAGTTCACGGTTCTCCGTTATCAGAGGAACAAAGGACAACTATGGCAAATCTTATCGGTTGGAATTATCCTGCCTTTGAAATCCCAGAAAATGTTTTATCCCTTTGGAATAAAATAGGACATAAATATGATGAAGAGGTTCAAAATTGGAACNATAAAGTAAAAACTTTACCACAGGAAAAGCAAAATTTCTTAACAATTATTGAAACTAAAAATGAACCGGATTTAAAGGACATCTTCGCAACAATTAAAGAAAATTTCATAAAAGAAAACTTTGCTAAGGCAACCCGCAATGCCAACGGTGAAATTATAAGGACAATCACACCACACATTAACAATTTAATAGGCGGAACTGCAGATTTAAGCGGTCCGACTTGCACCAAAAACGAATACAGTAAAACAATTACGAAGGAAGATTTCAATGGNAATTTCATTGAATATGGTATAAGAGAACATGCAATGGGNGCAATCTTAAACGGGNTTTCNCTTTCTGGTTTTAAACCTTACGGCTCAACATTTTTTACATTCGCCGATTACCTGAAACCTGCCCTCCGCCTTTCATCAATTATGAAACAGGGAGTAATTTATATCCTAACTCACGACAGTTTTATGCTTGGCGAGGATGGACCAACTCACCAACCTATTGAACATTTGGCAATGCTTCGTGCACAACCAAACCTAAACCTAATACGTCCTGCNGACGCTATAGAATCAGTCGAAGCATGGGAAATCGCACTTCAAACAAAAAATATGCCAACCNCAATTTTATTTTCCCGCCAAAGCACACCACTACTTCGAAANAATACAAAGGAAAATAAGACAGCCCTCGGTGCATATGTGATAAGCGAGGCAAAAAAAGACCAACCTCAACTTTTAACCATAATTGCNACNGGNNCAGANGTNNCNCTNGCCATACAAACACAAGAACTGCTCCTTAAAAAGGACGGTATAAANGCAAGCGTAGTTTCTATGCCATCAATGAACTTGTTTGAANAACAAAGCGACGATTATAAGGAATCTGTAATCCCAAGCGAAACTATCACNGTTTCAATTGAGGCAGGCTCTACCTTTGGCTGGTCAAAATATGCCGATATAAATATAGGTTTAGACAGATTCGGTNCCTCTGCNCCGGCAAAGGATTTAATGGAAAAATTCGGCTTTACACCCGAACTTCTTGCAAAACGAATAAAGGAACAATTATAAAAAAACACCCCTCACAAAGAGGGGATTTTCCTTATCTTTCGTTTTTTCTTGAAATCATTTCCAATATATTTTTAGATTTTGAAAAATTNGTTATCTCTTCAATTAAAATATTTTCATTTAAAAGTAGAGTTTCAAAATAACTATATTCAGATAATAAAACAAATTCCTTTAAAAACCCCTTATTTGGTAAATTTTTTAATATAGATAAAGTTTTTGATAATTTATCATCTTTTTCATCATCAGTTAACAAAGCTTTGTTCTTTATATTTTTTGACTTTTTTGTAACATAACCAACATCTTGTTCATATACTAATAGTAAAGTCTCTATAAAATAGGCNAAATCATATCTACTTACATATGGAAAACATAAATCCATCAAACTTTTAACTATTATATAGCTTTTTAATGTTAAATGACTAAGTCTAAAAAGTAACTTTTCAAAATTATTCTCTGATATTTGCTTGATTTCATCATCATTTAACAAAACCACATTAACTTTATCATTATCAGCAAATTGATAAATATAATTATCTTCAATCCNTTTATTAGAATTATGTCGTTTTTTATTGTTTATCATAATAAATACCTTTTATTTTATTAAAGTGTTTTGATTATAAACAAAAAAAACAAAATGTCAATAAAAAAATATCCCTCCAAAAAGAGGGAATTTCATTTATTTATATAAAACTATCTAGCTACATTATTTATAATTTCATTTTCCAATAATTTATCGCGAACNGATTCTTTATCCTTATCCAACTTTCTTGCATTAACTCTTTCTTCAAATGCTACAAAATCATCATAACTTTTAAATGTAGCAAAATCATCATAAGAAATACTCATACCATCAACAAGAAATGACGAAATCTTACCTTTCAAAGTAGAAACTTTTGCACCATTTATATTAGAATTAGTTGTAATTTTATTAGTAATAACATCTTTACGCACAAAATACATAATAGAAGAAATAAAGTTTTGTTTAAACTCTTCTGTCTTTGTATTAATGGTAAATTCAAAAGGAACATCTCCCTTTGCTTCCATATAATCAACAACTCCATTAAATGTTGAATTCATAGCAACATTAGGAACATCCACATCTTTGTCATGGGAAATATTCAATGTATTAACCTTATTTCCAACAGAAACAGAAGCAGAAGCATCTGTCTCATTAAAATTCAATTTACTTTTATCACCTATAAAAACGGTTTTACCATTAAATTCTTTTTCTTCTGCATTTTCAGAATTATCATTTTTAACAGAAACAATTCCGGCATTTTCTTCATCTATATTATCAAGCACATACCAAAGAGGATGGTGTTGGACATCATTTTCCTCTTCATCTTCTTTTTCATCTTTAACAATTTTTTCATTGACAGTCGCACGATTAATAACTGTTTCAGATATTTCAAACCTTGGTTTTTCCTCTGCGACGTCATTTGCTAAACTTTTTTTCAACTTATCAAAGAAAACATCATCACGCACAGAATAAGGATTAATTTCATCTAAATTAAATTGCTCCAATGCATCAATATTTCCGGATTTCAAAAAATTTAAAAGTCCATTCAATACAAATTTATATTTAATCTTGTCAGGTTCATTCATATATATTATTTTTTTTGATTCTTCATTTATAAAAGAACCAACTTTAATAAATAAATCCTCTTTTCCTTTAAACTTTGTATCTAAAACATTTAATAAACTTTCCGCAGTCTTAGACTCTGGAAATTCATTTACATCAACAAATCTTCCACTTATAGAAGAAAGCTCCTCCACAATTTTATGTTCCGGAAATCTGTTATTTAAATTTTCAATACCTTTTATAAAATCAACCATAATATATCCTTTCCTTATATTAAATTACCCATTTTTATTACAAAGAACTTTCTTTATTATAATTCTCCAAGAAATGTTTGTAATCAACCCTATCTTTATACATAGCCTCAGCATATTTAAGTACACTATCGATATTATCACCACGATATATACGGAACAAAGAATCTTCTATAAACTGTTTTGAAGAATCAGTAGACCGCATACTATCAATATTTCCTCCTAATTTTATTGCCTTATAAAAAGTATCAGCAAATTTCACAAATTTTTTCTTATCCTCATCCGTTGTGAAATTCTTTTTAATAATCATTGCAAACACAGACTCCTTTTGATCTGTAAAGGAAGCATATGAAGAAACACTTTCAACAGCTTCATCAAATGGGGTTTGATTTTTCAACTTCTCAATCCCTTTTTCAAAAATATCAACCATAATATATCCTTTCCTGTTTTTTTACTAAGAATAAGTATATCACAAAAAAGGAATATCTGCAAACACTTTTTAATTATTTTTTAACGCATTTATCTGAGTTCTAAAAAACGTTCTTTGACGCTTTGCATACTGTCGTGTAACAAGGATAATTTTGTCTTTCAATTCATCTATCGTAATATTACCGTCAAGATATTCCTTAATCTCTTTTACACCCAAAATTTTATAAATACCGGACCGCTCATCATATCCGAGTTTGTAAAGAGATTCAACCTCATCAATCACTCCACATTCAAGCATTTTAGAAGTACGAAGTTTAATTCGTCTTTCAAGCTCGCACATTTCAAAATCAACCAACTCAATATCAAATTCCATATCACCAAGAGGTCTTATTTTCTTATTTCTTTGCCAAGCAGACAAAGGCACACCAGTCGCACGAAAAACCTCAATTCCGCGAAGTATTCTTTGCTTATCATTCGGAGAAATCTTTTTTGCCAAATCAGGGTCATACTTTTCCACAATTTTATATAAATCGGAAACCTTTGCACCGATACCCTCTTTTCTTACCAAATCCCGAATTTTTTGCGGAACACTTGGTATAACGGAAAGTCCCTCAGTCAAGGCCTTTATATAAAATCCGGTTCCGCCGACAACAAAAGGTTGCTTTCCTTCATCAAATGTTTTTTTAATTTCAGCCACAGCAAACTCACACCACTTTGACACATCCATTCTTTCATCACCACCGATAAATCCATAAAGTTTATGTGGAACAAGTTTTAAATCTTGCTCACACGGACAAGCCGTTAAAATAGGAAGTTCACGATAAACCTGTTGACTGTCCGCATTTATAATCACGCCATTGTTTTTTAAGGCAAGCTCGATTGCTTTTGCACTTTTACCACTGGCAGTCGCCCCACAAATAATTTTAACTTTTTCTTGCATATTAAAAATCCTTGATATAGTTTCAATTTAGAAATAATATAATGTAATAAAATAAAATAAGCAAAGGATTTTTTGATGTTAGGAATATTTGGAAAAAAATTATCATCAATTTTTACAAACAAAAAACTTGATAACGCAACACTTGAAAGTTTAGAAGAACTTTTAATCACTTCCGACATATCTTATGATATAGTTGAACACCTTATCCAAACAATAAAAAAACAAAAATTTGGCAAGGACATTACCGACACAGAAATAAAACAAATTTTAAAAGAAGAATTACTAAAACTTATTCAACCTTTTGATATAAAATTTGAAATAGGAAAAGACAAACCGTTCTCAATAATAATGATAGGAGTAAACGGAAGCGGTAAAACCACTACTATCGGTAAACTTTGTCATAAATATGTATCCGAAGGAAAATCCGTATCTGTAATTGCCTGCGACACTTTCAGAATTGCCGCAACCGAACAACTTGCCGAATGGGTAAAAAAAGCAGGTGCGAAACTGATATCAAAGAATAATACAAACCCATCTGGACTTGCTTATGACGGATACAACATCGCAAAATCACAAAATGATGACATAGTTTTCATTGATACCGCAGGTCGCCTTTCTAACAACGAAAACCTTATGGCGGAACTTGAAAAAATAATAAAAACTATAAAGAAAATAAATCCTACTGCACCGGATAAAACTATCTTGGTCCTTGACGGTAACGGCGGACAAAACAGTCTTACCCAAATGGAAAAATTCTCCCAAAATATAAATATCGACGGATTCATCATTACAAAAACTGAAGGTTCCTCCAAATCTGGTTTCATAATATCATTAATAAATAAATATAAAAAGCCAGTATATTTTATTACAAACGGAGAAAAAGCAGATGATATAAAACCATTCTCCTCCACCGAATTTGTTAATAACCTATTGGAATTATAATTTATCTATTGAAAAGAATACGAAAATATGATATCCTAAATATAATTAAATAAAAAAAAGGATAAAAAAATGATAAATAAAAAAACAAATAATATCCACCATATATGTGGGGGGGGGTAAATTAGTTGTAAAATCAATAAGTTACGTAATAATCACCTTATTTTTTTCTCTATCTTTCATAATAAATTATCCTATATATTCTGCAAAAAAAAACAATGTAAAAAGAGTAGCTTCCTCAAAAAGGGCAGTAACAGGTAATACATCATCGACACAAAAAACTTCTAGACGTTCGGCAGGTATTTCTTCAAAAAGAATGGGAGCAAGAGTTAAGCAAATCAAAGCACCATCTACAACTCAAACACAAGAAGCCGAAGTACAAAAATTAAAAGCTGAAGTAGGAGCAGAAAAACAAAGACTGGCAGAAGAAAAACAACAACTGGAATTCGAAAGACAGAAAATACAGGAAGCTGAATCCGAGGCAAAAAAAATAAAGGAAGAAACAGAAGCAGAGAAACAAAAACTTGAAGAAGAGAGGCAAAAATTAGAAGCTGAAAAACAGATAATAGAAGATTATAAGAAAGCCGAAGAAGAAAGATTAAAGGCAGAGAAAGAGGAAGAGGAAGAAAAGAAGCGTATCCAAGAAGACAAAGAAGAAAAAGAAAGACAAAAACAAGAAACAGAAGAAAAAAGGTTACTATCACTTCGTATAAAAAAAGTGGAGGGAACAGAGGATGATTACACTTGTATTGACGGCTGGACCAACTATTGGAATGAAAGTACAAATCCAAATAATAAACTTAGTAAAATTATTGTTCCTAAGATTATGGATAGTAATGGAGTAATAAAGGATACTACAGTAGAAAAAAAAGGTATAAATAAATATATATCAATTAAAACTCCACTAAAAAATAATAATAATTGTGGAGGTTATTGNGATTCATCTATAAATGGATGTTATATAAAAGCAACCGAAATGTTAACAGTACAAGGAATAAAGNCTTATAATGGTGATCTAAGTCATAATGAAACTGTATTTTTCTATAATGCTAACAACGAATTTCTGGATAGAACAATGGACAGAACTTTATGTAGAGCTAAAATGGAAACAGATGATATTACCAATGATCCAAGAACTGGTTGGACCGATGAAGAAAATACAAAATGGGCAGGTAATAAACCTGTGATAAGATTGACTTATACTATGCTGGTTGATGATTATGAAAANAAAATAGAAAAAGCAAAATATAACAACCAAACATTAAATAAGACAGACGCAATTGCCTTATATAAGAAAATAATGGATTATGAATATAAATATTTCTTCAAATTTAAATATAAATAAAAAATCCCTCCAACCGGAGGGANTTTTTTAAACAACTATATTTACAATCTTGTTTTTCACGACAATAATTTTCTTTATCTCCTTACCTTCAATATAAGGTTTCAATGCATTATTATCTAAAACAAGAGTTTTTACTTCTTCATCCGACAAATCAACAGGAACACTCATTTCCAAACGCTTTTTACCATTAACTGTAATCACAATATTAACCTCAGATGATTTAATTTTTGACACATCAAAGACTGGGAACGGTTCAAAATCAATCCTTGAACTATGTCCCAAAATCTCCCAAATTTCACTTGCAAGATGTGGTGCAAATGGATTAAGAAGTTTTGCAAATACTTCCATCATTGAAACTGGCACTTTCTCCAAACCATTCATATAATTCGAAAGCACCATTAACGCAGAAACAGCAGTATTAAACTTCATACTTTCAATACGCTCACTAACATCTTTAATAGTTTGATGTAAGAACATCTCATCCTTTTCAGTCATAGGTGTATCAGCCACATTTTGTGCTAAATCATAAACCTTTTTCAAAAATCTGTGTATACCAATCATAGAAGTTGTGGACCAAGCTGCCGCCTGATCAAACGGACCGATAAACATTTCATATACACGAAGAGTATCAGCACCATATTCTTTAACTATATCATCAGGATTTATCACATTACCCTTTGATTTACTCATTTTCTCACCGTTAGAAGCCAAAATCATTCCGTGAAGAGAACGCTTTTTATATGGCTCATCAAACGGAACAAGTCCCATATCAAACAAAGCCTTATGCCAAAAACGAGAATACAATAAGTGACGNGTCACGTGCTCTGCACCNCCNTCATACCAATCAACCTGTCCCCAATAATCAAGAGCNTCCTTTGAAGCNAACTCCTCATCATTATGTGGATCCATATAACGAAGATAATACCANGANGAACCTGCCCACGTTGGCATAGTATCAGTTTCACGCTCTGCATCACATCCACATTTCGGACATTTTGTTTTTACCCAATCTGTAGCCTTTGCAAGCGGAGANAANCCCTCATCTGTTGGTAAATAATCATCNACATCAGGAAGAGTCAAAGGCAAATCCTTTTCATCCAATGGCACCCAACCACAATGAGNACAATTTACCATAGGTATAGGNTCACCCCAATATCTTTGACGAGTAAATACCCAATCCATCATACGATATTTTACCGACGCTTTTCCAAGTCCTTTTTCTTCAATAACTCCAACTGCTTTTTTAATTGCATCNTCNTTNNTAAGNCCATTTAANAAATCAGAATTTATATGNTCNCCATCAACNNANGCACACTCNTCATTCACATCAATATCAGATTTTATCACTGGGATAATAGNAAGNCCNAACTTCTTTGCAAACTCCCAATCTCTGTCATCATGTGCAGGAACCGCCATAATCGCTCCCGTTCCATAACTTACCAACACATAATCGGAAATAAATATAGGAACTTCCTTTCCGTTTAACGGATTTATTGCAACGACACCATCTAAACGAACACCGGTTTTTTCTTTTGAAAGTTGAGAACGTTCAAACTCTGACTTCTTCTTTGCCTCATTTTGATAAAGGACAACTTCATCCATATTTTTAATTTTAGAAGAAAACTTTTCAATCAAACTATGCTCTGGTGCAATNACCATATAAGATACNCCAAAAATAGTATCAGGACGGGTAGTAAATACACGCAACTTTTCATCGCTATCCTTGATAGAAAAATCAACTTCCGCACCAACCGATTTNCCAATCCATTCTGTTTGCATTTTCTTCACACTCTCAGGAAAATCAACTCTGTTTAATCCTTCCAAAAGNTTATCGGAATAAGATTGCATTTTNAAAATCCATGCNGACTTTTTCTTCTTTTGAACNTCACTTCCNCATCGTTCACAATGCCCAGCCTCTAACTCTTCATTTGCAATACCGATTTTACATTCCGGACACCAAGAAATTGTTTCTTCTCCCTTATAAGCAAGTCCAGCTTTGAACATCTGTATAAACATCCATTGAGTCCATTTATAATATGCAGGATCAGTAGTATTAACCATTCCACCCCAGTTAAATGAAAAGCCCAAAGATTTAAGTTGCTTTATAAAGTTTTCAACATTTTGCTTTGTTGCAACCGCAGGATGAATATGATTCTTTATTGCAAATCTTTCAGTTGGAAGNCCAAACGCNTCAAATCCCATAGGAAATAAAACATTATATCCCTCTGCTCTTCTTTTTCTTGAAATAATATCCATTGCAGTAAAAGACCTAGGATGTCCTACATGAAGACCGGCTCCNGATGGATAAGGNAATTCCACCAAAGAAAAATATTTTTTCTTTGATTTATCAACTTTTACATCAAAGNTTTTTTCAANTTCCCAAACAGATTGCCATTTTTCTTCAATAGCTTTGAAATCATATTTTTTNGTCATAAATTATCCTGTTTTGTTTAGTGTTTAACATTAAGAAAAAAGTTCCTATTTTTTATTTTTTTTATTTACAAACTTTAAATTTGATTATAATATTCAATTTTATTATTAGCAAGATTTTTTTAATATAAAAATAACTAAGGAGTTTATAATGATTAAAAAATTACACAACAAATATATAAATTCTAAACTTGGACAACAAAAGGGGTCTACAAAATTTATATATATAATATTAATTGTACTTATTGCCTGGTTTGCATTCGGTATGCTTTTTACCGCTCCTAAACCAAANGAAGAAATTGAAACAAAATTGGTAAACGTTAATGTTGAAAAATTAACTGCAAAAAATATAGTTGCAGATATTCTTATTTATGGACATACAGAAGCAAACGAAAAGGTCAACCTTAAAGTCCGTACATCCGGTATTGTTAAATCAATAAATAAGAAAAAGGGNCAATATGTNAAAAANGGTGACGCNATTCTTACCATAACTATGGAAGACAGAATGGCAAAACTCCGTGCTGCACAGGCTGCAAAGGATAAAGCAGAAATTGAATTCAATACTGCAAAAACTCTTCTTGAACAAGATTTGATTTCTCGTGTTGATTTCGTCGCAAGTGAAGCAAACTATAAAACCGCCCGTGCAAACTTAGATCAAATAATCCTTGATATTGAATACACTGTNCTTCGTGCACCATTNGACGGTGTTGTAAACGAACTTACTGTCGAAGAAGGTTCTTATGTAAAGGCAAGTGACGATGTCGGAATATTCTTAAATCTTAACCCTATAAAAATAAAGGCAGAAATACCTGAAAAATATATNACACGTGTAAGAAAAGGTNTTGTTGCAAACGCTCTTCTTTCAAGCAAACAATCAATNGAAGCAATGCTTGTATATGTTGCATCAATCGCAAATACTTCCACAAGAACTTTCTCCATCGAACTTGAAGCAAACAACAAGGATGATAAAATCGTTGAAGGTTTAACCGCAGAAATTCAATTCCCACTTGATACAATTTCCGCAATTAAACTAAGCGTTTCTTCATGCTTNACATTAGGCGATAATGGCGAAGTCGGCGTAAAAACCATTGACAACGAAAATATAGTTCACTTTTATCCTATTGACATAGTAAAGGAAGAATCCGACGGACTTTGGGTNTCCGGACTTCCTGAAACAGCAAATGTTATTATCGCAGGTGCTGAATTTGTAAGAGTTGGCGAAAAAGTTGAACCTAGTTTCACACAAGAATAATAAAAAAAGGAGATAGATATAAATGTCAATAGTAAAAATAGCAATCAAAAGGACACGAGTATTTATATTTGCCCTATTTTTATGCACAATCGCAGGATTTATGACATATAAGGCTCTTCCAAAAGAATCTTATCCTGATATAAATATTCCACGAATTTATACACAAGTTATGTATACCGGTATATCACCAGAAGACGGTGAACGATTGATTGCAAAACCTCTTGAAAAGGAATTTAAAACAATATCCGGATTAAAGGAATTAGGCAGTAAATGTTATGAAAATTACTGTATGGTACTTACCGAATTTGATGTCGGACACGATATTGAAATAGGTCTTCGTGAAGTAAAGGATGCCGTTGATAATGCAAAACAAAATATGCCAAAGGATATTGATGAACCTATTATAAAGGAAATCAACACTTCTGAATTCCCTATCGCAATCGTAAACGTTTACGGAAGTGCTCCTGAAAAAACTTTGATGAGTATTACCGAAGAATTACAAGACACAATCGAAGCTCTTCCTGGTGTTTTGGAAGCAGAACTCGGCGGTGAAAGAACTGAACAAATAGAAATTTTAATTGACCCTGCAAAACTAGATTCTTACAAACTTTCTATTTCTAATGTAAGCTCTTTCTTAGCTTCATCAAATATTCTTATTCCTGCCGGAAATATTGAAACTGAAAAGGGTTCATTCCCTATCAAGGTTCCGGGATTAATCGAAAATGTGAACGATGTTCTAAACCTTCCTATTAAAATAGAAGGCGACGCCGTAATCACACTTAAAGATATCGCAGAAGTCAGAAGAAACTATGAAAACGCTACTGAATACGTTCGTATGAACGGTCAACCAAGTTTGTCATTGGAAGTCAAAAAGAAAAGTGGTGGAAACACAATCGACGTTATAACTTATGTAAAAAAAGTTCTTGAAGAAGCAAAAGACTCCATTCCGAACAATGTCACAATAAAATTAACAAACGATTCTGCTGAAACAATAAATGAAAATTTAACTGACTTACAAAACAACGTCATATCTTCTATGATTCTTGTTATTGTTTGCGTTGTGTTAATGCTTGGAACAAGAACCGGTCTACTTGTCGGTTTATCAATTCCTATATCCTTCCTTATCGGATTATTATTCCTTGGTGCTTTGGGTATAGGTATAAATATGGTTGTTCTTTTTGGTCTTATCCTTGCCGTAGGTATGCTTGTCGACGGTGCTATAGTTATTACCGAATACGCCGATAAGAAAATGACCGAAGGTGCAAACAAAGTTGATGCTTATGCGGAGGCTTCTGACCGTATGGCTATGCCTGTTATCGCATCAACACTTACAACACTTGTTGCATTCGGACCACTTATGTTTTGGCCTGATGTTATTGGTGAGTTTATGAAATACTTACCTATATCTGTTATATGTGTTCTTTCCGCATCATTATTAGTCGCCCTAATCTTCATACCTATATTCGGTGCAATTTTTGGAAAAGCCGGTGCTATGAAAGAAGAAGAAAAGGTTCAAGTCCTTGCAAGTGAAAACGGCGAATACGATAAATTAAAGGGATATATGAAAGTATATTACAACGCCCTTTATTTCTGCCTAAGTCGTCCATGGAAAATTTTCGGTTTGGTCTTGGTTGTTCTGTTTCTATCCTTCTTCACATTTGCAAAATTTGGTGTCGGTGTAGAATTCTTCCCTGCTTCCGAACCTGACTTTGTAAACATAAATATTCACGCACGTGGAAATTTCTCAATCGATGAAAAATCAGAACTTGTAAGAAAGGCTGAAAATTTAATCTCCGATCTGCCATACTTTGAAAACATATATTCTCGATCCGGTGCAAAACCTTATAACGCATCCGAAGACACAATCGGATATATACAGGTTGAATTAAAGGATTGGCAAGAACGTCCTCGTTCAAATGTTATAATAGAACAAATGAACAATAAATTGGAAAAAATGCCAGGTGTCATTATTGAAATAGTTGAAGAAAAGAAAGGGCCTGTTTCCGGAAAACCTGTTGAAATAGAAATTTCAGCAAACGAAGATAATCAGGAAATTATCAACAACGGTTACAAATACATTGAAAACGCAATGAATAACATAGGCGGTTTTATAAATGTAGAAAACACCCTACCTCTTCCTGGTATCCAATGGGAAATGAATATAAATAAGGCCCAAGCGGCAAAATTCGGTGTAACCATTTCATCCATAGGAAGTATTGTTCAAATGCTTACCCGCGGTGCAAAGGTTTCAAGCTATATGCCAACCGACAGTGACGAAGAGCTAGACATAGTTGTTCGTTTTCCAAAGGCTTTCCGTGCATTAAATATGATTGATAACCTTTACGTTGTTGCAAACAACACAAACTCTGTTCCGCTTTCAACATTCGTAAACATTGTGCCTGCCCCAAAGGTAAATATGATTCAACGTATAAACGGCAAAAGAATCATAAAGGTTGCGGCCGATGTGGAAGAAGGTTCTTATGCAGCCGCAAAAATTGCCTCCTTGAAAGCATGGCAAAAAACACACCCTCTTCCTGCTGGTGTAAACATAAAATTTGCCGGTCAAGACGAAGACAGTCAGGAAAGTATGGGATTTGTGATAAAGGCATTCATAGCAGCAATATTCCTAATGGGCTTCATCTTACTTGCCCAATTCAACAGCTTCTATGACACATTTATGATATTGTTCTCTATTCTACTTTCGACAATAGGTGTTGTATTGGGACTTGTTATAATGCGTGACCCATTCTCAATTGTTATGACAGGTTTGGCAATCGTTTCCCTTGCCGGTATAGTCGTCAACAACAATATTGTGTTAATTGACGCCTATAATGAAATAAAGGAAAAAGTCAGCGATCCATTTGATGCCTTAATAAGAACCGGTCTTCAAAGAATTCGCCCTGTTTACCTTACAACAGTAACAACAATTCTCGGACTTGTCCCTATGGCATTGAAACTTAACATAGACTTCATAAATGCAACAATATCCATCGGTTCACCATCTATGGATATGTGGGCAGCATTTTCAAAATCCGTTATATTTGGTCTGTCTTTCGCAACAATCTTAACTTTGATTGTAACACCATGTATGATTTTAATTGGCGTAAATGTCAGAAGTAAATTTCATCATTGGTGGAACACAAAAGTAAGAAAAAACAAGGAAAACTAAAATAAAACTCCCTAAAACAAAGGGAGTTTTTTTAATACAAATATTTTGTTTCCTTTTTAAGTTTCTTTTTCAACTTACCATCCCTTACTATCCTTGCCCTATACTGCCTAACAGCATTATTATCATAATCCATTTCCGTAATACTTATTTCATCGGAATTTTTAATAAATTTTAAAACTTTCCTTGGAATATAAGTAAGTTTTATTATTTCATTTTTATCCCTAAAAAGAGCAAGTAATTTTTTATTATCATAAACTATAAACGGATTAAACGGGACATCAGTGCGTGAAACAATTATCAGCATCAACTTTCCACTGGAATTAACAATAAAATCAAAATATTCCTCATTTACAACTATAATTTTAAAACCCTCCATAATTTATATTTATAGGATAACATAAAATTCAAAGATTTTAAATCACTTTTTATCTTTATTTTAAACTTAAAATCTGATATTATATAATTGTAATTAAATTATGAGGGAAAAATGCCAAGCAATTATTCAGACAGTCCATCTATGGATGAAATATTAAATCGCATAAAAAAAGCTCTATCAGAAAGAGAGGAAAAATCCTCTTATGAAGAGGAGCTTAGCAGCAACTTTACAAAACTTAATAAGAATAATGAGCCGTTAACCTTTGAAAAAATGAAAGAATTGTCGTCATCAAAGGAAATGACCGATAAAATAGTCGGAAACCTTGCCGACGATGAATTATTCATTAAACCGGTTGCAAAACCAACTTCAAATAACGAAATAATAACAACTCTTAATAAAAAAGATGAAGTAAAAAAAAGCGATGATGTTTTCATCCTTACAAAAAATATGAAAAGGAAAAAAGATACATCCACAAACCTAAATAATATAGATTTAGATTTGTTTTTCAAAAACATAGCTACTGGTTTAGGACACGACTTGGCAATATCCTACCTTACCCCGAAAATCGAAAGCTGGCTAAGGATTAATGCACAAGATATTATTGAAAAATCACAAAAAAAATAAAATTTATCCCTGTTTTGAAACAGGGATTTTTTTAAACTATCAATAATTTTATTATCCACCAACCAAATATACCTTCACCCAACCATTAGAACCAGAGTTTCCATTAGTCAAACCACTTTTACCATTACCACCTGCTCCACCTTTTCCATTACCAGTATTAGCAGCATCACTTCCTTTTATACAATTGGCAGAACTTCCAATTTTAGAAGGACCACCAGGATTTCCACCAAGAGCAGTAAGGAAAACCCCAATATCAGAAATTGTTAATGTTGATTTTTCACCCGCACCTACGTCATTTTCAGCACCATAACACATTCCATTATACTCTCCTTTTGTTCCTCCGTTTCCTCCTTTACCAACAACATAGCTGTAATTTATTGGTTTAATTACATACATATAAGTTATTTGTAAATCACCGTTACCACCGTTACCACCTCTTTCACCACTACCACAGTTCGCTGCACATTTGGTTCCACCACCACCACCACCACCAGCGCCGGCGACTTCAATCTTATAAAGTCCTGTAGCTGAAATTTCACCAGTTCCATCACCTGCACTAGTATGTTCATTAATCAAAGAAGATTTAACCGACTTTGAATTCAAATAATCGGAAAGTGCAGACATCATATTGTTATAACCACCGGAACCATAAAAACCTTCCACATCAAAACAACTAATCTCCGGATAAAGAGACGCATCAAGGGAATCATACCCTGTTGAACCATACGCTTTTATATCACCAGTAGCATCAACCTTCACAAGAAGATTATTAAGTTTACTTGCCAAAACAGAAGAAGACACTGACCCCGACTTCTTAAATTCATCTATCAAAGAAGCTCCTAATGTAGAACAAGCATTAATCATAGCACTGCTGTAATTAGAAGAAATATCTTCTTTAAGTTTCTTCTGTGATTCCAGATAAGCAAGATTTTGTTCATACTGCTTAGTTTGTGCCTCATCTTCTAATTGAAGAAGTGACAATTGATTTTCTAAACGTGCAGTCTCCCTTTCTGATTGAGCTTTAATATCATTCAAGGTTCTTTGAGCATCATCTTTTTGCAAAGTGGTTGCAATATTTGCAATAGTAGTTGTATCCTTTATCTGGTTTTTAGTAATAACAGCCAAAGCATCTTCCAAATAATTCTTTATCTGTGTATCAAATTTAGCATAATTATTATTTCTGACACTGATAAGATTCTGTTCATACATATCACACGACTTTTTTGCCGACATAAAATCATTTTCTTCGTAATCGGTATCCGTGTTATATGTTCCATCAGAAGACGGTTCTACATCTTCCTTTGGCCAATATCCCGCCAAATAATACCTTTCCAAATCATCTTTATAATTTTCTTTACATGCCGCCAATGTTTCCTTGTTTTTATTAAACGTTGCATATACCTTTTTCAAACTTGACGATAGTCCCAGTGTATTTTTCAATTTACCATCAAAACAATATGTCGTTGCTTTATTAAACAAAGATGAAGGGAAAACCAATCCGGAACCGAGCGGTGGCACAACATTAATTGAAAACAATGAGCTGTCCCTGTTTATACCCAAATCTGTATAAATACTTCTTGCATCAAGTTCATTTTCTTGTTGTGCTACGACTATTGTTTGTTTTCCGGATACTGTTTCTTTAGCTTTATCCTGACACCTTCTTACATTAACATTCCACATATAACCGGTTGGACATCTTGCACACTTTTTTGTGACAGTATCATAAACATCATCCGACAACGGGCAACTTCCACTTGTCGAAGATGTCGGACTAATAAATGTAGCTTGTGAAAGTCCTGCATCATAGTAGCTTGCGGTCTCGCTATTATAAAGTTGACATGCACTAATAGTTGCATTGTATTTATAACCACTATCACATTTTGTATAAGTATTTAACAACGACGATATATCATAAGATTGAAGAGTTTCCAATCCTAAAATTTCTATATTATATTTATAAAAATTCGAATCTTTAAAATTAACCATTTTAAGTTCACCGGCATCTAATCTGTTCAATGCCTCTTTATAATATTCAGAAGATGACGTTGTTCCAAAAACATTTGCAATTTCCGCCCTAACTTTCTCATCTCCTGTCAAACCACTTGTATTTTCTTCCTCCGACGAAAGTTTGCAATAATTAGTCTTTACACCAATTGCATTTTTAAGTGTCGAAGTTCTTAAATCACAATAATAATTATAGGAAAAATACAAATCATTAACATCACGTGCCGAACAATTTTCATAAACAAAATTTTTATAATCAGCATTAGCCTCTGTAATCTTCTCTACATTTTTATTTGCATTTACCAAATACTTTTCCTTACACAAAGATTGATAATTCTTCCAAGCGGTATTAAGAGTACTATGACTTGATAAAAATGAATTCAAAGTTTTATATTTTTCACATGTCGAACAAATACCGGTTTTTGCCGTGGAATTTACAGGCAACTCCGCTACACCGGAAGCCGAGCAAGTAGGATTTTTAATATACAAAGCATATTGCGTTGCCAATGTATTCATATCTGTTTGTGCAAGATTAAAACTTGTAATAGTTGCTTCATTTAATATTTCACGACAAGACGAAATCACCTGCATATTTTCCGGCAATTTAGAATTTTTTATATCATAAAATAAACATCTGAAAGGTTCACCGGTATCAAGATAAGCCTGCACAGCTTCATCATCATAAAGATAAGTATATTTATCAATCATATCCTTTATTTGGGCATCCATACAAGAAACATAAGCATCCCTACAAGTTTTCTGCTCTGCTTTTATATCCATTGCCTCCGCAGATAAAACTACTTTTTTACTTGTTGTCCTTGATGCTGTGGATAAAGACCTTTTTGAAGAAGAAACAGTTCCTGCTCTTTTAGTAGTTGCAGACCGTGTTGCAGTAGATATAGAATTAGTTTTTTTTGTAGCAGTCGATCCTGTCTTTTTTACAGTAGATGTTTTAGTCTTCCTTGCAGTATTTGTTTTTGAAAAAGCAATATCGACACAAGAAAGAAATAACATTCCTGAGACTATAAATAAACATAATATATTTTTTAACATTCTACTAAACATCGCTATCCACCTTTTCTGGGAAAGATTCTTTTAAATTTTCATCAACTGCTTTTCCAATATCTTCACCATATTCAACCAATACAGAATTTACTAACGAAGAGAAAAATGATATATTATAATTAAACTTCGTTACATCCTTACAATATACTGGATAATACCCCTCTTTTTTAGTTGTATCAGAAGGATTATCTTTTGTAATAACATAATCATCATATCCTGAAGTTTCTTTATTATTTGTATGTGATGTTTTAATATCACCATTCATAGATATTTTTATTGCTTTATTACCTATATCAGAAATCCAAGTATAATAAGGATTTAAAATAGATGTTTTTGAAAAGCACTTACTACCTGTTGAACCACATATAGAATTATAAGAATCCTGTATCATAGTCGTACACTTTGTTAAAACGGAATTTGCATAATTATCAGCATAAGACTTTGCTAAATTCTTTTGCATATTAATTGTTTTTGATTTAGCATCAGAAACTAAAAGTCCGTATTCCGTTTTTATTGAAGAGAGTTCTGCTTCTGTGCTCATTTTGTTAAATTGAATTTCCTTTGCAGTTTTTTCCATATTAAACGATATATCCTGATCAAGAGATTTTAAAGAAGTTTTTGCCTGTTCCAAAGAAGACGTTGATTTAATCTTCTTTTGTATCATTTTTGCAAGATTATCTTCTATCCAATTTTGCATTTGATTATCAAATTCACCATACTTAGAATCACGAACAGAAATTAAAGCTTGTTCATATAAATTACAACTATCTTTGGCAGAAAAGAAATCCGATTCTATATCTTCAGAAGATGCACCTTCAATTGCTTTTCCATTTTCATCCAATGGAATTCCCTGCCATTTACCAGTTAAATAATATCTTTCCATATTACTTTTTAATGAAAGACATTTTTCATTTAAATAACTGGCTACCTGATTTTTTGTCGTCGCAACTTTCTTTTGTGCGGATGTCATTCCGGTAGTATCCTGTACAGTAAAACAGCTATTAGATGCCGTATTAAATTGTGAACTGGCCAAATAATTACTTGCACCGATAGGTGGCACAACATTAATAGAAAACAATTCTGTTTCCTGTTCCAAATTTAATTCATTGAAAATTTCACTACTGATACTTGGATCTAAAACATAACTCTCCATATTTTGCAAATTTAACTGATTAAGGAAATTTTTATAAATAGTAGAACTTTCCAAATTTATAATTTGCAAACCATCACCATTCATTCTATTTAAAACCTCATTATAATATGCAATACTATATTTAGTTGCAAAAGTATCGCCATAAGATAAATTACACTGATTTATCTTTCTGCCAATATTATTTTTCAAAGATCTGTTTATATCACAATAGTAATTATATGAACTGTAAAGTTCATTTACTCCTCGTTGAGTATAACAATTTGCCACATCAGAATTGATACAAATATTTTTATCATCTTTTAATAAATCATTGTTAGTCTTTAACAAAGTCGAATTTACATCATAATATGCACATCTAAAAGGTTGTCCAGTATCCAATGCTGTATCAAGAGCTTCATCATCAGTTAGAAATGAATACTTAGAAATTATAGAACTAATCTGATTATCCATACATTCTGTATATTTTTCTAAACATTCTTGTTCTTCCAAAGTAGAATTATCATTCAACTGATTAAGAAAAGATAAACTATTTCCAATAGTTTTTCTTACCCGTGCGGATCTTCTTGATGATGCTGTAGAAGACCTTGCAGAAGAAGTCGACCTTGCCGTAGAAGCTAAACTTCTTTTCGAAGCATTAGCTGTCGATTTATTTACTGAGGCAGTCACACCGGTCTTTCTTACAGCAGCAGAAGTAGATTTAGAAGAAGTATTTTTTGATTTAGAAGCTGTTGCTCCTGTTTTTCTTACTGCAGTTTTCTTTGAAGATGTTTTTGTTTGAGAAGAAACCGGTAAAGAAATAGAAAGCATTGCCATTCCCGATAACGAAAATAAGCCTAAAACAGACAACACCTTTCTTGAAAATATTTTTTTCATATTCTCCTTCTACTTCTTCTCTATATAAGAATATAAAGATTTCAGGAAAAAATCAAGTAAATTCAAAAAAAAATATACTTTTACCCCCCCCCAGATAATATCTGTAAAATCAATAACTTACATATATAAAAACCCACTTCGGTATTTTTTTAATTAAAATAAAAAATTTGACTTTTCAATATAAAATTAGACTCAATATTTAACCACAAAATTTATATAAAACATAATATATAAAAAAAGAGGAGAACACCTCCCCTTTTTTTATTACTTTTTAAAAGATGAAAAACATTGTATTTCCGCAGAACCATCACCTCCACGACCGGCTGTTCTTTTACTGATACTTCCACTACCACCGGCAGAACCTCCATTATCGGCTAATCCATTTCCACCTGCCATACCGGCTTTTCCTGTTACATAATGCCATTCTCCGTGTCCACCACCTTTTCCACCTTCCGCAAGATAGGTATTTTCTCCAATAATGAATTTAGTATCACCACCATCTCCACCATTAGTTCCTAACTGGCCACAAGCTTTACCAGAACCAGCACTTCCTCCTGTTCCTATACTTAAAGAATATGATGTAGGTTCACTTATTACAATAACCTGTTCTATAAGGGCTCCAGCGCCACCTTTAGAACCATCTCCACCCGGAGTACAAGTAGAAGCACCACCACCACCACCGGCACCTTTTAAAACCACTTTATAAATACCGGTAGGTAAAGACCCCTCAGATGAAAGCGTTATACCATTTGAACAAGATCCAAACTCTACTTTCTCTGCAATTATAGTTGATACATCATATTCTTTAATATCGGTACAAAGAAATTCTTGATAAGTATTAGAATCCAATTTATCATAAACATCCTGTGACACATGCTTTGTGTCAGATGGATTACAATCTACACACTTTATATCACCTTTTGCATCCATTTTAAAAGATAAATTCAACATCTTTTTAAATCCGTTTTCTCCTTGAGTCAAAAGATAATCCGCATTAGTCAAACAAGCATTTGAAATCTGCTTAGAGAAATTAGAAGAAATAAGAGATTTAAGTTTGTTTTGAGTTTCAAAAGTTTTTGAAGTACTCTCTAATTGTTTGGAAAGTAAATTATTTTCAGCATCTAAAACAGAAATTTGTGCTTCTGTTTTAGAAGTAATAATATCTGACTTTCGTTGAATATCATCAATAGAAATCTGAGCATCAGTTTGTTGCAAATTACCAAAAGCATTAGCAATAGTAGAAAGAGATTTTGTTTTATTTTTGATAAGTTTAGCCACTTCATCATCAATATAATTTTTAAGCTGAGTATCAAAATCCGCATAAGCTTTATTTCTAGTAGAAATAAGTGTTTGCTCATACAAATCACAAGAAGCCTTAGCAGAAAGGAAATCTGTTTGCTCCAATTCCACATCATCTTCATCCGAACTATGAGGATCCATTTCATTTTCGACCATCTCATCTTTTCCTGTATAAATACATTTATTATTTGTTGAATTATAAATATAACCATCATCACATAATTTTACGGATGTTCCGGCAATATAATAACGCTCTAAATCTGTCCTTGTAGCAGAATCCGTACAATTTTTAGAAAGATAACTTATCGCGGATTGAATATTCTTTTCCTTTTCTGTTGCTGTTTTACCAGCAATTTTAAATGTTGTTGTTCCAAAACAAATATTTTTTGCCTTTTCATATTGGGACCCAGGATTCAAATTCCCCGCTCCTACTGGTGGTACAACATTAATAGAAAAAATTTCTTCATTATTAGTCAAGCCTAAATCATCTAACAAATCAAAAACAGTATCAGACTTAAGAGACATTTTATCCCAATTTTCCAAACCTAATTTTGAAATTTTATCTGTAAACAACTTAGTTTTTTCAAAATTTATAATTTTAAGTTCACCAGCAGAGACTCGCCTGTTTGCCTCATTATAATAAGCATAAGAATCTTTCGTCGCAAAAACATCATTCTTATTTTTACCAGTAGATCGTTTTAAATCACACTTGTTAATTGGCATACCGGAAACACCAACAGCAGAAGTATTTAAATCACAATAATAATTATATGACATATAAAGATCATTAACATCCTTTTGATTAGAACAAACATTAAAGTTATTAAAATTTGTTGATTTTTCAGTTTGTCCTTTAGAATTAACAGTTGTAGAATTTCTTGTTGAAACTAAATCAGAAGAACAATATTTAGTCCCTGCACCTGAATTAAACAAACCTTCCACATTTGCTGCATTATAATAAATACAACGAAGAGGATCTTGTGTATCTTGCATTGCTTGAACTGCTTCATCATCAGCCAAATATGGATAATTTGCAATAGTTGTATCAATTTGAGCATCCATACAATCTATAAATTGAGCAAAACAATTGGAAGTTGAAGATGTTGTGGTAGTAGTAGATGCTATACGAGAAATAGCTTTACCGGCACCCAAACCTCTTGTTCCTGTTCTTGATGTCGACCTCGCAGCAGTTGAAGTTTTTGTAGAAGCTCTTGTATTAGACGCTTTTCTGGTAGTAGATTTTTTTCCTGTTTGAGAAAAAACCGGCATACTTAAGACTTGTCCAATAAATGCGATACTTGTTAACAATGCAAAAGTTTTCTTTAACATCCAATCCTCCATATAAATTTATATTAACAGTATATCAGATAAAAAAATTTTTTACAAGAATTATATTGATTTTTTTATTCTCTTTTTGTAAAAATAAATAGTATTTATAGGAAAGGGAAAAAAATGAATGTATTTATGATTTTAATTATGGCTGTTATGCTTGGTATGTATCAATACTTTACGGCAAAACGCTCCTCTGATGTGACTTTAAATAAGGACGAACGTGCCTTTGAAGTAGAGCTTAATTGCCTAAAACAATTTCACGACTATGGCGCAACAAGAAACGAAGCTCAATTGACAGAGGGATTCATAAACCCTGGATACTCCTGTGCAAATGCTGAAAATATAAAAATGTATAAATACTGCCTTAACAGTAATATCGAAACACCTTGTTCTGATCCAAATATCACAGAACATTGCATTGCAACAACTATGTCAAAAAATAATCTTGATAACTCATTAAAAGCATTATTATTTCAAAAGGGTATAGAAGAAATAAAAACCGGAAATATATTAAAAGGTAAAAAAACATCTATTAATAATCACCCTGCTTCAACATCAACAAATACAAGCTTTGGTTTAATAAGTTGTGTATCCGCAGAACGTATATCTCAAAACGAAAAACTTGCAAAAGATAATTGTAAGAAAGAGGGTAAATTTGCAACAAAACAAGCAGATGGCTCATGGATTTGCACTGATGTCCCTGAACTTTCGGAATGCACTGCTCACGAAATATCTGTAACAAACACATCAGGAAAAGAATACTGCACCGGTCCTATAAACAATAAGTATTGTTGTGCAAATCCAAATGTAGCAAACAGCATTTGCGGTAATGATCCAAATCTAAAAGCTACATGGAATCCCGCAACAAGATTTTATACTTGCATTACCGGTGATGAAGTTTGCAACAAAGCCGATCAATCTATGCAAGTACTTGATGAAAATAATTCCTCAATCGGACAAATAGTTATACCTAAAACAAACATAAGTAAAGATAAATTCTATACTGCAAGATATAACACATCAACAAAACAATGGGAGTGTATTCCAAATGCAGAAAAATTAATAAATGAATGTAAAACTTTTTTATTGGAAAAAGAATATGCTTTCTCATCGGTAAGTAATCTGACAACAATAAATGGAATACCTGTATGTTACGGTGCATCAAAAGAATCCGCAAGTGCAATTGAAGCTTGTTCTGCTTGTGGAACCGCAGAACTTAACAAAGTAACCGGACAATGGTATTGCGAATATGCAACAACATGGAATGCTTTAAAAGCAAAAGGTCCTGCATATATTGATAAACTCCGCGGTAATTCAAAAGGAACTAATAATAAAGGTGTTGATGCATGCTTTAAAGGTTGCACAGATAAAATGATTGAAAGCATAAAAGCTGGAATGCCAAACGCCGTTGTTTGGGGACTAACCTGGAATTCCACTTCAAAATTATGGGAGTGCTTCTCTTGCGATACACAGATAGAAGAAACTAATGGAAAAAAATATTACAGCCACATAAATGATAAATGTATAGACAATTCAACAAGAAATACTAACACAACATCCTGTACCGATGATATGGTAAAAGATGAGAACTGTTCAACAACAGAAACAAACGGTCGTTGTGTTTTAAGATGTTGTAATGACTTGTATCAAAAACGAGGAACAGATGGATATTGCTATACAAAATGGTGCAGAAATATTCCATCAGGTCTTAATATAACAATAGGTAAACCTCGTGAAAATGAATGTTCTAATGGATTAAGGATAATATATAACAAGCAACAAGATTGTACATATTGTATAAGACCTCAACCTATAAGAGTTGATGGAGGCGGTTGCAAATAAAGTTACAATAAAAAATAAATAAGACAAAAGGGCAAAAATCCATTGCCCTTTTTATATACATAAAAATTTTTCTAATTATTTGGAAGTGATGAAGAATTAAACCTTCCAATATTGCCAAATAATTCTTGGAAAAAATTCAATTTAATTTCTGACGGCAAATCCGTTTGCTTTGAAAGATTAATTTCAAAACTGTTATCGGAAATATTTTTCAATTTAATTTCATCGACACTGTCATCTGAATTAAACTTCACTGTCAAAACTTCATACTTTGAAAACATAGGATCTAAAAAAGCAAACACTTTTCCCTCTGCCGTATAATAAAACCACTTTTCATCACCGACAAAACTAACCGATGCCGGCGAACCTAACACATCGTAAACTTCTTTTTTGGTTGTAGAATGCTGAACTTGTTCTATTTGAGATTGTCTCATCGGAACACCAGATTTATATTCTTTTGTAAGACATGCCGACAAAAGAAACACACTACAAATTGCAACATAATTTTTCATAAAATTTTCTCCTTTGCAAAAGATTATATCAACTTATTTTTCAAAGTCTATTTTTTTATTGAAAAACTCTTTTTATATTTTATACTTATTTATTAAGAGATAAAAATCAAAAGGTGAGAGAAGTGAAAAAATTATTTATAATATTAATTACATTATTAATATCAACAGCAAAATTAAATGCGGCAACTCGTTCAAGTTCTAAAAACACAAGAAGAGTTATAACAACAACTACACTTCCACAACCAAACGAATTAGAATGCAGAGAAAATATCGACTACTGTTTTAATTACTATTGCTTTGATAAAAAAACTTTAACAGACGGTATTTATTCAAGATGCGGAACTGAATCCGCTTCAAATATAGTAATAAATGTCAATGATTGTTTAGATACAAGAGGTATTATCAAAAATCTAAATCTAAAAGACGGATGCAAATCATATACCTACACTTCCGTAGTGGCTCTACTTTCAAATAAAGATAAAATTGAAAATTCAATAAAAAAGACAACAAAAGAATGTAGAGAAGCTACAACAGCACTTAACGCTGCAAAATCTTGCTGGGCAAAAATGATTTCTCATGATGGTTCAATAGACCCATCACTACGCACACAACTTGTCGCACTTTGCGGATATTCAATAAGTAAAGATACCGATATGGTAGACAGATTTTACAATGCTGGGAATTACGGTGATTCCAACATAGGTGCACAAATGGATATGGAATTAACAGGTCAAAATACTCAAAAACGCGAAAATTGGAGACAAATTGTTGACGGCGTCCTAGCCGGTTATATAGAAATGGCAGAACTTGTTTGTGGTGAAGAAGATTATCAAATTACACAAGTCAACGATTACACACCAGACAGTCGAGAAAATTTAGCTATGGTAAAGGCAAAAGCACAAGCCGACCAAATTGGTCGTGAAACTGCAAACCGTATAGTAAATTCCTGGTTCAGAAAAACTGACTGTTTAAACTCCCCTCTACCAAAGGGCGGACTTAGATGGGAGTATATAGAAGATGGTGCACCTGATTGTCGTATAATCTGCCTTGAAGGATATGAAGAAGGTGCAACAAGCAGTGAATGTGTTGAAAAGAAAACCCAAATGATAACATTCGGCGGATTCGTTACATCAGAAAAAGCTGTCGTTGGCGAACCTGAAAGAGTAGGAATTGCACAACAACCAATACCAACTCAAACTATTTATTCAAATCCATTCTTAACACCGGAAGAAACAACAACTTCAACAGAACCACAACAAACAAACACATCAACAGGTTCATCCTGTTCAAAAGATCTTCCTCGTGCATACTATGCAAAAAACAGCAAACCTACAACATCTGAAATTTGCAAAGTATTCTTTCCAAATTGCACAAGAGGAAATATTGGTTCAAGAAATTCTTATTCAAGACAGACACCAAACTTGCAAAAAGAATATTTTTGCATTGGAAATTCTGTCGGCAGTTACAACCATTGGGTAGATTTATCATTAATGGAAATAAATCAAGCATTCGGGAAAAGTTTCACAAGATTCGGTGAAAATTATAATGGAAATTCCAAATCCGATGCAGGAAAATTCCTATATGAAAATTGTGCAAACTATTGTGACGGTAGTGTATCTACAGATACATATACTCCTCAATCTACACCTACACAAACAACATATACAAAACAAACTAGTGATTGCGATACTATTAACAATTTAAACGATTTTATATATTCCAGTGTAGAATATGCACAAGAATGGGATGCTGTATTAAGTGAATATAACGGCTCATGTTCAACAAAGAAATTAAAAAATTATGTTTCAAAAATACTAGATCATGAATTTATCGATGTTGAAGGTAGAAATGAAATATCAACATTAGTTAATATATTCAAAAATTGTGCTTGTAAAAAACAAACTTCTACTACAAACACATCTTCAAATTCATCCAATTATGAAAAACAAATAAAAAAAGGATGTGAGAAACTTGTCCATAAAGGCTGGTCTATAAAAAACAATAAACAAAAAATGAAATATTGCACAGAAACAATACTCCCTGCATATTGCAAATCAAATCTATCATCTGATCAATTAAAAAAATGTATAGATACATTTACTTTAACAGCAGGAGATATGCCTTATAACTGTACAACAAAAGCTTCATTTAATAAATGTGTATGGTCAAGACACTTCAATCCTACAACTTGGAACAAAAGCTGGTATTCAATAGAGACATCTTCAAACGGTTCAAAATTTTTAATATTTAATGGATACATAATTCATCCGGAAGATTTATATTACAACTTACCATTTACAGAATTCGATGAAATGTTCCCTTAACCTAATTTGAATGAGGATGGGATTTTTTATAGGTTTCTATAATCTTTCCCATATCCAACTTTGTATAAAGTTGTGTTGTGGAAAGCGAACTGTGTCCCAACAATTCCTGTATTGTCCTTAAATCCGTTCCGGCTGATAAAAGTTGCGTTGCAAAACTATGCCTTAAACTATGCGGTGTAGTAGTAGACGAAAGTCCAACATAATTCCTAGCCTTTTCAATATCACGTTCAGCAACCCTAGCCGTCAACCTTGCTCCTCTAGCTCCACGAAACACAGGATTATCCAATCGAAAATCAAACGGAGCAACTTTCAAATATTCATCAATAGAATCTTTTACAATGGAAAGCAAAGGCACAATTCTGGTTTTACTTCCCTTTCCCTTTATCACCAAAGTATCAGTATTCACAATATCAGAAATATTCAAATTTAACGCCTCTGATATACGAAGCCCTGCCCCGTAAATAAGGACAAATAAAGCCTTATCTCTCTTTGCTTGCCACTTATCTTTTATAATCAAATCAAAACTATCAAGAAGTTTTATAACATCAACATTATCAACCGCCTTGGATAATTTCTTTGGCAACTTTGGAGATTTTAAAATCTCAATTTTTGTATTTTCAGAAATTCCATTTTCATTCATAAATTTAAAAAAATTTTTAACAGAAGATATTGCCCTAGCAACACTCGTAGCACTTAATTCTACAACACTTTCATTTTTTATATGTGCAACAAATGCCCTAAACTGAGTAATGGAAATATTTGCAAAATCCTTATCCGTAAGATTTTCTTTTTCCAAAATTTCCTGCATATAATTTATAAATTTATTTACATCTCTGTTATATCCATCAACAGTATTATCTGAAACCCTACGCTCAGATTGTAAAAAAGTAAGCCACCGTTTTTTTATCTCTCTATAATCCATTTTTTTATTGCATATCCATAAATTCCTTTTTATGATTATATCATATTAAAGAGAAAAAATAAAGGAGTTAAAATGAACTGGGACGAATACTTCATTTCTATTGCTGAACAAGTAGCCTCAAAATCAAAAGACCCATCAACAAAAACCGGCTGTGTTATAGTCGATTCCAAACACCGTCCGGTATCATTTGGCTATAATGGTTTTATTGCCGGCTGTGATGAAAACAAAATGACAAACGAACGCCCAATGAAATATCATTTAGTTATACATGCTGAAATGAACGCTTTAATGTTTGCAAAACGAAACTTGGAAGATTGTATCTTATACACTCTTTATGCTCCTTGTGAAAATTGTCTTAAACATATTTTACAAGCGGGAATTAAAACTATAATTTACAAAAATCCGGTAGTCCAAAGCAAAACTTGTAATGTAAAAAACTCTATGTCAACATACGATACAAATGAAGCTATCACAAGACTTCTTCAATCACTTCCTGATGTGATTTGCAAAAATATAAATGGGAACAGTTATTTAGATGAAATTTGGACCGGCTGTGGAATACCACAATTTTAAAAATTATTCATCAAAATTCATTTCATCACTATCTTCAAAATCTGATGAGTTAGAATTTTGCAAATCATACAATTCTTGCATAGAATAAACAGGAACTAATTTATACTTATCCCCACCGGAAACAACCCCCGTTCTTGCATCACTTCCATCTTCATTAAGATAATGAGGATATAAAGGTTCCTCATCATAAACAGCAGGCTTTTCATTAAAAATCTCAGTTTCTTCCTTAATTCTTCCGCTATAAGAAAATCCCTGTAACCGCCCAGGGACAGCCATTACGGGAACAGAATAAATAATCAACAATAATAATATACAAACTTTTTTCATAAAAAATATAATACCATATTCTTATTGATTTTTAAATAAAAAAAATATATATTACCTATTGGATGGTCAAAGAACTGCTGTATGGTTTCCATATAGAGGAAAGTCCGGACACCACAAGGGAAGATAATGGGCAATACCCATCAGGAGTAATCCGAGGATAAGAGCCACAGAGACGAGCCTGTTAAGTCAGGGTGAAACGCGGCAATCTCTATCTGGTGCAAGACTAAACAGGATAGCGTTGATTACCCTTGGGAGCTATCGGGTAAGTCGCAAAGAAATATGCAGTAATGTATATTCAAGATGAATAGTTCTTTATAACAGAATCCGGCTTATAGACTGTCCACTTTTTTNAATCTGCCTATCACCAAAAATTGGGAGAAATTTATTATGCAAAATTCAAAGGTTGCAATATCTTACTTTTATTTAATGTTATCAGGTTTATTTTATGGNGGTGTAGTTTTTGGAAACAAAGTTTTATTAAAACTTGGCTTTCCGCTTGCCGATTTACTTATTTTTCCAAATGCAATAGTCGCCCTTTGTATACTACCNTTTATATGGAAAGATTTAAAAGAATTTGCACAATTTCCAATTAAAATTATGTGCGCATTTGCTTGTGGTTGCGTTTTAATGCAAGCAGGACAAATTTTACCACTGACAATGGGATTATCCATATCATTTATTGAACTTTTAATATACACTCAACCGATTTGGACAATAGTTTTNACAAAATATATCTTAAAAAGAAAAATTTGCCACTATGACATTGCAGTAGTATTATTTATTTTAATAGGTTTAATAATTCTGGTAAATCCGTTTGATGATTTACAATTTTCAATTCCAGCCTTAATATTCGGAACTGGCGCCGGTATAGGTATATCCTCATACGTAATGTTTAATTCATACTTTGAACACAAAAAAGTCAAACCATTAGTTTTNATATTCAGTGTAAATATATTTTTATCCTTACCGTTTTTAGTTTCTTACCCAATAATAAGCACACAGCTGGAAAATATGAACTTCTCTGTAAACCTAACTTCACGAGTATGGAGCATAGTCGCCATATATTGTGTATGTTGTACCCTTCTTCCTATGGTTTTNTTTTTCAAAGGCTCTAAAAATGTTTCNTCCGTCCACAGTGGTTTAATGTTGCTTTTGGAACCAATAGTTGCTATTATATTGGATGTTATATTCTTTCACTTTGATATAACATGGAATGTATGGGTAGGCGGAATTTTGATAATAGGTTCAAACTTATTCGTAATATTTGCAGCCTCTGCCCATAAAAAAGATAAACGAAGATTATTATCAGGAAGGCACGCTTATGGTATCCATAACGAATAGGACAAAGGTAAAAGTNAAAACCGCTAAATACAGAAGCAAGTCATCAACAAAATGGCTTCAACGACAACTAAACGACCCTTATGTAAAAAANGCACACGAGCTAGGATACCGCTCTCGTGCAACATTCAAAATTCTTGAAATTGATGATAAATTTCATCTTTTTAAACAAGGTAAAAAAGTTGCCGATATCGGCTCTGCCCCAGGTGGATGGAGCGATATCGCAGTAAAACGCGTAGGCAAAGGAAATGTTGTTGCCATTGATATTTTGGATATGAAACCAATTGACGGCGTTCACTTCAAACAAATTGACTTTAATTTAGATGAAGCAAAAGAATTCCTGATAAAAACATTAAATGGAAAAGCAGATATTATAATATCGGATATTGCTCCAAACACNACCGGCAATCAATCCGTCGACCATTTGCAAATTATGGCACTTGTCGAACAAGCATACTATTTTGCAATAGAAGTTCTACGAACAGGCGGAAGTTTTGTNGCAAAGGTCCGNCAAGGTGGCACAGAAGCAACACTTCTTTCCGAAATGAAAAAACACTTCGAATCTGTAAAACATTTCAAACCTAATTCTTCAAGAAAAGAAAGTGCCGAAACTTATGTAATTGCACAGGGATTCAAAGAATAAAAAAACTCCATTATTNCAATGGAGTTTTTATTTATAACAAATTCACTTAATTAAAATA
This sequence comes from bacterium, assembly GCA_014803575.1. Classification (GTDB taxonomy): domain Bacteria; phylum Pseudomonadota; class Alphaproteobacteria; order Rs-D84; family CACZYB01; genus CACZYB01. Next base: position 41,045 of record JAAVBO010000008.1, on the reverse strand, counting down.
CATCAGAAATAAAATCATATTTTACCTTAAACATAATAATATTGTTTTCGTATTCAAATGAACTATCTGATTCACCTTTTATTTTAGCTTCATCCATTTTCAATTTTCTATATTCCAATCCAACTATAACAGGACTATCTGGAACTCTATATTCAACACCAAGTATATATTGCTGTGTTGATTCATTATCCGAACNAAATTTTNCCCAAGCATTGGAANNATCAATTTTTGACATACNATAACCAAATCCGATATATGGATCNACATTTCCAAANCCNGGNATTTCAAACAAAACATTAATCATATACGAAGTTANATCATTTTTTCTTATTTCATCATCACTTTCATAANANAAATCAAAAANATAACTTGATGTTGGAATTTCTGTTCCACCCATACAGTAATTAGTATNACACCAAGCACCNTTTGGATCATNAATNNTCANATCCCAATCTATTACCTTAAATGAAGTTTTTAAATATTCAAATTCAAACCTGAATGGATTTTTTGGAATTGCCCAACCAACAGAAAACGAATATGTATTTGTCTTTTCCGGATAAAACTTCCATTGTTCAGGAAGTCCCGCATCCCAAGATTTAGCCCAAAGACCTTTAATATTTGAAGAATTAGAACCCGGCCAACCGCCTCCTTCAATATCATTAAGGCCTTCATAAGCACCACCGACACCGGTATCACTAGATGACTCAGTAACTGTATTAACTTTCATATCAGGTTTAGATTGCGAATACCCAAATCCAAAATAAAGACCGGATGCTTGTGCACCATATGAACCAAGCAAAATCATCGCACCTGTAAATAAAACTTTTTTCATAATTTCTCCTTTAATCTTAATATATAATAAATAATAACATATTTTTTAACAATAAACAAACAATTTTTTATAATAATTGATTTTTTTTTCAAACTATAATATATTTAATGAAAATAAAAAAGAGGAATTAAATGATAAAAACAAGATTAGCCCCATCTCCAACCGGCTTTATGCACATTGGAACCGCAAGAACAGCCCTTTTCAACTGGCTTTACGCAAAACATACCGACGGTAAATTCTGTTTAAGGATAGAAGATACTGACAGAAGTCCGGACCGCTATTTTCCAGAGGCCGTCGATATTATATATAATGAATTAAAATGGCTGGGCTTAGAATGGGACGAACTTGTAAGCTCCCAATACGAACGCTCCCCTCGTCATACAGAGGTTGCAAATGAACTTCTTAAAAATGGGTCAGCCTACTATTGCTACCTAACACCGGAAGAACTTGAAACGCTACGAACAGAGGCAAGAAAAACCGGCAAACCTATCCAAAGTCCATATCGCGATGGTACAAAACCTGTACCCGAGGGTGTAAAGCCAGTTATCCGACTTAAAATGCCAAAAANCGGCACATCAATCCTTAATGATATAGTCCAAGGCGAAATAAAAGTTGAAAACGATACCATAGAAGATTTGATTCTTGTCCGTTCCGACGGGACTCCAACCTATAACNTTTCTGTTGTTGTTGANGACCACGATATGGGAATAAATCATATAATCCGCGGTGCAGACCACATAAACAATACATTCAAACAAATGCAAATTATAAANGCTATGGGCTGGGATCTTCCAACATACGGACATGTTCCTTTGATTTTGGGTCCCGACGGCTCTAAAATGTCAAAACGCCACGGNGCAACTACAACCGAAGATTACAGAAAATCAGGATATTTACCAAAGGCATTATTTAACTACCTNTTAAAACTCGGCTGGTCCCATGGTGATGATGAAATAATAAGCATAGAAGACGCAATCAANTGGTTTGATGTTCACGACATACTAAAATCACCTGCAAAATTCGACCATACAAAACTAACCGCACTTAANGCTCTTTATATAAGGAATACTGATGATAAAGAACTTTTGAAAATGTTAATTCCGTTTATAGAGGAAAAAATCAATCACTCTCTTANCCAAAGGGAAAAAGATTTACTCCTTNCCGGCATTCCGGATATGAAGGAACGTGCAAAAACTCTTGTTGAAATGGCAAATATGGGAATAATTTACATTATTGATAAGGATTCGAATTTTACTCCATCATTTGATGAAAAATCACTAAAAACACTCAACTCNGATAAAAATAAAATCAAAGAAATAATATCCGACTTTGAAACAAAAAATATAGANTGGANTCGCGACGGATTAAACGATTATTTCAANCAAAAAGCCGAAAGTTTTGAAATGAAAATGGGCGATATTGTCGCACCAGTTCGCGTTGCAATTACATTTTCAACCGTATCACCCCCACTTTTCGAAGCAATGGTGATAATAGGAAAGGAAGAAAGTTTACGACGCCTTAAAAATATATAGAAAACAAACTTATTTTATGATACAATACTCTTCAAATTGAGGAGTATTTTTTATGACNAAACAAAAAAAAGATATTTTTAAAATNGCGAATCAAAAACTTAAAAAAAACAAGATTATTCAGGCAATAATTCTATCCTCACTTATTGCAAANAACACTCCTCTTATTGCTGAAAATATAAACTCNNNNCAACCGGAAACAATAGANGACACAATNTCTCCGGAATTAAATATCACTTGNACAGAAGAATATATAGAGGAAGCAAACAAACTTAAATCAATGCTTGACGAACTTCAACTTCAAAATAAATACAGCGAATATATAATAAGTGAACTTGCAAAAAACAATACTCAAATAAAAATTGTAAAAACAAATGGCTCTAATCTTTACTACGACAACACAATATATATAAATGGCGAAAAAATAAAATCTGCAAAAAGTACATACGAAAAACAATCTATAAAAGAAAGCGTAATGCACGAATCTATCCATATGCTTCAAAACAAACTAAACATAATGGACGACATATCAANACTTCCACCAAAGGAAGCAATCTGCCTATACTTGTTTTCNGAACTTGATGCCACAGTAAAGGCATACGTTGCCTGCGACAAATATTATGAAACAGATACGGAAGAAAGGGTAAATTCATCACTTACTGCTATATCAAACATAGTTTCTTACGCAATGAAAACATACATAGAAAAAGCAATATATCTAAACACANAAAAAGAATATACCANAAATGCNTCAACGACAAAAAATATNTTGGAAAAATTCAACTCTATGGGTAATCTTCCGAAATTAAACCTTGATAACATAGTTGATGACATTTATAAAAAAATACCAGATGATTATAAGGAACGAATANAAACATTAAATAATGAATATTTTGAAAAAGGTATCACACTACAAAATCAAAAGGACATAGCATTAAAATGATATTAATAGTAGGACTCGGCAACATAGGTGAAGAATACAAAAACACAAAACACAATGTTGGCTTTTCAACAATTGATAAAATTGCAAATAATTATAATTTNCCAGAATGGAAAGAAAANAATAAATATCTTTTTACAAAATCAAAAATAAACGACACNGATGTAATACTTGCAAAACCGACAACCTATATGAACCTATCCGGCGAAGCAGTCCAAGCTCTAACAACCCTATATAAAATAAAACCCGANGATATAATAGTAATACACGATGATTTAGATTTAAAAACCGGCACAATAAAAACAAAACAAGGCGGTGGCACGGGCGGTCACAACGGACTTAAAAGCATAGATTCGAAAATAGGNAATAACTACCACAGAATAAGAATCGGTATTTCTCATCCTCGGGATATAAATCCAAATCAAGATGTCGCAAGCTATGTTCTTTCAAAATTTTCACCGGAAGATACAAAAACAATAAATTTCTGNATAGAAAACATCTCCAAAAACATACCTCAAATCCTAAAAAAAGATTTTTTATCCCTAAAATCTTAAAATGCAAAAATTACTAGACTTTTAAATACAACTCCTATATACTTGTAGTATATTTTCCTAGGAGAGGAGATGAAGGTAAAGAAATTGAAAAATATAGGTCTATCAATCATAGCCACAATATTTGTGGGGAATGTTGCATATTCCCAAAATACAAATATGGCTTTACCTTCCCAAGTAGGCGTTTACAATCCAAATATTAAAACTCAACAAATGCAATTACCTCCTCAGGTTGGCGTTTATAACCCTAATATACCTACACAACAAATGAAACTCCCTCCACAAACAGGTGTCTACCAACAACAGGCAAGATACCCTGTTGCACCAACCAATTACAGAAATATGCCTGTTGTAAATTATAACAGAGATCCNGTTATAAGTGAAAATTTNTATGATGAAGTTAATGGTTACAAAACTCCGAACCGCTACACATTAAACCAACCAAAAATTGTTAAAACTGCATACAATAACTATGGTAATAAAACCGTCCAACAACTNGCAAATAACTCCAACGATTTTGGNGTGGAATATTATCTTGCATTAAACTACGGTGTAGCATCTTTTGATGATGAAAGCGGTATGTCTGGAAANACAACAGCAATAAATCAATTTGATTTATACTATAATTTCCCATTAAATAATATAAAACACTCCCCTGGCGACGGAAAAAATTTCTCTATCGGATTCGGTGTTATGGCAAACCGAAAACAAAANGTCGAAATATCATACTCTAATATTTCAGGACTAAGCTATGGTGACTATGCAACCGCAGAAAACCAATGGTGTCCATCCGAATTTGATGAAGATGGCAACTTCTATTACGATTGTTCAAAGGATTTACCGGTAGAAGGTGGAAAAATAACTTCAAATACATTCGGTTTAAATGTATATTTTCCAATCGAAGAACTTTTCGGTGGTAAATTATTTGATGGACTTATCACTCCATATATTGGTGGTGGTATAGGTATTACCTTCAACACTGTTGATGATTATACAGTATACGATTCCATTGGAAATGGTGAAGCTCCTNTTACNGGTGANGGTGAACCNTNTTATAANTCTGANNACANNANCCCTTGCACAGCTGCAAGANTNTGAATCANANNCTNATTGTNTAGAAANGTGGGGTTACTANGATTATGATGGTGTAATAAGTCACTACGGCGCAACAACAAATAATATCAGCTGGAATTTAGAAGCNGGACTTTCTTTTGATTTAGATTCAAAAACTATACTTGATGTTTACTTCAAACATAATAATTTAGGAAAAATAAAATCAAGTAATGAGGTTTTCTCAAGTTATNNCACTGTCGATATTCTTGATGCAACAGAAACAAAAAATCAAGGTTCAGGANNATATAGCGGTATTGAAGATTACTGCACAACAGAGGCAATAAATGCTGGTTTCTATTACGATGAAGCAAGTGGCTGGTGTGTAACTGATGAATACACAACAGAACAAATAATTTATGATGCCGGTGAAAAAGGAACACTTGAAAACAATGAAATAGGAGTTAAACTTAGATTAATATTCTAAGGGGAAAAAATATGAACAAAACTTATTTACACATATCATATTTATTAACTGNAATCCTTGGATTCGCAGTCACNCCTGCATTTGCCCAAATTGCTCAACCTGTTGCAATGCAAAAGGTCGGAAGTCAACAATACATAGGTCAATCACAACAAATTATTCCGACAAGACAACAAACTGCCCCTGTAATAAATTCTGTATATGCTGAACCTATGCAACGTNTAAATGAAATACCTTTATATGGGAAAAATAAAAGTATGTATTTTTATAACCAACCAAAAAATCAAGACGGACTTTTTGCAGACGGTGGATTATATTTATTTGGATCATTTTCAACCGGTAAAACAACAAAGGGTGTAAATGCCGAAAATGCATCAAGNTCATTCTTTAACGGTATCGGAAGCACCGCACACGATGATATGGGAGATCCAACCGGTATATCTTTTGGTTTTGGTAGACATATGTCATCTGACTTGAATTTAGAACTTATGTATACAAAATACACAGGTTTAAAATATGGTAACTATATTCAAAATATTTATGAATATGAAGATGAAGAGAATGATGCCTGCTATGAAGACGATGTTTATATTTGTGGCATAATAAAAGAAAAAAACGATGATTACGAAGTAACAAGTGGCGGAAAAATATCATCTGACTTTTTTGGTCTAGGTTTTCAATANAAACTTGACCATATGTTTGGTTCGCTTCTTGGCGGAATGTTAAAACCATACATTGGTGTTCAAATAGGTTTCGCAATGAACAACATTGATAACTATATTATAGAAGATCCTGACGGTTTTTCCTCTGGTGATATAATGTATGAAGAGGATTTCGACAATCTGGATGATAATGGTGCCCCTACAATAGAACCAAATATTGATTGTAGTGGAACTACTTCAAGTGACTTTTGTACACAAATTGACTACTATGACGGTGAAATAACATACATAGGAAAAAATAACAGAACATTTGGTTATGGTTTAGAAGCCGGTTTTACAGTTGCACTTGAAAATAATATGGAAATTGATTTCTTTTATAAAAGAACAATGCTTGGAAAAGTTCAAACATCCGGCACGGTTCTTACATCATATTACACACAAGAGATTTACTTTTATGAAAATCCACAATCAGGTTCGCAATCAGGATGTACAGATGGTTTTTATTCAGATGGGGATAATTGGTGTATCTATGAAGAGAATGAAAGTATAGAAGATTCTGAAATAAAACGCAATGTAGAATCTGGTGATATAAATATAAATGAATTCGGTATAAAAATAAAATATATGTTCTAGAAAAAAAATACTTGCATTTAATAAAAAGAATCTGTATAATCTATCTATTGTTAATATGTGGGTGTAGCTCAGTTGGCTAGAGCGCAACCTTGCCAAGGTTGAGGTCGAGGGTTCGAGCCCCTTTACCCACTCCAATTTCTTCAAACTAATAGTTTCCTTAAATAAAAAAGAGCCCCTTCAAGAGAGGGGCTTTTTAATAACTATAATTATCTTTGATTATCGTTGATTATCTTTTATAGGTTCAAATTGATGGTAATCTTTGATTTTATAATAGCGTTCGGTAGATACTTCTTGCATTCTTTATTTTATATTTTTATCTAAACCGCCAAATATAATTCTTTCATATTTACCTAAGGAAAATTTACCATCTTTTGTCTTATAGTGTCCATCCAGTATTTCATCACTGGTATACCTACCTACATTAAATAATAAAATATCCACATTTAATAATATTTGAAATAAATCATGAGGCGAGCGAGGATGAGGAGTTGTCGGAAGTTCATTATGAAGAAAATAATTAAAAATTTTGCTGGGATTTTCTATATGTTTTAATTCGTTGAAAGTTCTACTCAATATTCTTGTTTTTTCTTTGATATCTGTAATAGTTGTTCTATAACGTTTCTCTAGATATATCTCACGCCTATATAAATTAACATCTGTATCATATATAAAAAGCAATCTATTTAAAATATAATATTTAGTATCCCCTTCAAATAAATTAATAAAATCACTTAAAAATTTGCGTTGTTCATCATCAGGAAAATTTTCTAATTTTCTTACCATTGTATCAGGATATATCTTATTCATATCATTTAAAAGCTGATCATTAGAAAGTTTTGTATGTATATCAAAAAAAGATGAGGAAGGAATATTTTTTATAAATCCAATCATTTCTTCAACGGTATAATACTTATTTTTTTCAACTGTATTCATAATAGGGCCTCTTTTTATTATCATATCGGATATAAGTTTAAACAAAATAAAACAAAAAATCAAATAATTTTTACATATTTAAACTTCCCACTTGCAAAAGTTTGCGAATCGTGATATTATATATTCATACATTGTTGGAAAGTTATAATAACTCTTTGTAAGGTTGACTACCTTTAAAGGGATTTTTTATTACCTCAAACAAAAATCTACTTTTTCTTACGCCTAAATAAAACAGAAGGTCTATGCCCTGCTCCACCTTGGATTTTGGATGTCTTTTCAACCTTATCCTTAATAGTCCGCCTAAACGCCGGCGCAAGCAACTTTTTACCTAAAATAAGCTCATATATAGTTTGAAGCTCCGTCAAAGTAAAATATTCAGGAAGCAAATTAAACACAACATCGGTATATTCAATCTTATTCCTCAACCTTAAAATTCCAGTTAAAATAATAAGTGCGTGGTCAAAGGCAATCTTATCATTTTTTACTATCTGATAGGTATCTCCAATTTTCTTTGCCTCAAATTCAATATTTTCCACCACGGATGAAAGACGACATACAAAAGTATCGCCCTTTTCCTCATAATCAATATTAAACCAAAATGCATTCTCGTTAAGGTCCTGTTTTATCTCATCTTTGTTGATAAGGGAAATATGAGACACCGTCACAATCCTCATACGAGGGTCACGCTTCACATCACCAAAGGTGTAAAGTTGCTCCTTATAAATATTGGAAAGCCCGCTTGATTTTTTCAAAATCCTGTCCGCCGCATCATCAATATTTTCATCAATATTCACAAATCCGCCCGGCAAGTTCCACATACCCTTATACGGAAAATCCAACCGTTTAACAAGCAACACAGAAAAATATTTGTTATTAAGTTTCCTATAATTTTTTGAATCCTCATTTGATATGGAAAAAATTACCATATCCGCACCCAAAGATAACCTTTCATAATCCTCCGGATTATAACTTTCTAAAAACTCTTTTTCCGATTTAAAATTTTCCATATTCACCTCTCTTTTACCTTTTATGATAATAACAAAAATATAAAAAAGCAACTCCTATCTTTGTTTTTGAAGAACACTGTTTAATACCAAAGGACGAGCTGGCACATTCACCCTTTCCCAACCATCCGATATAGTCCCATCAACATGACACTTAAAAGATTGTTCTACATTAAGGTTTATAATCCTGTCATACCTTTTTATAACAAAGCCCTTATAAATCAAGCCTTCAATTTCATTAAATAGAACTATCTTTTTTGCATCAAGATTATCAAGAAAATCAACATTCTGATGCTTTGCTGTCCAATCATTGCAAACGGTCAGTGTTGAAAATTTTAAAATAAAATCATCTTTGTATTTTTCAATAAAAGCATCAAGCTTTTCCTTGCTGTCAATACCTCCTTTGTAAAGCAAAGTTGACAAGGTCAAATCAGCCTTAAAATCCCTTTGCTTTGGAAGTTCCTTCTGATTATAAAATGATATATTAAAGCTGTTTATGTATTTATCAAGCTTCTTTACAACCTCTGGTCTTGTATAATTGGTTGTAAGTATAGTATTAAATCCAGCTTCTTTTATCATCTTTGCAATTTCTACCACTTGCGGATGAAGAGTAGGCTCTCCACCCACAAGAAGTATGTCTTTTATATTATGACTTTTCGCAAATGTAATTGCCTTTTTAATACTATCCAAAGTTATATACTCATGACAGCCTCTGTATTTATCAATACAATACGGACATTGTTTATTACATTCATGAGTAAGCACAATACTCATATAATCAGACGTTTTTGTATTAACCTTAAACATTTATAACACTTATTTTTGCTTTGTTTTCAAAAGTTCTTTTATCATATCCATAGGGATAGTTTCAGTTTCATAAATATCCTTAATTCTATCCTTATAATATTCTTCGTATGTTTTATCAAATTTTTCCGGTAAAACAACTTCATCTCCATACATAGAAACATAACCATTACTAAAATTACGTTTTTCATTATATTGACTCTGTATTTTACCATAGCTCATTTTTATTTCTTTATTGGAAGCAACCAAAAGTTGCAACAATACCAATATTTGTTGATTTTGTTCTTTTATTTCATTTAATAATTTTTCATTTACATTTGTCATTTTAATTTCCTTTCAGTTTTTTTAGTTTTTAAATTTCATTTAATTACAATTTTATCTAGTTTGTTCAATTTGTTTCATAAGAATTTCTTTATATTTTGGATTTACATAAGAATATTTCTTATCAGCATAAGAGAAACGAAACCAACCTTTTCTATATAAGAAAACATTTTTCTTCTCAATATCAATATCTATTTTTATATGTTCTGGTTCTTTATTTCCTAAAACCTTACATGTAATTTCAGACTTGTTTCCAGCATTAACACAATCCAATATTATTTCACCATTTGTGAACAAAAATGGTTTTATATCCACAGAAGTTCCCTTATATGGCATACATATATGCTTCACCACATAATCGTTTTCTTTTAATTTAGAAGATAAATCAAGATTCTTTGCTTTCTCCTTTATAATACATAAATCAAAATCAATATTTCTAACATTCATTATGGGATAAGAAAGTTTTGCTGTATCTGAAATATTAAACTTTTCAAAAAAAGTATCTTTAAATATTTTAAGATAAAAAACTCCACCCTGTTTTGCTTCAAGATATTTTGGATTCATAATTACCCGATTTTCAAAATCACTATCAAGATAAATATATTTATCAAAATCAGTCCATCCCGTTAAATCAACATTTTTCATTCTCATTTTAATTTCCTTTCAGTTTTTTTAGTTTTAGTTTATATTAAAGCGTTTATATCACTTTGTTATTATCATTTATAATAAATTCATTTCAAATTGTCAACATCTTTTTATCAAAAAGTTAATAACAATTTATAACATATTGATTTTACAACAAATAAAAATCCTGTAAAAATTACAGGATTATCACGAATCGATTCTTTTTTTGATTCTTTTTAGATAAATTTTACTCAACTGTCACCGATTTTGCAAGATTCCTTGGCTGATCTACATCCTTACCCAAATAATTCGCAATATAATATGCAAGAAGTTGCAACGGAACATAGGTAATAAGTGGCGATAAAATCTCACTTACTTCTGGCACTCTTATTATATAATCAAACAACTTTTCCAACCGTTCATCATTTGATGAAGTCAATGCAATAAGTTTTGCATTCCTTGCCTTTGCCTCCTCACAATTGGAAATCATCTTATCAAAAGTAATATGATTAGGGATAAGTATTGCGAGTACCGGCATATTTTCATCCAACATTGCAATAGGTCCATGCTTTAACTCCCCAGCGGGATATGCCGTCGCATTTATATAACTTATTTCCTTTAATTTCAAGGCTCCTTCTTGTGCAGTTGCAAGATTTGTTCCCCTTGCAATATAAATAAAATCCTTGTAATGACTCAAACTCTTTGCCATACCCTCAATTTCACTTTTGTTATTAAGGATATGCTCTATCTTTGAAGGTATTGTCAAAAGCTCCTGCTTTATCTCCCTCAATACAGCTGTATGCTTTTTCTGAACTTCACAAAGATAAATTGCAAACAAATATAAAACTATCAATTGTGCAGTATAAGATTTTGTCGCAGCAACACTTACCTCAATTCCGGCATTCACCGGTATCACACTATCCGCAAACTTACAAATAGAACTGTCTGGTCTGTTCGTTATAATTAAAATCTTTGCACCCTTATCCTTTGCAAGTCGCATAGCAGTAATAGTATCCGCCGTTTCACCGGATTGAGAAATTCCAATTACCAAGGATGAAGAATTTGTAGTATTATTCCTGTAAATATATTCACTGGAACTTTCAACTTCAATCGTAACACCGGTTAAATCTTCAATTATATACTTTGCAATTATTCCCGCATGAAGCGAAGTTCCACACGCAACAATCTTTATATTATCAATTTTTTTATCAGATTGAAGACTGTCAATCTCCGGAAAAACAATATTTGAATGTACATCTTTTAATCTTCCATTAAGGGCATTTCTTATAATATCAGGTTGTTCAAAAATTTCCTTTATCATAAAATGCTTATACCCCATTTTATTAAGACTGTCTTCTTTAATAGAAAGCTCTACAACTTTCTTATTAACAACATCACCATTATAATTACGAACAACAACACCATCCTTTTTCACAACTGCAATATCCATATCATCAAGATATATAATTTTATTTGTAATTCCAATTATCGCGGGAACATCACTTCCTACCATATTTTCATTTTCACCAACCCCAATTAAAAGAGGAGCAAAACACTTTGTTGCAATTATTTCATCAGGATTATCCCTGTGCATTATACAAAGAGAATACGCACCCTTTAATTTCTTTGTTGCATTTTGAACAGCAATTAATAAATCCTTTGAACTTTCATATTCATACGCAATTAAATGAGCCACCGTTTCCGTATCGGTTTCCGATTTGAAAATCGCCCCTTTTAAGGTCAACTCTTCCCTTAACTCCTTGTAATTTTCAATAATACCATTATGAACTATTGCAAGATTTCCGCAATTACAAGTATGAGGATGAGCATTAAACAAGGTTGGCTTTCCGTGGGTCGCCCATCTAATATGTCCTATACCCACAACAGGATTCTTAATATTTGATTTTTCATTTTCAACTTTATCAAAAAGATTTTGAATTTTTCCAACACTTTTAAATATCTTTACTGTGTCTTCATCAATAATCGCAATACCCGCGGAATCATAACCTCTGTATTCAAGACTTTTAAGTCCGGAAAGTAAAATATCGGTGCATTTTTTTTCACCGACATAACCAACAATACCACACACCTTATTCTTCTCCTAATAATTTTAAAATTTTTAAAATATTTTCCTTGTTTCTTGGTTTTACTTCTTTTATCGGACTTCCCGCATACACAGTCCAAGGTTTAAAAGGAAAATTTGACGGAACAAAACTTAATGCACCGATACTTACACCCTCCGGTATATGATTATTAGGCATCACAACAGAATTGCTTCCAATACCGGTATATTTATCCATAGTCACATTACCCTCAATTTCCTTTACAAAAGGCACATTATGAGCAACCAAATCATTAACATAATCATTACTTGCAAGCCACATTCTCACTCCCGCGGCAAGTGAAGAATAATCACCCATAGTGAAAGTATACTTTCCACCACCTCCTGCAATAGAAACTCCAAATGCTATCTCGCAATTAGAACCAATTTTACACGCACTTGAAACATAACAAAATTCAGCAATACGAACATTATCCCCAACTTCTATTAACTCAGGCTTTTTTATAATAGCAGATTTACCAAGTATGAAATCTTTTCCATGTTTAATTTTATTTTCCATTTAACATCTTTCCTTTATATATAGGAAAAATTATATATTACAATTAACAATTATTCAAACACTTTAAAAACAAGATTTATTACCAAATATTTCAATTTAAATATATGTAACAAATACAATACAAACTGTAATTTTCTTATAAAAAGAGTTTATCAAAAAAAATATATTGACAATTGTTTTTTTTTGTTAATATAATATTGAAAATTCTAAAAAAGTTAGAATTATAATATATTATAAGGAAAAAAAATGAATATTGTAAAAAAAACAAACATTTCTGACGGATACGCAAATATCAGCGGACTTATTTTCGAAGGAACCAACAAAGATATTTTTTCAAATAATGTAAACGCAAATATTGATATTGCCTTTAATAATAATTGCAATTTTGCAGGAAGTGGTATTTGCAAGTGGTGCCCAAAGGGTAATAAAAAAGATTCAAAAAATGATTATATAATGCCATGGGCTACATTTGAAAAATTTATTGGTGAATTAAATGAGGCTAACTATTCCGGAAATATGTCTCTTATTCGTTATAATGAAGCATTGCTTATAGATATTAACGACCTTTGCAATCGCATAAAATATATAAAAGATAACCTTCCAAATTGCAAAAAAATTGGTTTCAATACTAACGGTTCACTTCTTACTCGTGAAAAATTGGATAAACTTGTTGATGCAGGTTTAACAGGTATGAATATCCAAATATATCCAAGAAATGAAAAAGACAGAATTGAATTTGGTCGTGATTTTGCCGAAGCCGGTCGTGATGCTTATGTAAAAAAGCTTGGTGTAAATCTTGATTATAGTAAAACAAAAATTATGGATGGATACTATTACGAATGGCAAATCAGCGATTACGGTGATGATAAACAATTTGTAATATATGCAAAAAATTTAACAAAACTTGGTTGCAATCGTGCCGAAGCAACAAAAACCGGTGAGCAAGGTATAAGAACAGAGCCATGTCCACAAATCGGACATTTCCTTGGCATTGATGCAAACGGCGATGTCTCTCTTTGCACAAACTTTACCGGTGCATTAACAGATGCACACAGACCGTATATTTTCGGAAATATCAATGATGAAAAAATTTGGGATATTTATGCAAGGGGTCTTCCTATGATAAAGTCTTTAACAGATGAATTTAACAAAGATAATATTCCAACACCTTGTAAAACATGTATGTTTAAACCTCATGTCGCACAAGTTCAAGCGGTAAAGGAGATTTTAAAGAAAAGATAATCCAGTGTCTGTTCTGTAAAAAGTACCCCTCTTATTTGAGGGGCTTTTTTTATATGTCAGATTAAGTCATCAAAAGAAACTTACCCAGCAACTTTTTTTATTACAAAATCAACCGTTGCATTATGTTGCTTTATTAAATCTATCAGTTTGCAAATATCAACTTCCTTACCGTTTAAAACCTCATTTGCAGTTAATCCCGTATGACAGACCAAGGCAGATTTTATTCCGTAATTATTCGCCCCGATTATATCATTCGGAATGGAATCCCCAATCATAAGTATCCTGTCTTTTGATATAAAAGACAAATCTTTAAGTGCATTTTCAAATGTTATTTTCAAAGGCTTCCCAAATTGCACAACCTCTATTCCTGATTTTAAAAACTCGTTTGCAATACTTCCTTGTCTTATCACAAACGCACCATTTTCCTTTGCTGTGAAATCAGGATTTATGTTTAATACAGGAAGTTTAAGAGCTTTTACCCTTTTCAACATTTCATTAAAAGGAGTTATTTCCAAACAATCATACCAAACATCACCTTCCTTATCAAAGAAAGTTTTTGTATCCCCGCCAAAATTATTTAGCATAGAGGAGTATTTGTTGATAATATCGGTTTGTGAGGAATGAATACGCGGAATACCGATATATATAAAGTCGGCATCATTCATATCAGAAACTTTTTCATAAGGAGTATTTTCAAACAAAGCCTTGTTCGGATAAAATAAATTGTAATATTTCAAAGGTGCAGGATTTGAAGCAAATTTCAAAAGCTTGTTTTTCAAAAATTCGTGAACTATTTCTCCATTTGTAATTATCTTTGTATAGTGAATATCTTTTTTAAGATTATACTTTTCATATTGGGAAATTGTGAAATCTGCACGAAAAGTGGAATTTGAAAATATATAAACGATTTTTCCTTCGCTTATAAGTTTTTGAAGAGTATCAAGCGCACCGTCAAACCAATCTTTACCACCCCACAAAACACCATTTGCATCAAAAACAAACGCATCAAAATCTTTATATATATCTGAAATAGAATTATATATTTGCATTTTATTTCCTTTAAAAAATTACCCCTTATAAAAAGGGGGTAAGATTTATTTAATCCATTTTAAGGATTCTGTGTATTCTTCCTGTGTATTTATATCAGCAGGAGCCTCCTCAATAAGCTTCATTGAATCTATTACTTGCGCACGGATTTCCATACCCGCCTCCAATGCACGAAGTTGTTCCAATGCCTCCCTGTCTTCCAATACACCAACAGGAAGTGAAACCATTTTTTTAAGGGATTCTGCCTTATACACATAAATACCTATATGATGATAGAAATTGTGTGATTTTGATTTTTCAGGATTTCTGATATAAGGAGCCGCCGCACGAGTAAAATACAAACAACGAGCTTCCTTTTCACCGTCTTTTATACCCATAACAATTTTTACATTGTTTGGATTGTTGATAGCTTCTTCTGTTTTGAAAACCATACCACAGGTAGCAATATCACAACCGGTTCTTTCCACCATTTCAATAAGTGGCAAATTAACGCGAGGGTCAACGTTGATATTATCACCTTGGAAATTAACAACTATATCATATTTTGAACCGTCCGGATCAATTTCTTTTAACGCAGCAGCAATTCTGTCAGTTCCACTTGGAAGAGATGGGTCGGTAAGAACCGCCTTTGCACCAAATTTTTCACATTCATCAATAATAGCCTGATCCCCAGCAGCAATAACAATATCCCCAGGAACAACCGCCTTTACATTTTCATAAACACGTTGAATAAGTGTTTTGCCGTTAATATCCAAAAGTGGTTTATTAGGAAGACGAGTTGCTGCCATTCTGACAGGTATCATTGTAATAACTTTATTCATTTTTTTATCCTTCATTTCTACTATTAATATTTAAAACTTAGTCTTGTGTTGTGTTTTCTTCAAGCCATTTTTTAAATTCAACTACATTTTTTACTTCTGCATCAAACTTTGCTTTTATTTCATCTGGTGTATCAGTAGTGAATCCAGGACGACAACGAACGGTATGCATACCTACTTTAAGTGCTGTTTCACAGTTAAATATTCTGTCATCAACAAGCACAGTTTCTTCCGGCTTCAAATTATATTTTGCCAAACATTCGATAATGCGTTGTTCTTTTTCACCAACCATAGCTTTACCATGGGAAGCATCTTTTGTAGATTTTTGATGTTCAACAACTTCTATATTAACAAATGAAAGTTCCTTACCAAGAGTATCCGCAATCATCTTTCTTTTTATTTCCGCATTAAATCCAGATGACATAGTAAGTTGCATATATCCCTTTTCGTTCAATGCTTTTAAGGTTTCAACAACATTTGGATACAATGGACGGTCAAAATAAATTTCACCGGAATTGTGGCAAAAATCTTCATTTAATTCCTTTCCCATTGTTGGATGTTGTGTAAGTTCAAGTGAGCCGAATTTAGGGGCAATAGGCAAAGCCTTTGGCAAATCTTCCCAAACCAAATCCTTATATTTATCCTTGTAATTTGGATGTCCCTTCAAAAGTCTGAAATATGCGTGGTCAAGGTTTGCAAGAACGCCGTCAACATCCCACATAATATTTTTGATAACAATTTTACTCATTTTATTTTCCTTTTATTTGTTGGTTAAGTTATAAATGCTATTATATATTATTATAAAACTTTGTCAATTATAGAATTTTTATTCTATTTTTATGAAATAATGTAAAATCAATAGGTTGAATACAATTAAACAAAAATAATTAAATTTTTCTCTGAAATTAAAGAAATTTTATTGACTATTTTTTTTTTATGTTTAAACTTGATATAAATTCGTTTAATTTTGTATAAAAGAAGGAATAAAAAAAACGAATCGCTAATACCAAAGGAATTGAAATGAATATAACAAATACAGTATTTAACAGCATTATAGATATAAAAGATAAATTCGATATTCTAATATTTGATGTTTACGGTGTTATTTGGAGCGGTAAGGAAATATACAAAAATGTTCCTGAAATTATGGAAAACCTTAAAAAAGAAGGTAAAATAATTTATATTCTTTCAAACGGAACTCAACTTTCTTCCGAATGGGAAAAAAGTTATGCCCAAAAAGGACTTGTTAAAGGTATCCATTATGATATGGCAATTACTTCTGGTGAGGTTGCAAGAAATTTTCTTCTAAATTCATCATTAAAATTTAAAAATAATACAAAACATGTAAATTACTACACTATTGGTATGAAAAATAAATCTTTATTTGAAAATACTATATATAAAGAGGTCAACAATATTAATGATGCCGATTTCTTTTACTTTGGTCTCCCTCAACTGACAGAGGAGCAAACAAAGACAATAAACAAAGATAAATTCTTTCTTTCAAAAATGAAAGAAGACGGAAGCAATAAAAAATATTCAATAACCACATCTGATATTTTCAAAGAAGATTTAAAGAGGGTATTAAAACTTGGACTTCCCGGTTTTAATGCAAATCCGGATATTGGTTCATTCAAAGATGATATTGAAAACAAAACAACAAAATATGGCTTGTGCCAAGGCGCACTTGTAAAAGATTACAAAGATATGGGTGGCGAAGTAGTTGAAGTTGGAAAACCTCATAAAATTGTATTTGATTACATATTTGATAAACTGAAAGAAAACAATATCGCTATAAATAAAAATCGCATTGCAATAATTGGTGATACAGTAAGAACAGATATTTGTGGCGGTCACAAAGCAGGAATTAAAACTATTCTTACCGTCGGAACCGGTATTACAGGAAATAAAGTTCAAAAAAATGGCAAAGTTGACTTTAAAGCTCTCAATGAAATTTATACAAACGAAGATGGATATGCTAATTATCTTATTCATTCTGTTGCCGGTAAGCAGACAGATATAAATTTACTTTTAACTTTAAATAAACAAAAATAATATTTTTTATAAAATATATATTGACATTTAAAATAATTTCGTTTAATGTTTAACTAAATAATTCAAAAATGAATTATAAAATATAAAAAAAGGAAATAAAAATGAAAAATGTATCTCTTTTAAATGAACTTAACAATGAACTTCCAACCTTTGGTGTTTTGGGTGTACCGGGAACCGGAAAAACAACTGTAAGTAAAAAAATTGGTGAAATGCTTAGTCGTGAAGTTATTGGTGTTGATGCTACTTTAAAACAAAAAACTTTTGAAAATAAAGGTATTATGCCAAAAGATATTATTAATAACGAAGGTGAACTTGAATGGAGAAAATATGAAAAAGAACTCCTTATGAATCAATTTGATATTAAGGAAAAAAGTGTTCTCGATTTCGGTGGTTTTGGTTCATACGATATCGGATACAAAGAAGTTTTTGATAAACTTAAAGATAACAAAGTTCAAACAGTTTTTCTTAACAATGACATTAATATTTCTATTAAACATTTAAAAGGTTTTGATGCGGAAGCAGTTAACCCTATTACTGGTGAAAAAGGATATGAAAACTGGGCACGTCGTTCCGGATATGTAAAGGATGCAAAGAAAGCTGTTGAAGAAGGTAAAACTTTGGAAGAAGGTTGGCTTGCTCGCCACATGGGAACTCTTAAACGTATTGATTTCATTTATTCAAAAGCAAATTACACTTTGGATTTAAATGGTATTGATTGGAGCGTTGATTCCATTGCAAAGAAAGTTATAATGATGATTGCAATTAATAACCTTGCAACAACAGAAAAATATAACAAACTTTTTGCTGATTGGAAAAAAGATTTCGATAAAGAAGTTAAGTCTCAAAATGTTGTAAATACTTTGATTGAAAATTCAAAACAAAAATAATTATATTTAACAAAAGGATATAAACAATGAAACAAGTAAACAGAATAAAAGAACTTCAAAAAATTTTCAATATGACAGATATAAACTTTAAAAATTTTGAAAACTTTTTCAGTGATAAAATTGTTCTTGCCGATCACGATGGCTCAATTTGTGATACAAATCAAGTAAAAGATGAACTTTTAGGAGAATTTTGTCGCAGTCAAATTGGAAAAACTGATAAAAATGGTGAAATAGTTCAAGATGCAACTGTAAATGCAATTCATCGTGGAGCCCATGGACTTCCTATGAATATGATTTTCGTTGACATTTTAAAAACAGTTTATGGTCGTGAAATTTCTTTGGAAAAAGGTCAAGAAATTACAGAAAACCTTAACGATTATATTCGCCCTAATTATATGAACAGAAAAATGTATAACAAAGCCGGTGAATTTCACGAACTCCTTCATCTTTTAGGTGTAAAACAATACATTCTTACAGGTATGGAAAATGATATGATTGAAGCCTCACTTAAAAATCATAAAATTGACACATACTTTGATGGAATTCTTGGTTCTCAAAAAAAGAAAACTGAATGGGTAGAAGATATTACAAATCAATATTCAAATAAAAATATTTTTGCAACCGGTGATGCAATAAGTGAATATAAAGCAACACAAAAATCAACTACAACTTTTATCGGATTGGATTTTGAAAACAGAAAAAACAGAATTTTTCCGGAAGAAGTTCGTATTGCTACAACCTATGATTCTTTGGTCGCAAAAATTATAATGTTAGAAAAAGCAAAGAAAAATATTCTTTCCATAGAAAACATTAATCAAAAGCAAAAATAATATTATACATCAATAACAAAAATCCCCATGTTAATTTATACAAGGGGATTTTTTTGCATTTTACATTACCATAACATTAAAAACTTAAGAAAAATCAAATAATAAAATGGTGACCCCGAGACGATTCGAACGTCTGACCCACAGCTTAGAAGGCTGTTGCTCTATCCAGCTGAGCTACGAGGCCATAATAAAGATATGTTATATTATATACATTTATTAACTTTTGTAAAGTCTTTTTTTCTCACTTATATACAAACAAGAAAAACAAAATTTTTTTATTTGACTTTATTCCTATTATCTATAAAATGACACATAGCTAAACATAGCTATATTATAAAAATAAAAAAAAGGAGAAAAATATGAAAAAATTAGTTACAATTGCATTAGCATTATTTGCACTTTCAGCATGTACAGGTACTCGTGGTAAAATAGGCGGACAAAAAGTTTGCACAAATGATTACTTCTTAGGAGTACTTTCATTCAGTGAAATGGTTTCCCCATGTAACAAATAATAATTCATAAATTAAATAAGAGCTATACTTCATAGCTCTTATTTTTTATCCATACACAACAAGTATTATCCTATTGACAAACAGATATTTTTCTATATAATAAAAGGTAATAACGACAAAGGAATATATTATGAAAGTTATTGAAAACGCACAACTTAACAACCTAATCAAACTATTCAATTATCATAGGGACAGAGTTGCCGAATACTCCGCAAACAAAAAGTTTTTTGATTTAAGGAATTTTTATAACTACCTTCCAAGATCATTTAAAAATGATAAAAACTTTTTACAACTTCACATCTTAATGCACCTTGCAAACGAAATTGAAAAAAATCATATCCTTTCCCAAAATGATTTTGAAACTTTACAAAATAAATTTTGGTCACCAATGTCGAAAATATTACTTCAAGTAAATGAAAAGTAGTTGAAAAAAATTTTTTATTATATATAATAATTAAGATTTTGCGATCGTGGCGAAATTGGTAGACGCGCAGTGTTGAGGTCGCTGTGGGGCAACCCTTGGAAGTTCAAGTCTTCTCGATCGCACCAATTATTTTTTTGAGGTCTGTAAAATGCTGTTCTTTAAATCTAAGAAATCTCTCAAAAACAATTCTGATAAAAATAACGACAATATCAATTTTATATTCAAAAGCCTTAATAAGAAAAAAATTACAATATGTTTATTGTTAGAAGCCTTTTTGGATTTTATTTACTATTTCATTCCGTTCAGCTTCACTTTATTTCTAACCCTACCATTCACACTAAAAAAAGCCGTTATCGTTGTAGGTATATTCATAATTTCTAAATCTCTCCGTACCGCAGGATATTACTTATTACGAATATATAATGATAACTACCTATATGAACATAGCTATGTTCAATATCAGGAATATTACAAAAAATTAAATAAATTGCCGGTTGACACTATTTCAAAATATCAAACCGGATATTTTCAAAACATAATTAACAAAATCACTATATTAGTAAAAAATATATTACTAGCAGAGTATATGGGTATAATAATGACTTTCGGTTTTTTATTTTATACTCTGTATAATCAATCAACTATATTGTTTATCAGCTCTTTTGTCGCAAGTGTTGTTTGTGTATTTTTAAGTATTAAAATATTAAAAAAAGCAAACTCACAGGTCAAAACACTATATAATCAAGAATATGAATACTCATCAATATATAATGATTTTATAAGCAATATTCGCACTGTTAAATTATTAAACGACAATAATTATTTTGCCAGCAAGATAAACAAGGAAGGGAAAAAATGTTATAACGAACACCGAAAATATGTGAAGTTTTATTCTTTTGAAGAATTAGTTCGTCATATCTTAATACTTATCCCCTTCGTTTTAGGACTTGTAAGTGCGGTTATTGATTTATCAAATGGAATTGATACAATAGGAATAATTACCTTTTACATTTCATTACAGGTAGATATGGATTATGTATTTAACGAATTATCCAGAACAATAATAAGTTGGTATGAACTCAAAGCGATTAAAGATAAATTAAAATCTATATTTGAAAATTTAGATAACAGAAACAAACTTGAATCTTTTAATAAAATTACATTATCTGATATAGTAATTAAATACCCTAAAACAAAATTGGAAATAAAAGTAAATGAATTTATAATCAATAAGAATGATAAAATCTCAATCATAGGGCAATCCGGTCAGGGTAAAACCTCTATCATAAACCTGATTTTGGGAAACAACAATTCCTACAAAGGAACAGTCTTTATTGATAAAAAGAACTTAAATGGTATTAAATTAGATATTGGAACGGTAAGCCAGGAAATCGAATTGTTTAATATGTCTATAAAGGACAATCTATGTTTAGATAAACAAATCTCGGACGAAGAAATCATAAACTATCTAAAAGAATTAGAATTAAACGAAATCTTATTGTTTGAAGATGGAATTTATACCATAGTCGGTGAAAAGGGATTAAAACTATCTACCGGACAAAAAAGAAGATTAAATATTTTAAGAAGTTATTTAATGGATAAAAGCATTTATATTTTGGATGAACCGACTTCTAATTTGGATAAACATACCGAAGAAATAGTTGTAAATTTCATATTAAAATATTTTAAAAATAAAACCTTAATAATCGCTACACATAATGAAAAAATAAATGAAATATGTAATAAGTTCTATAAATTCGAAAACCACAATTTATTGAAAATAAAATAAACATCCCACACTACAAAATCTATAAAAAAGAACTTGCAAACGCAAGCCCCTTTCTTTTTACAAATCTATATACTATTTCCAAAATTTCAAGAAACCCAATAAACCAAGTTTTCCTTGCTTTGAAAAATAAACCTTTCCACAGTAAGGACATTTATTAAGGTTCTTTGTAAATATCTTTGCAATCTTTTTTGCAATAATCACAGGTATCAAAGTAATAATAAATACAATAACAAGAACGCCCAAAGCAAACCACTTAAAATATTTATTAATTGCAGTCATAACATTTCTTACACCGGAAACTTTTGAATTTGAAAATTCCTTGTAAATAGATGATGTAATTTTTCTTTGATTTTCAGTCATTATGCCATATCTGTCAGCAACCAAATTTTTGTAATTTGTATCATTCAAACTTAATTGTTTTTGCATTTGATTTGACCCAAATTCACTAAGCTCTGTTTTCAAAGCACTTGTTAAATCACTTTGTAAAGTCTTTGTAATATTTTCAGTTGAAGTTTTAATTTGATTATTAATTTTATCAACCTGAGCTTGCAAAGCAGAAGTAGTATCAGCAACTTTTGTAGCCTCCTTAACTCCAACTTTTGATAAAATGTTTGCAGCTTTATTAACCTTCTCTGTTTTCTCAACAACAGTATCAAGTTTTATTTCAGGAACCTTTATCTTACTTGTATATTTGTTAATATTTATTTTATTAACTAAATCATTTGAAAGAGTTGTATATTGATCCATCAAAGCCTTGTTTGCTTCATACACACCTTTTACGACAACAAATTCTTTTATAGCATCAGCCCTTGTATAAATAACATAACATACAGGAAGAGTTACACATATTATCCAAAGAAAACTAAAAATATTTGCAATTTTTTTTGCAGTTGATTTTTGATGCATAACTTTGTATTCATCACCGGATTTGACTTTTTTTACCATATTCTTCTCCTTTTATTGGTTTAATATTACTATTTTATTTGAAACTTTTTTAATATGCAATATAATTATTAAATATATGATAGGAAAAAATTATGGATATAATAAAAGAAATTTTTGATAACTTTATTTATGATTCAAAAAAGCTACTTGATTTCGGCTTTCAAAAACAAAAAAATACCTACACATATAATCAACTACTTTCCAACAAACAATTTGAATTAAAAGTAATTATATCTGATAAAAATATAAAAGCAGATGTTTGGGACAAAGATACAAACGACATTTACACACTTGTAAAGGTAGAAAGTGCAAATGGAACTTTCATTTCAAAAATAAAAAATGAATTTGAAACTATCCTGTATGATATAAGAAATAATTGCTTTACACCAGATGTATTTAAAACAACAACCGCAAAAAAACTTATTAAATATATAAAGGATAAATACAACAATGATTTGGAATATCTCTGGCAAAAATTTCCAAATAATGCAATCGCCCGCCGAACCGACAATAAAAAATGGTATATAGCATTTTTAACAATAAGGGCTGATAAAATAGGATTAAAGGACAACAAAGAAATTGAAATTATTGATATACGAATGAAGCCAGAGGACATTGATAAACTTGTTGATAACAAAGTCTACTTCGCTGGCTATCATATGAATAAAAAACACTGGATAACAATCCCTCTTAATACAAATATTGATATAACCAAAATAAAAAAACTTATTGATGAAAGTTTTATATTGGCAAAAGAAAATTAAAAAAACTCCGCCGCAATAGGACGGAGTTTTATTTAATAAAATGAAAGAAATTATCTTTGCTTTGATGGAAATTTCAAAATTGCTCCATTTTGTTTTTTAGATATTAAATAATTTTTAACATCTTCATAATTAACACCATCGTCTTTACATTTTTTCTTTAAAAACTCTTCTAAACTAAACATATAACCAGGAACAAACATTTCTTCTTCACTTCCACTATCTATAGCTTCCTTTACAGTTTCCTGTATCCATTTCACAAAAACACAAAATTTCAATTCTGTTATATTTACCCAAAATTGAAGAAAATCTTCATTATTTGTAGGAGCATTTAAATCACCTGCACGAGTAATTTCTTCCCTTACAGTTTCTCTTATTTTGTTTTTAGTTATCTTCTTCATTTTTATTTCCTTTTTTTGACTAACCATAAATATATCATAAACTAATTATTTTGTCAATAATTTTTTTTATAAAACAAAAACCCGTTTTAAAAACGGGCTTGAATTTCTTTGTTTTTGGCGTCCCCAAGGAGATTCGAACTCCTGTTGAGAGATTGAAAGCCTCTAGTCCTAGGCCTCTAGACGATGGGGACAACTTTCAAACATAGAGGATATTATACACATATAAAAAACAATTGCAAGAACTTTTTTCATAATTTTACAAAAAACTTCTATCTTACCATATCGCGAGCCATTTTACTAAGACTGTCAACTTTTTCGTGATATTTCAAACTTTCTTTTTTAACCCAACAAATTGAAATTGTTTTATCACTCAAAGATGTAAGAAGAAAATGAATTTCATCAAGCAATTTATTTGCACCGGTAGGATTTTCAACATACTTTTTAATCTTTCCTATTGCATTAAGGCAATCATTGAAAATCACAATATCCAAATCATTCAACTTTTCCCTATTCATATTTAAATAAGCCAAAGTATGCTTAATAGCCTTTAATTCCATTTCCACAGGCGACTTCGCTACATCAACACCACTCTTCTCTACATAAATACTACC
Source organism: bacterium (assembly GCA_014803575.1). Classification (GTDB taxonomy): domain Bacteria; phylum Pseudomonadota; class Alphaproteobacteria; order Rs-D84; family CACZYB01; genus CACZYB01. The sequence continues at coordinate 15,735 of JAAVBO010000008.1, read as the reverse complement.
AACAGAAACAAATCCATAACCGCCCTTTTCTTTTCCTTTAACAAAACTTCCATCGGAAAAAAATACTACTGAACTTTTCATAAATTCATTACAGCGTTTCAATGCTTCTTTTTTGTTATAATACTTATCATCAACAATATACATTTACCCCTCTTTTATTTTATAAAATTTTATCTACTTTTACCACCTGCTAATTTAATACCATTAGAACGAGGAGGTTTAGCTTCAAACAAATTTTTATAAAATGAATCAAATGAATTATTTTTCAAATTTCTAATAAATACATTACTTTCAAAGTCATAAAGCTTATCAATATTATTAATAACACGTAAAGTATCAAGATGCTTATTAAAAATTACAATATCAAAATCTTTAAGTTCTTTTTTTTCAGCTTGCTTATTTTTAAAATAAACTAAGAACTCATTAATTGCCTGTAAATTAACATAATTATTAAGGTAATCAAAAGTTTCAAATCTTAATTTTTTATCCAAAGGCTTAGCAAACTTTTGCAATCCAATACCATTATCAATAACATAATATTTACCTTTAACTACATTAACAGCTCGATACATATTATCAATATGTTGATAAATATCACCACTCTCTTTATGATCAATTTGACCATCTGAAAGAACTATAATACACTTTTTCAAACCTTTATCAATATTTTTGAACATATTTCTTTTTGTATATACTTTTTTATCATCAACAATGTACATTTTATACCTCTCTTATATTAAAAATTTTATCTGCTTTTATAATCTTTTCCTTTAATAATAGATAGAAATGAATTCAAAGAATTTACTCTACCTTCACCAATGTAGTTATCAATAGCAAATTTATAAATTCTATTTTGTTGATAATCTAAACTTATAGTTTTTAAAATTTCTTCTAAATTAACTTTATAAGTAAACAATTTGCCAATATTAGCATAATTAGAAAGACTACGTAAAATAGCATCAGCATTATCCTTAACAATTCCAAAATGAGAATTAATATGTGTATTACCTACAAAAGAAAATTTGCTTAAATCATAATTACTATTTGGTAGAGTAAAATACTCTTTAAGTTTTTGTAAAAATACAACTGTAAAATCATTCACTTTTCTTGTCTTTAAAGCTTTATCTATATCTTTATCAGAAGTATAGAATAATTCTTCTTTTATATAAGCATCAACTTCTGACAAAGCAAGAAAAAGAAAATTAATATATTTATCACCATCTACTAATTCATCAAGACCAACAGTTTTCTCACTATTCTCTTTAAGACTAACATCTTGCTCAAAACGAACAAATTGATGTAATAAATGATTTTCAATTTCGTGCATACTTATATTTTCTTCATTCAAAAAAGATTTATCAAGAAAAATTGTTCCTTTTTCAAATGCACTCTTTACCCCTTTTAAATTTTTAAATTTTAATGGTACAGTCTCCAAAATATCCATAATTGTATATTCTTTAAGAGTTTCTTGAGTATCATTTCTGTCATAAAGACGATTTATTATTTGATCTTCACGTTTATACAATCTATTCATAACATTACCTTTCATTTTTATTAATTGATATTTAAAATTAATATATACGCAGAATATAAACAATAACAATATCATTGTCAACTATTTTTTTAATTTATTTGTCAAATAATTATTTTAAAAATAATTGATTTTCATATTTGATAATGCTAGACTTTAATAACTTTATTAAAACAAAACAAAGGAGAAAAAAATGGCAATGGTATCTTTAAGACAATTACTTGATAATGCTTCCGAATACGGATACGGTATTCCAGCATTTAATATAAACAATATGGAACAAATGCTCGCAGTCCTCGCTGCCGCAAATAAATGTAATGCTCCTGTTATTATACAAGCATCAAAAGGTGCAAGAGCATACGCAAATGACAAGGTTCTTACTCATCTTATGAAGGCTGCAGTTGAGATGTATCCGCATCTTCCTATCTGTCTTCATCAAGATCACGGTCCATCAGTTTCCGTATGTGCTTCTGCTATTGCAAACGGCTTTACTTCTGTTATGATGGACGGATCCCTTACCCCAGACGGAAAGCCATCAAGTTTTGAATACAACGCAGATGTTACAAAACACACAGTATGCATTGCACACCCTCTCGGCGTATCAGTAGAAGGCGAAATCGGAGTTATCGGTTCCCTTGAAACTGGAAAGGGTGAAAAGGAAGACGGTTTCGGCGCCGAAGGTAAAGTATCAAAGGACAAACTCGTCACCAATCCGGCCGAAGCGGCAAAGTTTGTTTCCGCAACTCATGTTGACGCTCTCGCTGTTGCTATCGGAACTTCACACGGTGCATATAAGTTTACAAGAAAGCCTGACGGTGAAATCCTTTCTATTGAAACAGTAAAACTTATCCACGAAAAACTTCCAAACACTGCTTTGGTAATGCATGGTTCTTCAAGTGTTCCTCAAGATTTACTTGAAGAAATAAACAAATACGGCGGTGAAATACCAGAAACTTACGGTGTTCCGGTAGAAGAAATTCAAAAGGGTATCAAATACGGTGTCCGCAAGGTTAATGTTGATACAGACCTCCGTCTTGCTTGCACTGCAGCAATCAGAAAAGTTTATGCGGAAAATCCTGCAGAATTTGACCCAAGAAAGTATCTAAAACCTGCAATTGAAAAAATGCAATCTGTATGTGAAGCAAGATACGAACAATTCGGTGCCGCAGGTCATGCCGACAAAATCAAACCTATATCACTTCTTGATATGGCAAAAAGATATGAATCCGGCGAACTTGACCCAATCATTAAAGATTAAAAAAAAGCCCCTCAAACAGAGGGGCTTTTTAATATTACTTTCATTATTTCATTTAGTTAGTTGATAAATCCTTGTAGAATGTTCCAAGTCAGCAAACGGTCACCCCCACCCCCCGAAGGGGTGACCATAGTCACTTCGGTCCCATTGTGCTGACTTATTTTTTTCCATTAAATATCCTCCATACATTTTCTTGGGAGAGAGGAAGTTTGGTTTCTATGTCGCCATCCCCCTACCCCCCTATGGGGGATGGCGCGTAATTAACTTCGTAATTACGAACTTAGTGATTCTTTTATTTTTATTTTCATTTTGTTTTCTCCTTTAATTCTTTTTTTATATTATGAGCCAGCCCGCGACCCGAATTTTTCTGGCTGGCTCATCGCCGTTTTTTTTATTTCATTTAAATCTTTTTATTTTCTCTCCTCTTTAATTAATATTTTTCTTTTTGTATGAGTCTGAACATCCACTGACTTCATATATATAAAATTCAATAAAAAAAATCCCCACAACAAGGGATTAATAAATCCTTAAAAAAAAAGCCGAATAGCCCCTAAAAGTTGCTATTCGGCTTTTCTGTTATAAATTACTCCATGTCAATTTTTTAGCCGCACCTTCATTTGCAAAAAGACTTCCACCATTTTCCGGATCACCTATATAACAAGCCCCGGTCATAGTTGCGGTATTACTTTTCGCAGCAACAATTGCCGTAGTCAAAGCACCACCGGATTGAACCAAAGTCGATGCACCGGATGCAATCGCATTTGAAAGTCCGGATTGCTTTTTCTCCTCCAAAGCCTTAATTTTATTTTTTTCTTCATTAACACTCTTTTGCATAGAATTATAAGTTTCTACGGCAGAACTGTAATTATTAGTTGCAAAAGATGTCGGATCATAACTACCTGTTACAGATTTACCGTTATTTATATTGTCAAGAGCAGTTTTTATTTGTTCTGTATTAATAGTTACGTTATTAGAAGAAGATGATGATTTAGCTGTACATTTACACGAATAATCATAACCATTCTTAGATTCATTCCAATTTGAACTTCCCATAACTTCACAGGTTTTATCTCTAAGATTTGTACAATCTGAATGTTTTACAGATTCTGACAAACAATTAGAAGAAACTGGAAAACTTGAACTGAAAGCAGGAAATTCACACCAATCTTTTTCATTATTAGAACTTTTATTTCCATAAAAAGCATTATAAGTAGTTCCCTGTATATATGCAGTACTTAATTGATCTTTTATCTGCAAAGTTTTAAAATCAGTAAATTTCTTATAAAGTTCAGCCTCTTTCTCCTTTACCGCCAAATCAGTCCATTCTGAAAACTCTACATAACAACTAGATACACTATGTCCCCAATCAGAAGTTTTTACTGAATTACAAGAGGATATCGCAGGGGCAGGAATAGGAAAATTAGAGAAAGGAGCGATTTCTATTTTTGAAGAGGATGTCGCAGGGGCAGAAGATTTACAATAGTAATTACCTGCAGAATCTGAAACAATATTATTGGGATCACATTTATTAGGAGAAGCATCACATTCTTTTCTCGTACCCGAAGAACCACATAATGTCCATTCTTCCTTACATTTAGAAACATCTGTAGTAATATGCTCAGTACCAGCAGAAAATGTAAATTTACAATCTTTACCCTTCACCCTTGATTTCTTCTTCAACTCCTTACTTGCTATAACTGTATCAGCAACTGACATTCCTGTTTGCAAAAGTCCCGTAAAGGCATTTATACCGGCATTAACAATCATACCCATTTGTTCACCGGTCATTTCTTCCTGATATTCCATATCTTTATCAGTTAAACCAAATGCTTGATAAGAACAAGTAAACGACTTTCCAACATTAAAATCTTGACATCTGTTTTGCTTGTTACCTCCGGCCTTTGCAAAATAACAAATTTGGACTTTACATACATCTCCACTTACTTTTCCACCAGCAGAAGAGCAAGAATCCGCAAAATAAGATTTAATTTTTGTTGTAATAAGATTTTTTGCCTTAATCCTTATCAAATCAGATTTTGCACCATTATACATTGATAGACATTCGGAATTTGCCCTTATATAAGTTTCCGCAACTCCTGTTTTAAAACATTTTTCATACGGAACATCACCATAACAAGCAGAATTTATACAAGCAAGCAAATTACTTGCCAATAATTCAGCCGCAGTATCATCATCCACCGCAGTTGTTGATGTGGTAGTTGTGGAAATTGTTCCTCTTGCTCTGGCAGTGGTAGAACCCGCCCTTTCATCATCCAAATTCTCCGTAGAAGCAGTATTTGCTACCGTTGTTTTATTCTTTTTTCTTGAAGAAGTAGATTTTGACTTAGTCGCACGCTTACTAGGTGCAGCAAATATATTGTCAGCTAAAAAAACACTAATCAATAATAAAATACCGAAAAAAATAAATTTAATATTTCTATTTTTCATAATACTCTCCTCAATTTGATTAGATTGTATCATTTTTTTTCTCTATTGTAAAGACTTTTAACTCTATTATTTAATAAAAAAAATTAAAATCCCCTCTTTACACACTTAAAAAAATATGATATTATAGAAAAGTCGAAATGAGGGAGAAAAATGTCAGGAAGTAACAACCTAAATATTTTAAAAACAATATCTGTAATATGTATAGGACTTACCTCCTGCCGTTCATCAAGATTAGACCAGCGGATTCCGTTCAAAAAATCTGAAAAGAAAATGATGTTGCAAAAAAGTGACTTTGAAACACTTCCTAATTGGAACAATGATAACAAAGTCAAAGCATTGGAGGCTTTCAAAAAATCCTGTGCAAAAATTATGTCGGAAAATGATTTCGTGGCAAGCTCTCAAATCGTAATATCTGCCGACTTTATGAAATCCGCATGCGAAGCTGTACCGGAGGGAAATATAACTCCGGAATTGGCAACCACATATTTCGAATATTGGTTTGAACCTTATATGATTCAAAATATGGACGGTTCTTCAACCGGAACTTTCACAAGTTATTATGAGGCAGAATTAGAAGGAAGTCTTAACGCAACCTGCGAATATCTAAACCCTATTTATGGAAAACCTTCTGATTTACCAACAAACGGCGGTAAATATCACACTCGCGAACAAATAGAAAATGGTGCAATCCGTAATAAAACCCCTGTCCTATTTTGGGCAAAGGATGCCTCCGATGTATTTATACTACACATCCAAGGTTCCGGCATAGTCAGAACAAAGGACGGTAAAAAATACCGTGTCGGATATGCCGGCAATAACGGACATTCATTTGTCGGTATCGGTTCTATTCTTCAAAAAAACGGGATAAGACCGGAAGGTGGACTTTCTATGGGTTCAATAAAAAACTGGCTTGATTCACATCCTGTTCAAGCAAAAAAACTTATGAACCAAAATCCAAGATACATTTTCTTCCGTGATGTAGTTGGTGAAGGACCTATTGGTGCAATGGGTGTTCCACTTACTGCCGGAAGAAGTATTGCCGTTGATACGGAATACATCCCTCTCGGACTTCCTATGTTTTTACAAACAAATGATCCTAATGGAACTCCACTTCAAAGATTAGTTATTGCACAGGATACTGGTACCGCAATAAAGGGTGCAATCCGTGCGGATTATTTCTGGGGTAGCGGTAAAGAAGCCCTTCAAATGGCCGGCCGTATGAGATCTAACGGCTCCTACTACATCCTTCTTCCAAGAGACGGCAAAAACTTCGCTGTAAAGAAATAAATATTGATATTTGTATATGATTTTTATATAATCTTGTAAAAGATTAACAAGATACGAGGTCCTATTATGAATAATGTAAATGCGAATACCAATACTGAAAAAGAAGAAATTAAATATTTGACCCTTGATGATATAGATAAAATGTATGAAGAGGCGGAACCTGCGGATTGGGGTTACTTGGGTGGGAACGGTTTTAAGTACTTTGATGATATATCTGGTTCCAGATATGTCCATATAAGAGAATGGATAAACGCTACCAAAGCAAAGGTAGAACGATTACCTGCTGATCATGCTAAGCTTCTTTTAGATTTTTATAATTTATTTGATGAAAATGAACCTTATAAAGATAAGGAAGGTCGTCCATATAGGGATAATTTATTAAATGATTTATATCATAATATATATTCAGAGTATGCGGTAAATTTTGCTTCAGATAATGGAAAAGAAATCTATGAACATGATATTAATAGAACAACGACAAAAGTAGTATATACAGGAAAAACAAGTATTACAGTTAATGTTACTAATAAAGTAGGAACAAAAAAAATACCAATATTAGATAAAGAGCAAAAGATAGAGAAATTAAAAAAATCCTTTGATATATTTAAAAGATTAAAAGAGAGGGATTTAATTCTTGCAAGTATTTATGCTTCAATATGTGAATGTTATGCTAGTGGTGGTGGCTCCTACTTGGTATACCATGATTATTTAGGAGATGAGGATACACTTGGTATGTTTATAGATGAAAGACGTTTGCTTGATTATATAAGATATTTTTTTGCTAAAGTTAATTTTAGAGCTGTTTTCTTTATAAAGGACAAATTTCCAAATGTAAAAGTCACAGAAAATATGATGACGCAATATTTGGAATATAAAGGAAGATAATAAAAACACCCCTCAGGTCCGAGGGGATTTTTTTTACCTAGATTCACCCTTTAACTTTTCAACGACCATATCATTCACAGGATATATTTGATTAAGGTCCTTATCCAAAACTTTCTCATACTTGAAAACAGGATACACTTGCCCGTCCGAAAAAGATTGAACATAAGTTTCCACATCTGGCACATATTCCGGATTGCTACTCCTCTTTATAACAGAATCCAAAGTTCTCAATCTTAAACAAAGGAAAGAAGTTGCAGGATCATCTTGAAGAGCTTCCACTTCTTTCTTAGTCAAAAGTTTACCGATATAATTATTTTCCCCATGTGTTATAAAAGATTTAGGCATAGCATCCTTTGGAAATTCTGTCTTAACATCTATATGGAAAAAGCCTAAATATTTTTTGTTTTTTTTAACATATTCCATCGCCTCTTCTTTACTTTCAAAAACTTCTCTATGATTGCTGTTATAAAACAAATCATGATAATGAAATCTTATAGACTTTAAAGTTTCATCATAACGATATACATAGTCATCATTACTTACAAAATAAGTAAGTTTTCTATCAGGATATGCTTTTGCAAAAAAGTCTTTAATTGATTCTTCCATTTTTTTCTCCTCTATTATTAAACTATATCCTATTTTACCCCCCCCCAAATTTTGTCAAGAAAAAAAACAAAAAAAAAAGAGGATATAAAACTTATACCCCCTCTTTATAAAAATAAACTCTTCTTATCTTGATAAAATATTTTGTTGCATAACGATAAGGTTATTAACTTTTTTCTTTAATTCATCAAGTGTCATAACATCTTCCTTTTTAAATTCGGATGTTGTATAGTTATGCTTTTGACCTTTCACAAACTCCCTGTCATAAAATACACCGAACACACGCTCTGCAAAATCAGTCACTTCTTTTTTCACTCTTTCAATATGAGAAGGAGAAGTATTCCTTACATCACTGATGGAAATATTTTTAAACGAAGGCAAATACTCCTCATCACTATCAGCAAGTTGGAAATGCCAATTTTCATCATTTATATGACGAAGGTTCAAAATTGATGACACCATCAAACGCAATATATCAACATTTAAAACGGAAAGTTTCAAATCCTTATCCGCATTCTCCAACGGTTCCATATGAGTAGTAAAGAAAGGATTGTTTACATTATCAAAATCGGAATTCAAAGCCTTTATTTGCTTTAAAAGTTCAGGATGTTTTCTTAATAACCACTTTGGCTGAGTAAATGGTCTACCGTAGGAATCAGTCATCAACAAATCAATCGCACCACCGCAAATGTGTGGCATACCAACATTTTTATCTGGCTTTAAAAACAAAGTTGACCCAGGGTTCTTCTTTTGCTCCGCCTCATATTTCGCCATTTGAATTTCAAACGGACGCCAAGCCTCTATAACACGAAACTTCACATCAAAAATCTTCGCAAGCTTGTTAAGAATATACATACTGACATACATAGTAGGATTTACGGAATATGTCATATCAAGTATACCCAACTCCCTGTAATCCTTTTCATACGCCGGAGTATAGCTCAATCTGTCAAGCCCAGAAAGTGGAATAAGTATTTCATACTCCCTGCCAACAAACATCTTAAACGGATCTATACCCATTTTTTGAAAATCAGAATATAATTTTACACCTTTTTTCATAAAAAACTCCTTGATAAATTAATAATAGTTTTATTTTAACCCAAATATATACATTTGTCAATAAAATTATATAAAATAAAAAAAATCCCCATAAGAGGATTAAACTTTTGGTGGCGCCCCCCAGATTCGAACTGGGGACCTGCGGATTATGATTCCGTCGCTCTAACCGACTGAGCTAGGGCGCCAAAGATTAATATATAATAATTTAATCTTATCAAATTGTCAACCAATTTTATATCGGAATTTTTCAAACCTTAAAACAAATATACTTTACAAAATAAAAAAATATACTATATTGTATCTTAGATTAATCTAAGGAAAGGAAAAAATAAAATGATTCTCAATAAATCCTTGTTGACCGTAATAGTTTTGACAGGGGGGGGGTATTTGTCTAAATAATCCAGCCAATGCTGTAACTCTTTATTCCTGTAAACCTTGCACTACAAGAGACCCATTCGCAACAAATTGCAATCCAATAACCGGAAAATCTACATCTTGTAAATCAGGATATACATTAAATTCATTTTCCTATTGTATCAAAAATACTACAACAAGTTCCGGTGGTTGCAGTACTACAACAATTACCAGAAATACTTTAAATTGTAGAGCAGGATATTATAATTCTTATTCCGGTGGTTGCAGTCCTTCCTATGTATGTAAACAATGTTCCCCAGGAACTTACTCAAAAGGTGGTTATATCACATCTTGCACTACCTGTGAAAATGGTACATATCAAGCTAACTACGGTGGATGCGCTTGCAACTCCTGTTCTGAAATGCGTGTATATTACGGTTATGCAACAAAATATACCAAAGAAAAAACAACATCTAAATTAAAATGGAATACCGTATACACATGTGGCAACGACTTTTTTGGAGACCCATATAAAGGTCATTCAAAATACTGTGCCGAAGATACTCATAAAAAAGCAGCTAAATGGTATATGAACAGCGGTATAGGCATAGGTGAAGGTGGCAAGTTCCAAGTAGTTTGCAACAAAACCACCGGAGAAAAATGTATTTACGACGGAAACGGTGTAATGAAAAAATGCGTAAGCAAAAATTACACCTGGTAAAAAAATTCCCCATATCGGGGAGTTTTTTTTATCTTATTTTACAATTTATATATTTTTAAACTTTATTTTTTAACATAAACAAATTAAAATATAAAAACAATTTTCTCCTACATCTTGACTAAAAAATTAAAAAAAAATATAATTAATAAAAACAGGAGAAAAATATGTCAAATTCAAATATTATTATTGGAGGATTTGTTCCGTTTACAACTATTGACTACCCAAATAAAATATCAGCAGTCATTTTTTTACAGGGCTGTCCATGGAGATGTATTTACTGCTCCAACCCTCACCTTTTTGAATTTCGTCGTCCAACCGAAAACGACAAAACAAACTGGGAATATATCTTAAATGTGTTAAGAAAAAGAACAAAAACACTTGATGCAGTAGTATTCTCCGGCGGTGAAGCCTCTGCCCAAGCAGATGAAATCATCAAAGCAATAGAAGATATTCACAAATTTGCTCCTCATTTCAAAATCGGACTTCATACCAACGGTTGTTTTCCTGAAAACCTTAAAAAACTATCCACTCATATTGATTGGATAGGATTTGATATAAAAGCACCATGCAAGAAATATTACGATATTACAAAGGTAAAAGGAAGCGGGGAACAAGCCCTTGAAAGCCTACAATACCTTTTATCTCAAAACAAAGAGTTAGAAGTCCGCACAACCGCTGACCCTACCGTTTTAACAAAGGAAGATATTATTGATATTGCAAAAACAATAACCCAAATGGGTGTGAAAAAATACACTATTCAACGCTATCGCCCTGTGGATAAGGAAAACCCGAACAATCCATCCGCACACGAAATTACACAATTTTTCACAGACAAGGAATTTGAAAAAACTTTGCGTGGTATTGTTTGCGAACTGGAATTAAGATTTTAAAATAACCCCTTGCAAAAATATAATCACTACTTTATAATCGGTAAAAAATAGTAAAAGGAGAAAGTCATGAAACAACATAGAGAAGTCGTAATCATAGGTTCAGGTCCGGCCGGATATTCTGCCGGCATATATTCTGCAAGAAACGGAAATCACCCTCTTATAATAACAGGGGTTGAATTCGGCGGACAAATCACAAAAACTTTCGACCTTGAAAATTACCCCGGATTTACAGAAAAAATCGACGGTATTTATATAACCGAACAAATGAGGAAACAAGCCGAAATTTTCGGTGCAGAAATACTTGCCGACACAGTTGTTGAAGTGGACTTTCAAAACCGTCCTTTCACTATTAAATGCGAAAATGATAATATTATTACTGCCGATGCCGTAATAATTGCAACCGGAGCAACCCACAGAAAACTTGGACTTCCAAACGAAGCTAAATTAACGGGTCATGGCATTTCATACTGTGCAACCTGCGACGGTTTCTTTTTCAAAGGTAAGGAAGTATTCGTTGTCGGTGGCGGAAATACCGCAATATACGAAGCTCTACACTTATCAACCGTATGTAAAAAGGTAAATGTGATTCATCGTCGTGATCATTTTACCGCAGAACACATAAACCAAACTCACCTTTTCAACACACCAAACATTTCAACTATTTGGAATTCTGTTGTGGTGGAGGCAGAGGAAACAGACGGAAAACTTTCATCTATCACAGTCGAAAATGTTGATACAAAGGAAAGAACAACTTACGAAACAGAAGGCTTGTTCATCGCAATAGGCAACATTCCACAAACCGAACTTTTCAAGAATAAACTTCCACTTGATAACGCCGGATACATAATTACAAAACCAGACCTCTGTGCAACAGAAATTGACGGTGTATTCGCCGCAGGTGACGTAAAAAATCCACGTTTTAAGCAAGTCGTTATCGCCGCAGCCTCTGGTGCCCAAGCTGCTATGGAGGCAACAACTTACCTTATTTCTTTGGAAAAATAGGAACTCATACTTGTGGAAAAATTTTTCAATTTATGTAAAAATATCTGTATGATAAAAAAAGAACAACAACATACAGTATATGAAACTTTATCCGAAGGAAAAGACATTCTTAAAAATGCCGACATAGACACTTTTGATTTGGATTCTCGCATTCTTCTTTCATATATTTTAGGTATGGAACATCATCTATTTATATCCAATCCAAAAACAATAGTTCCAACAAAACAATACAAAGAATACTTAAAACTTATCAAACGAAGAGTAAAAAAGGAACCAATCGCACAAATTACAAAGGAAAAGGAGTTTTGGGCACTTCCATTCAAAATAACAAAACACACTTTAATCCCACGACCTGACAGCGAAACTTTAATAGAGGGGGTAAAATCCGAATTCAAAGATATTAATGCACCCCACAAAATAATTGATTTGGGAACCGGTTCCGGTTGCCTGCTTCTCGCCCTTTTAAGTGAATATAAAAATGCAACGGGAGTTGGTATAGATATAAGTCAAAATGCAGTCAAAACCGCATCACAAAATGCAAAAAAACTATCCTTTGACAATCGCACACAAATCTTAAAATACAGCTGGCACAACAAATTACCACACAAAAAAATAAAAGATGTAAAATTCAATATAATTATTTCCAACCCACCATATATCACAAAAAATGATATGAAAAAACTCAACATAGATGTAAAAAAATATGAACCTCACAGTGCCCTTTACGGTGGCAATGACGGACTGACCGAATACAGAAAACTTGCAAAATCCCTATACTATTGGAATATAATTACCCCAAAGGGAAAAGTATTTCTGGAAATAGGAAAGGGACAGGAAAACGACATAAAAAAAATCTTTGAAGCATTTGGTTTCAAATTCCTACATTACTTCAAAGATTTAAACGGAATTATCCGAGTAATAGAACTTCAAAAAGAATAAAATATTCTAAAAGAATTATAAATTATAGAAAAACTTGATAAAATCCTTGCTTTTTCAAATAAATATGATAAACTACCCTTCATAATTTGCACCCTTGGAGGCAAATTATATTTTATAATTAAATAAAAAAGGATAAAAAAATGGCAAATAAAGTCGTATTAAATGTAAAAGCAAGAGAAAATAGTGGTAAGGGGGCCGCACGCGCTACAAGAAGGGCTGGTTTAATTCCTGCTGTGATTTATGGAAATAAACAAGATCCCGAACTTATCTCTATTACACCAAAAGATTTAATTAAACAAATGCAAACAAAGGGTTTCAAAACTCGCCAATTCGAACTTGAAATCGAAGGCAAAAATAAAAAGGAACTTGCCCTTTGCCAAGCAATTCAATATGATAAGGTTAAAGATAACCCAATCCATGTTGACTTTTTAAGAATTGATTTGAACAAAGAAATCACCGTTGAAATCCCATTCACATTTGTTGGCGAAGCAACATGTGCCGGCGTTAAAAAAGGTGGTGTTCTTAACATCGTAAATCGTTCAGCCGATATTATTTGTAAAGCATCTGATATGGTTGACAGTATAGAAGTTGACGTTTCAAAACTTGACGTTGCAGAATCTATTCACTCTGACGCAGTTCAACTTCCAAATGGATTACGTTTTGCAAATCACGAAAAATTCACTATTGCAACTATTACTTCCGCAGTAAGCGAAGTTGTTGAAACATCTGCACCTGAATCAGCAGAAGTTCCATCTGCACAGGAAGAAAAGGCTGCAAAGAAAGCTGAAACAAAAGAAGATGCAAAATAATTTTTCACAAATATACAAAGCAAGGGAAGTTTTTGAAAAGAAACTTCCTTTTCTTTTAATGCGAAACAAAATTATCGCATCTATAAAAAATTTCTTTTCCACAGAAAATTTTACAGAAGTTGACACCCCTATCCTTCAATACTGCCCTGGAATGGAAGTCCACCTAATGGCATTTGAAACAAAATTTGTAAACATCACTGGCGAACCATCAAAAACTTTATACCTTCATACTTCACCGGAATTCGCAATGAAAAAACTTTTAAGCTTCGGGATGGAAAATATATTTCAATTCACACATACCTTTCGAAATGAAATAATCTCTCCTACCCATTATCCGGAATTTACAATGCTCGAATGGTATAGACTTAATCACGACTATACAAAACTTATGTCCGATTGCGAGGAAATTTTAAAATCCGCCCTCACCTCAATTGGCAAACTCAAATTTGTATATGGGGAAAAAACTTGCACTCCTTTTAACGGTATTGAAAAATTAACAATACAAGAGGCATTCCAAAAATTTTGCCATTTTGATATTCTCGCAACTATTGATAATCCAAACACACCGTCAAAAACTTTACTTGAAACAGAGGCAAAAAAACTCCAAATAAATGTATCAGAAATAGATACATGGGATGACATCTATGAAAAACTTATGTTTGAATACATTGAACCAAATTTGGGTATAGGTAGACCGACAATACTTTACGAATATCCGATACATCAGGCAGCCCTTTCAAAGGCGAAGTCAGGGGTTCCAAATATAGCTGAAAGATTTGAGCTTTATATTTGCGGGGTGGAAATTGCAAACGCCTTCACAGAATTGACTGATGAAGAAATCCAACGCAAAAGATTTGAACAAGATATGCAAACCAAAAAGGATTTATACGGCATCACCTATCCAATTGATGAAAGTTTTTTAGAGGCGATAAAGAGCATAAATTCTGCAACAGGCATAGCAATGGGCATAGACAGACTTATTATGCTTACAACTGGTGCAAAGGATATAAAGGAAGTCCTTTGGACCGAAATCCCAACATTATAAAAACTCCCCTCTTTTTACAGAAGGGAGTTTTTTTTACTATTTTAATTTATAAAGTATAGCACAAGGTCCATCACAATTTTGAACTGAGATAGTATCAGATATTTTGGAAGCACCAGAACCTCCATCAAAATATGATGCAGCTGTAACCCATGTTTTAAAGTCTATATATGATGAACCTCCTAATCCACCAAATATAACAGAACATCCACCACCGCTTGCCGCAAATTTTATATTAGAAATTGTGCATTCATTACGACCTGGTGTTCCAATAAGCTTGTAACAACATATATTGTCGCGATTAATATAGCCTGAACATACTTTATAAGATTCATCTAAAGCTTTAGGAGAGTCACTACACCAGCCATCATAATAAGCTGATGATGAACATTTTGTTGAAGGAGATCCATTAGATCCGTCTACTTCATAAAATTTATGTTTAGTCTTTAAAGAGATATGGCTTGAAAATCCTCCTGTTGATGCTTGTTTTTCTGTTCCATCTGTTCCATCTTTTCCTGCACACAAATTATATGTCTCACTTTCTGTTAACTGAAATACTGTACCCTTTGCATTTTCTTGTGTAATGTAGTTTGAATTTCCATATCCTTTACCACCTTTTCCACCTCTAAGTTTTACCATATATACACCGCTACTCAAAGTTCCGGTAACACAGTTACCAACAGAAGCAGAAGTCACTTGTGTGAAATCGCTTTCCTTTAAATCACTTAATTTTACACATTTATTATTATATGTTATAGTTCCTGAAGCACATTGACACCCTGTTTTTTCAGCATTCTTACTATACCCGCTGTTACACGTCCACCCGCAATCGTTGGTGTTAAGGGTAGCGTTTGCGGGGGCATTGGCGCAACAGTTATCACCTTTTTTAGTATACCCACTATTGCAAGTC
>JAAVBO010000007.1 GCA_014803575.1 bacterium | reverse complement strand
GATTCGAAGTTGAGTTGGCGAGTAAAGAGGTTGAGGAAAGTGGACTTGCCCTCGCCAGATTTACCGGTAATGGCAACATGATCCCCACGAACTATTTCAAGGTCTGGGACAAAGGATTTGAATTTGGAGTGTTTTTTGTAGTAGGTGAACGACACATCTTTGAATACAAACTTATGCCAGTGTTTTATATTTTTACCAACCGATTTTTGCAACAATAAATCCTCTTTTTCATCAAAGTTTTTTGTAAGGTTATCAATATGAGATTTTGCATCATTTATATCCTCGGCAATATTCATAAATTCATTGTTAATATTTTTTAACATTGGATAAATTGAAACTAACATAAAAATAGTTGCCAAATGTTCCCCATTTTCAAGATATTGGTAAAGGAAATATCCCGTTGGCACAGCAAACAATAACAATAAATATAATTTTGATATAATTGTTTGAAATGCTAGATAATGCCTCATCCTTTTACCAGCATTCAAATGCCTATCATATTTATCATTTAACACATGTAAAACAAAACTAAGTAAGTTTGTTTTCTTAACTGTCTTTATATTATACAAAAGGTCGGTATAGGATTTTTCAAATTGATTGTAGGTATCCCGCAATTCATTTGTTAACGGGAGTCTGAAATAATAGGATAAATAGGAATAGATTATAGAAAACAACATTCCACCGGTAAAATATAAACCTAAATAAAAAGATTTATAAAAACTGTAAATTATAAATAAAAAAGCAATAGTAAAATTATTTATATATCCATGTGTTGTTTTTATTATAAATTGACATATTGTTCCCGCAACATTATTTAGCATTGATAAGAAATAACCGGAACTGTTTTGTATATGCCAAGAGTAGGGTTTGTTAAATAATTTTTGATAATAAATTTTTTTGAATGATAGCCTTAACACATATCTTAAATATTCATTAAAATATACATTTATTCGGCTTATACTAAATTCCAGTCCCGAGCTGATAACAACAAGGTAGAAATAAAACAATATTTCTTCTCTGTTACCATCCTGTATCGACTTTACAAACAATGAAGTAAAAAACGGAACCAAAAATTCAAAAAATCCTCTTACCACACCGGAAATATTATTAAGAATAAAACTTATTTTCTGCCCAAGGTTTTCACATGACATCCAAGATAATTTATATATTTGAAATATGGTTTGCATTTTCTCTTTCCCAAAAATTTTTAATGAAAAGAATTATATCACATTTTCCCTTTTCTGTAAAGCAAAAAACAATCCCCTTGGGGGGGGGTAAACAATTGATTATACTGGATAATTTACTTTAACAAAGTCACCTTGTATAAAAAATGCCCATTAATTGGGGCATCTTTATTTTTTTGTAAACAGACATCGTATAGCATTTAATATCGCCAATATCATAACGCCGACATCCGCAAAAATCGCCATATACATATTTGCAATTCCAAACGCCNCAAGGATAAGACATACCGCNTTCACTCCCAAGTGCNANNACTATGTTTTGATAAACAATGCGAAGACATTTTCTTGAAATTCCTATAGCTGTTGCAATTTTTAACGGGTCGTCATCCATTATNACAATGTCCGCTNCCTCTATTGCAGCATCAGATCCGCATGTTCCCATAGCAATACCTATGTCCGCCCGTGATAATACAGGGGCATCATTTATGCCGTCACCCACAAATGCAAGTTTTCCTACACTATGTTTATCCGCAAGCAATTTTTCCACAATTCCAACTTTATCAGCCGGTAATAAATTGCTGTATACCTTGTCTAAGGANAGCTCCTTTGCCACTGCATTCGCAACGGCTTCTCCATCTCCGGTCAACATAACTGTTTGCTTAACACCATTTGCACGCAATGTGGCAATAGCCTGAGCAGAAGNAGGTTTAATAACATCGGAAATAACAATGTGNCCTTCNTATTTACCGTTAATCGCCATATGGATAATTGTTCCTGTGTGATGACAATCAAAGTAATTGATTTTCAGNTTTTTCATCAATTTATCATTTCCCGCAACAACNNTCATACCGTCAACAGTAGCNATGATACCATAACCACTGATTTCCTGTATATCACTGATTCTGGTTCTGTCAATAGAGCAACCATAGGCACATTGCAAACTTTTTGCCACAGGATGAGATGAGGCACTTTCGGCCAATGCCGCATATTCTATCAATTTTTGTTCTGCACGAATATTATGATGCACCGCATTGACGACAAACACACCTTGAGTCAATGTTCCTGTTTTATCAAACACCACTGTNCGAACACGTGATAATATTTCCANATANTTGGANCCCTTTATCAAAATTCCCTTACGTGATGCACCACCTATACCAGCAAAGAAACTAAGCGGTATACTGATGACAAGGGCACACGGACAACTGATAACCAAAAATGTAAGTGCCCTGTAAATCCATACACCCNAATCCGGTGATAAACCCATAGCAATAATACGAACTAACGGNGGCAAGATAGCAAGCAATAAAGCACCGTAACATACGGCCGGTGTGTAAATCCGTGCAAATTTTGAAATAAAGTTTTCGGANTTTGATTTGTTTCCNCTGGCATTTTCNACCAANTCNAAAATCTTTGATACCGTAGATTCGCCAAAATCTTTTGTCGTTTTTACTTTTATCATACCGNTCATATTGATACATCCGCTGATAACNTCATCACCCTGGGCAACAGTTCGTGGCATACTTTCACCGGTCAAACTGCAAGTATTCAAACTACTATTCCCAGANANAACAATACCATCAAGTGGCACTTTTTCNCCNGGATGAATCACNATNGTATCACCGATTTTGACCTNTGCAGGATCTATACGGACAAGTTTCCCNTCACNTTCAATATTTGCATAATCCGGACGTATATCCATCAATTCGCTGATATTACGACGACTTTTACCAACAGCATAACTTTGAAACCATTCGCCTANTTGATAAAATAGCATAACAGCAATCGCCTCTATATAATCACCNTTTTCNTANACNGCCAANGCCATAGCACCGATGGTNGCCACAGCCATTAGAAAATTTTCATCAAAAACCTGCCTATTCAAAATACCCTTAATCGCTTTTCGTAAAATATCATATCCAATAATCAGATACACAACGAAATACAANCCAAAGCGNACCAGATANGAAAGTGGTGGCANAAATTGCAACCNCAACATCATACTGCTGGATATAAGTATTCGTGTCATCATAGTTTTTTGTCGGCGNGATGTATCACNTACNCCAAACCGAACAATAGCGGACATNAGCACANCCAATCCAAGAACTGAACTTATAATAATTTCTTGCATAATTGCCTCCTGCTTATAAATAAATTTCGCAATCTGGCTCTACTTTTTTGCACACACGAACAACAGCATCCATAACNGNATCCNCATCTTGACCNTCATCAAATTCAACAGTCATTTTCTGTGCCATAAAATTAACAGATGCGTTTTGAACGCCCGAAACCTTCTTTACGGCATCTTCAATTAAGTTAGCACAGTTTGCACAATCAACTTCTATTTTATATATTTTTTTCATTTTAGTANTCCTTTAANGATTAAANATTTGCTTAATTGTTTAAAATATAATATAATATAATTAGGAATGCAAGCAAAATTTTAAAAAAGGAGGATAGCTTATGAAAAAGTTTGATTTACCGCATAANCACGGNAAAAATAAAAATACTGAAAATGCCCATACACAATTGTGTGCAGTNGAGGATTTTAAAGTTGTAGCAGATATGTTTTGGAATCTGGGAGATACAACACGCCTACGAATTTTTTGGTTATTATGCCATAGNGAAGANTGCGTGATAAACATAGCTGCAATTATGGAAATGTCAAGTCCNGCTATTGCNCATCATTTGCGATTCTTAAAACAAAGCGGTTTGATTGTTGCACGACGCGACGGCAAAGAAACATATTATAAATCGGCAGACACCCCACAAACGAAACTGCTACACAAAACCATAGAACGCNTTATGGATATTTCTTGTATTAAATANTCAGCNTNNAAAANAATANAATCCTTTGGCGGATGGGGAGGGATTCGAACCCCCGGTGGAGTTGCCCCCACAACGGTTTTCAAGACCGCCGCATTCGACCACTCTGCCACCCATCCGTAAAAGATAGGCAAATTATAGATTACATTTTCAAAATTTGCAAGAATTTTATCAATATTTTTTATTTAATTCCCAATTCCACGCGGTTTTTATAATGTCTTCCATATTATATTTTGGCNACCAACCAAGAATTTCTTTTGCCTTATTAGAAGTCGCACTTAAAATCGCAGGATCNCCNNCCCGCCTTTTTTCTATCACAACAGGACATTTCTTACCTGTGATTTTCTCTGATATATCAATAATTTCTTTNACACTGGTCCCNTTTGATGTGCCAAGGTTAAGTGTCCCGCTGTACTTATCAATATTTTCAACCGCAAGTCTATGTGCGACCGCCAAATCCTCCACATGAATATAATCACGAATACAGGTTCCGTCCGGTGTATCATAATCATCACCAAAAATTTTTATATTCTCACGCTCCCCTTTAATAGCCTTTAACACCAGCGGGATAAGATGAGTTTCCGGATTATGTGCCTCCCCGATGCTTCCGTCAAAAGCACAACCGGAGGCATTAAAATACCTAAATGCAATATACGAAAGTCCATAAGCCCGTTTATAATCCTCAAAAATCTTTTCAATCATCAACTTCGTTTGACCGTATGGATTAATTGGATTCGTTGTATGCTTTTCATCAATAGGAGTGTATATAGGATTTCCAAACACTGCCGCAGTTGATGAAAATACAATTTTCTTAACATCAAATTCCAACATTACATCAAGAAGATTCAAAGTTCCTATCACATTATTTGTGTAATACTTTGCCGGATTTTCCACACTTTCACCCACCGCAATAAAAGCCGCAAAATGGATAACCGTATCAATAGGGTATTTTTTGAAAACAGCCCTTAAACTTTCTTTATCCATAATATCCGCAATTTCGAATTTATCAGTCTTAACAGCTTCCCTATGCCCGCTGATAAGATTATCTGCAACAATAACATTATACCCGTTTTCAACTAAATGTTTAACTGTATGAGAGCCTATATATCCGGCACCACCCATAACCAAAATATTTTTCATAATAATTCCTTTGATTTTTAAGTATTATAGGAATAATATATCATTAAGGAACAAGAAAAGGAAGAAAATAATGTTCGAAGAATTAGAAATCGCAAAAAATAAATGTGCAGAATGTCAGAAATGCCCACTTCATAAAACAAGGACAAAGATGGTATTTTCCGACGGTATTCCAAACACAAAACTTATGTTAATAGGTGAAGCACCAGGGTATTACGAGGACCAACAGGGAAAACCATTTGTCGGACGCTCCGGACAACTTCTTGATAAAATATTTGAATCAGTCGGGCTTAGCCGTGAAAAGGATATTTATATTTGCAACACAATAAAATGTCGCCCGCCTGATAATCGTAATCCGTTACCGGAAGAAAAACTCGCATGTCGTGAATATCTCGACATACAACTTCAAACATTAAAACCTAAAATAATACTTCTTTGCGGTGCGGTTGCCGTGCAATCACTTCTTCCTGATATAACATCAGGTATTACAAAGATAAGAGGTCAGTGGTTCAATGGTCCAAACGGTGCAAAAATGATGCCTATATTCCATCCGTCATATTTACTTCGCAATCCTTCACACGAGGTAGGCAAACCAAAATGGCTTATGTGGCAGGATATTCAAGAGGTAAAGAAAGCCTATGACGAACTGACTTAAAAAAAACATCCCCCAAATGGGGGATTTAATTTAATTATTTAACTTCTTAATATTTTTTACTTCTACTTTATCTTTTTTAAACCAACCACCTTTATCAAACTCACCGGTTATTTGCACTTTTTCATTTGCATTTACGGTCATACCTTTGAAATCGTCATCATCTATTTCAATTATAATAGTTCCGGTTCCGTCATTAAATAAATATTTCTCATCGCCTATCGCTTTTTCAATAACTCCCTGAAGAACAACTATCTCATCATCTTTTTTATCTTTCATATTTTCAACAGTTTCAACAGTAATACTTGTAGGTTGAAAAACAAAGCCACCCATTTTTTTATTTTTATCTCCAGCCATCACAGAAGAACCAAGTATTAAACAAGACACAGTAATAATAAACATAGATTGTAATTTTTTCATTGCTTTTCTCCTTTTTTTAGTTAATCATTATATATATAATATACTTAATCAAAGGTTTAATCAATTGAAAAAAATTCCTATGTCAATACTTGAAAATTTTTGCTGTAAAGTTTCAAATAATATAAAGGAAAATGAGAAAATTTTTTTTGATGTCGGAAATTTCATATTAAATAATTTCATTCTTCATTCAAAATTTTCAAACACAAAATATTTTATCTCCGATGTGGAATTCTATATATCCTCCCCAACTCATAATATAGATGTAAGTGATAAGACAAACAAAACGGTAGTCCATTGCACCAAAAGACAACTTTTAAATTCTGAGTTTTATATCCACAGGATTGGTTCAACATTCGCCCTTATCCAAGGGGCAGGCATTGATTTATGCTTTGGAAATAATAATGATATTTATGCAGGTATCCTTATCCGTGAGATTATAAATATAGAAACCGGTGAAAAATTTCATGGCCCGCAAAAAGTTTTAAGGACTCTTTTAAACCTTCCGCTTTTTTACGGTGAATATAAACAAACTTATATTGAACGTTCCCAAATAGTGGAGGCAAAAAATATATACAATCCCGAAAATCAGCTTTACCTTGAAAAGTTGAAAAATCCTAACTATTTTCAAGTTATTCCTGATTTAAGGGTAAATGTTCCAAACAAACTTTTATATAGAATAAAAAAAATTTGAGGTATTTTTATGAGCTGGCAAACCGAACAACAAAAATCATTAACCAACGTTTCCGAAATTAAAAAACAATTTCCGAAATATAATATTGAAACACAAACAAACTTTAATGTGAAAATCACCCCTCAC
Organism: bacterium; assembly: GCA_014803575.1. GTDB lineage: Bacteria > Pseudomonadota > Alphaproteobacteria > Rs-D84 > CACZYB01 > CACZYB01. The sequence goes on along the minus strand of JAAVBO010000007.1, from coordinate 7,523 downwards.
TATTTATCACTTATTGATAAAAAAAATCCCGACGATGTGTTGGCGAAAATAGTTTTTCCATCAAAGAAAGAATTGAATATTAAAAAAGAAGAACTTGATGATCCTATAGGGGACAAGGCAAAAAATAAAGATTTGGATAATTCACCGGTAAAAAATCTTACACATCGTTACGATGACAGAGTTTTGATTTATATGGGCAATATTTGCAGTTCATATTGCAGATATTGTTTCCGTAAAAACTTGCTTACCCATAAACCTATTACAACTAAGGAAATTGAAGATATTATTTCCTATATCAAAAAGCACAAAGAAATTCGTGAAGTTATTTTTACCGGTGGCGACCCCCTTATGAATTCAGACACAGTTATTTTCACAACACTTCAAAAAATTGAAAAAATCCTGCATATAAAATCGATTCGCATTCACACCCGTATGCCGATTTATAACCCATACAGGATTACAAATGATTTTATAAAGGAAATTAAAAAATTACAGAAACCTTTGACTATTATCATTCACGCAGTCCACGAAAGAGAACTTTCCGATATAACAAAAGATAAATTAAAACGACTTCAATCCGCCGGTGTGATTTTGTTAAATCAAGCCCCTCTACTAAAGGGCATAAATGATACAGTGGAACTTCAAACCGCACTTAATTACCGTTTGCTGGAATGCGGAGTTTTGCCACACTACCTTCACTACCTTGATTTGGCAAAGGGTACCTCGCATTTCCGTGTTCCGTTTCGTGATGCTCAGAAACTTATGTCAGATATGCGTGGGCGTATAAGCGGGCATCTTATCCCAAAGCTTATTATTGATATCCCTAACGGCTATGGCAAAGTTCAAATAGCAGAAGATTATATCAAACGTATTTATAAAAAAGGGTCCGATACATTTGTTGATATGGAAAGTCCGGTTATAAAGGGTAAAATTTTGAAATATAAAGAGGTCCTTGATAAATGAAAAATACCCTACTTCAAAATCTTGATAAACTTCATACTACTGATTTGGGAATTATAAGGATACAAAAGAATATTCAACTTGCAACAGATGTAATAAACTGGTGCAAGGATAAAATAAATTCCCCCTTTGCAACTATCACAAAACGGGGGAAAAATTTTTATATTGATATTGATAACTTTATTATAACCGTAAATTCATATAGCTATACTGTCATTACAGTTCATAAAGTAAAATAATAAAATTATTTATTTAATCCCACTTTTTTAAACCATTTAATAAGTAGCTCACTTAATACATCATTATTTAAATCTTGCATTAAGAAATGAGTATTTCCATAAACTCCTATTTTTGGAAGTTCTACAAGTGTAGCATTACCACCGTGTTTGTTTATTGTATCAATAAACTTTCGTCCCATTTGTAATCTGACACGCCAATTTTCATCACCAAGTTTATCAGATACTTCTTCTGGTATATAATCACCGAAATACATAACAATAGGTATTTGTGTTAATTTCTTAAAATATTCCATTGAAACAGATATACCCTTTGTACCACCGGTCAATCCATCAATAGGTTCAGGGACTTCTCCTTCTGGAAAAACATAAGCACCAGGTTCATATGCAACAACACCTTTTACCTTATTATTTTTAATTGCAGAAAGCCAACCTGATACTCCACCAGCAGAATGAGTTACCAAAATACTATCTCCAATTTCATTTACCAAATCATTTATTGATGACACATCCAAAGTATGATTACTTAAATCTGGTGTCATCTGGCGAAAAAATTGTGAAAGATATTTTTTATCTGTTGGAAATTGCACTCCTTCATTGTATTTAGGCCAAACTCCAATACGCCAAATATCAAACCAAAACATTTCATCAGCAACTGGCTTTATATTTGTATTATGAGTTGTCCTTCCAGCTCTTCCCCTACCTGGTAAATCCATAACATAGGTTGGATATCCATTTTTAAGCATAAGTGTAGCAAATCCATCTCGTCCATCAGGTGTTGTTTCCCAACAAACACCAGAACCGCCATAACCATGTATGAAAATAAGAGGATACTTTTTGGCACAAACTGGAATTTGATAATGAACATATGCATGATTACCTCTATAACTTTGACCAGTTTCTTCTTGCTCTGCCCAACCAACAAATTTTGAATTATCATAATTCCCATCTCTTTGCAAAGTCGTTCCACCAACAGTAAAACTTCCTTGTTTAAAGATTTTTAATTCCTTTCTTCCTCGCCTGCATAATAAAATTATACAAACAAGAATAAGTATTATGGCAACTATTAAAATTTTTTTCATAATTATCTCCTACTTTAAATTTTTATCAAAAAATTCAGAAAGTTTAGAAACTGCTTTATCAACATATTCTGGCACATAATAGGTTTGGATATGCGTAGCATTAGGAATTAAAAACATTTCTTTATCTTTTGTTCCAATTGCCTTTTTAAAGGCATCTTCTGTCATATAAAGAGAATCTGCTTTTTCACCAGCAATCATTAACAAAGGTTGGTCTATTAACTCTATTTCATCTGTTGCATCAAAACTCATCAAATCCATCAAAGAACTTTCTGTATATTCAAAAGTAGAGTTTGGATGAGCATGAGTTCTTAAATAATATTGAAAACCTTCTCTATATAAATCAAATGGAAGTTTTTGCACATCTTCATCACTTATTCCAGCCATTGAACCGACAAGCCTTTCTTTTCCTGTTTTAACAGCTTCCTCTCTTGCTTCACTTGCTTTTTTCAAACGTGCTTGAATTGTATCTAATTGACTGTCTTGATAACCATTTCTTCTTACTCTTCCAGTATTAAACATACTTAATGTCGCAACAGCTTTAATCCTTTTATCAGATTGGACTGCTTTAATGGTATATCCACCACCACAAATACCAAGTATACCAATATTTTCAGTATCAACACCAGGATAAGTTGATATATAATCAACCATACCGTGAATGTCCTCTATACGATATTGAGGTTTATCTGTATGACGAGGATTTCCTCCACTTGCACCTTGATACGAAGCATCCGCAACAAGAGTAATATATCCCTGTTCGGCTAGTCTTTGAGCATAAAGACCTGTAACTTGTTCTTTCACACCGCCATTTGGATGAGCCATAACAATAGCACTATATTTTTTATTTTTATCATAATTTGCAGGAAGATATATATTTGCTGCAATATCAATTCCATTTAATTTATAATGCACTGGATATATATTTACTTTCCCTTTTTCATTTTTTGTTATTGCACCATTATATACAAGTCCAAGTTTTAATGGATATTTAGAACAACATCTTGTTAAAAAATAAATACCAAATCCGACAACAATTACACTACCAAACATTATATACTTATTCATAATTAACTCCTACTTTAATTTATTATATTCTTTGTCGCTTACTTCTTCCAGCCATTCATTGGAACTTCCCTCTACCGGAACAGACATTGCAATATGTGCAAACCAACTGTCCTTTGCGGCACCATGCCAATGCTTTACCTCAGGTGAGATATACACAACATCACCGGCTTTAAGTTCGCGTGCTGGCTTTCCCCATTCTTGATAATAACCACGACCATCCGTTACAAGAAGTATTTGACCAGCCTTGTGATGAATATGCCAGTTGTTGCGACATCTTGGTTCAAATGTCACATTTGCAATATTCACTTCCTTGTCATTAAGTGGGTTAAGATAGCTTTGACCGATAAAATATTTTGCATAGGCATCATTTGATTTTCCAATGCCAAAGGCATTATTTTTAAGCCAGCTTGAGCCAAGCAAAATTTCCTTAATTTGTTCATCTGTAACACCGGTATTTTTTGCAATCTTTATATGACTGTTAAGTTGACTTTCAACACCAGACAAAGTTGAAAGTGCAGCAACAGTTACAATTTCTCTTTCTTGATTGGTAAGCACACCACGAGCAAAAATATCCGCAAACAAATGCTCCTTTAAAAATGTATCAATAGCAGGAACAAAATCCACAAACGGAGCGGAAAATTTATTTGCTTTCATAAGTGAAAGACGAACCTTTGCACCATAGGCATCCTTATCTTCGTTTTTTGAAAGCTCGGTAGGATATTCACCAACAGTATCTGTTTTTCCAGCTTTAACACGATTATCAATAACTTCCATAAACTTATTAATCGCATTCAAACTTCTTGGAAAACCACAATAAGCATAAAGTTGCACCAAAACCTCCTTTATCTCATTAACTGTAAGCCCATCATCAAGAGCCTTATTTAAAGCTGGTCCAAGCAAGTCCATATTCCCACCTGCGACATAGGACGAAATCATTGCAATATTTTTTTGTTTTGTTGTTAATGTATCAGCCATAACATTACCTCCCATAAATACAAAAGTTAATAAAACTACTACATAAGAAATTATTTTTTTCATTTTTTACCTCCCTTATTCCTTATCAATATCTACAAGTATATATTTATCATTTCCCATACCAAGCTCCTTCATATACGAAAGTTGGCGAAGTCCGTGACGAGATTCGATTCGTTCCTGTAAATCCTTACTTTTATCGCTTAGTCCATATACTAAGTCAACAGAAGCTTGATCAACCGCCAAAATATCATCACTTGCAAGTATACCGATATTTGGAACATTTACCTTTGCCGCACCAGTTCCGGCACAGTCACAATCAACCGACATATTCCTTAATACATTTATAAAGGTAATATTCGGACCAAAATAATCAATTGTTGCCTTTGATGATTCGGTCATTCTTTCCATAAATTCATCTTTTGAAATACTCCATTGATCCTTGTTCGGATAAGTGTGAATCATAGCTTTTCCAATTCTGCCATCCGCAATACCTATACCGATATTTTTATTTGAACCACCAAAACCACCCATAGTATGTCCTTTAAAATGAGTAAGAACAAGAAGAGAGTCATAGTTCCTTATATTCTTACCCATTGACATTTCAGAAAACCACTTACCACCCTTTACAGGGAGCATAGTAGTCCCATCTTCATCCAAAATATCAACCGGAGCAAAGGTCCAACCGTTTACTTTCAATGTTTCCCTGTGGGCGTCGGTTGTATATCTGTCCCCTTCATAATAAGTATTTGTTTCAACAATAGTTGCATTCGGAAGTTGCTTTTCCACCAAATATTTAACCCATGATGAAGGTATAATATTTGGTCCGTTTTTTTCACCAGTATGAAGTTTTATTGCAACATTATCCTTCATATTCTTATTTACCTTTTTATAAATTTTTTCCAAACCCTTTGGACTTAAATCACGGGTAAAATAAACAACGGAAGCCTGCCCTTCCCTTTTATCCACAGGAATATTAACCGAACTTCCCAATGGTTCGGCAACCTTTACATCATTTGTATTGTTATTTCTGATTTTTGACATTACGAATATACCAAAAAGTATAACCAGTATTAAAGAAGCAAAAATAATTATAATATTTTTCATTTTCATCCTTTCAGTTTTTTATATGAAAATATTATAAATGTTAAAGTTAACTCTAAGTCAAGAGGTTTTTAAGAAAAAAATATTATAAAATTATTAAGCAAAAATTTTATTCTTTAAATATGGGAAAAAACTCTTTTCTATCAAATGATACTCCAAAATTCCAAAGACAATACAACCGCTGATAAATATACTGATATAAGAACTCTCAGATAAACCATACCTGAATTTTTCTAAAAATCTAACAAAAAACATATTCATAACAAAAATTGAATATGCATACCTTGAAAACAAAGAAACCCAAGACTGTTTATTTAAAAATGCCGATATATACCCGTATGAATGAGAAATTAATATCATTAATATAGCAAAGATTGAAAAAGTCTTTATATAAATTATTTGAGGAAAAACAAACAAAGAATAATATAATTGCATCAAACAAAAAATCTCAATAAAAGTAAAAAATAATCTGACAATCACTTTATTCCTTATATTTCCCATTTTAGAGGAAACAAAACCGGCAACCACTCCAATTCCCATAGAAGAAATCCCTCTAAATAATTCGTGTCCTATGAAAAAAGGAAGAACCGTTAAATAGTAATTACCAGAATTCATAGAAGTCCTATATAAAGTAGAAATATAAACTAACATCAAAACATACAATAAATTTTTATTGTTTTTATTATTAAGCAACGCTATATATAAACAACTGCTCCAAAAATACACTCCAATAAACCAATCACCCCATCCGGGTATATGGTCCGGAAAAAGACTAAGCCCATTTACCAAAATAATAACTAATGGTAAATTGGAAAAACTCATTGGACCATAATCAGAGACTATGTGACATAAAATAAATACAAATACCAAAGCCGGAACAAGTCTAAAATAAATCTTTTTTATCAAACGAAAACTGTCTTTTTCCTTCATAATATTACTATATAAAAAAAATCCGCCAATAATGAAAAAATATTCAACCGATAAAACAAATTTATAAAAATACTCATCGTGTTCTTGATTATGCCAGTAAGATACAAAAGAATGAAAGTATATTATACAGAACAAAAAAATAAGCCTAAGGAATTCAACCATGTACACCTTAGAACCACAATTATTTGTTTTTAGATAATCATTTATCTTTCTACAAACACCACACAAAGCTATCAAAGATTTACCCCTCTCAAATATTAAATTTGCAGGCATATTAACATTTTTTAGAAAAATATGCAATAAAAAACCGTCCCCATGGACGGCCTTCATATATCTAATCTTTCCACTTAACTAAATCTGAACCGGATTTTCCACCATTGCACTCCCAGAACTTTCCATCATCTTTTGCACACTGGAAATTTCTATCCGCAGTCACTTTAAGATATCTACCATTAGGTCCCTGTATAGTGCAAGGAAGCGATGTACAATTCAAATTAATAGTATCTCCTTCATTTGCAATGTGCCAGCAAGGAGCACCTGCACCTTTTTTCTTTTTTTCTTTTGGATCCCCACCAAAATTATCATTAGATGCTTTTACCTGAGTTCCAGCCTCAAACCATTTATTCATATTCAAAGTACAATTTTTGTTAACATCATTATCATCACTCCAATATGAATACCATAAATGTATCTTGATTTTGCCACATTCAGAAGAGCCTTCATCAGACCAATGATAATCTTCACATTTTTTACATGCACTACTGGATTTTGCACCAAGAGTATTATTATACTTTCCAGCAGGACAAGCCGTCTTAGTATTATTACCAGAACAATAATAACCCTCTGGACACTCTACACACTTACCATTTTCTAATATCTTTCCAGCATCACAATTTGACACTACACAACTATTAGATTTCGCATCAAATGTATAATTACTATCATTACATACACAACTTGTTCCATCAGATGAAGGTTTAGAACCCTCTGGACAAGATTGCTGTTCATTAGATGAGTTTTCTTCTTTCGTATCACTTATATATTTAGATTTCTTCTCACCACCGGAACAAATATAACCTTCCGGACAAACTTCACAGCCATTTTCTCCATATCCAATACCGAAATAACCATCTTTACATACACAAGCATTGTCAACAACACTTGCATTACTGTC
>JAAVBO010000006.1 GCA_014803575.1 bacterium | reverse complement strand
CCTGCTAATACTAACGCTCAAACCTTCTACCAGTGTATGCCTATCACTTGTAGCGATGGTCAGTACATTAAAGATGGTAAGTGCACATCTTGCCCTGCCGGTACTTTCCAAAAAGGTAACAACAGAGCTACCTCTTGTACGCCTTGTAGTGCAGGTACCTACTCCTCCGCCGGTGCTTCAAGCTGTAAAACTTGCGAAGCCGGATATGTCTGCAATAATGGAACACGAACCGCTTGTGCTGATGGATATTACCAAAATGCAACAGGTCAAACTAGTTGTAAAAAGTGTTCAAATATAGAAGTTATATTATCAAATATATCTTATGTTAAAAATGATATAACAAATAAAACTGGTGGTTGTCAGTACGGATCTAAACAAAATGTTAAAGTAACTCTTTCCCCAGGTTCTAATATCATAGGAGCAATGGGTATAAATATAACTTTAGGTGAAGGAGTACAAGTAATTAATAATACTTATTCATATTCAGGATATGAGAACATTACAATGAACACCCAACCTAAATATACTGATAAATGTCCTAGAAATGATAAATTTAGTCACTATTTTTGTTCAAATATATATTATTCATGTAGTAGTACAACAGGTGAGATTGATTCAATTATTGCTAAATAACAAAAAATCCCCTCAAATCCGAGGGGATTTTTCTTACTTTCCCAAACAAAAATGTGAAAAAATTTCATCTAGAAGTTCATTAAAATAAACTTGTCCGGTAATAACTCCAATTTCATCTGTGGCAAGCCTTATATGTTCTACTTTCAAATCAATTGGCTCTGTCTTTATTGCTTGTTCTAACTCCATCACACAATTGGCAATAGCAGTTTTATAACGTTGTTGCGACATAGTTATATCGTTTGAAACCGCCATTTTTTCCTTTATTTTTGAAGTGAAAATCCGCCAAAATTTATCAAATCCTTCACCACTTTTCACAGACATAGGAATGATATTTTTTTGCACTTCATCAACCGATTTTTTCTTATCAATCTTGTTCAAAATAACAATAGTNTCNNTNTCAATTTTTTTATTATCAATGGATTTAAGACTGTCNACCACATAAATTTTTATATCCGCAATCTTTGCAATTTTATTTGCCTTCGCAATNCCTTTTTTTTCTATCCTGTCGTTTGTTTTTTCGTTAAGACCTGCGGTATCNGAAAGATTAATCTTGAANCCNTTTATATCAAGCGAAGCATCAATCACATCACGTGTAGTGCCAGCAATAGAAGAAACTATTGCCTTGTTTTCCCCGATAATTTTGTTAAACAAAGATGACTTTCCAACATTCGGTTTTCCAATTATNGCAACATTTAAACCGTTTTTAATACGCGTTGCAACAGCCACCGTTTCAATATGCTTTTTCATTTCAATCACCAAATCTTTCATAAGATTATCGGATTTAAAAATAACATCCTTTGGCATTTCATCATCNGAAAAATCAATGCTTGCCTCATACCACGCAAGAATTTTCACCAACTTTTCACGCCAAGTTGAATAAAGCTTTGCCTCCTCTCCATTCGCATTTTTAAGAGCAAGNTTNCGTTGAGATTCTGTTTGTGCTTCAATCAAATCAGCCACCGCTTCAACTTGTGTTAAATCAAGCCTTCCATTTAAAAACGCCTGCTTTGTAAATTCACCGGCCTCCGCCAACCTTGTCCCCTTAAAAGTACCCAATACATTATACAATATATCAACAATTGCAATACTTCCATGGGTAAAAAGTTCAACCGTATCCTCACCGGTATAGGAAGCAGGTGATTTAAAAAATACTGCCATTCCTGTATCAAGGAGTTCACCGTTTGAAGGATTATAAAAACCGGAATAAAACATTTTGTTAGGAATGATTTTCTTTCCCTTTGTTAATTTTGAAAGTATGGAAAGCGAAGCGGGTCCNGATATACGAAATACCGAAACCCCCGCTTTACCATAAGCCGAACTGAGAGCAAAAATAGTATCTTTTTTTACAGTCATTATTCCTTTATTTCCTTTATCTTCCATATATCACGTGCATAACTTTTTATCGTTCTGTCGGATGAGAAGAATCCNCAATTTGCAACATTGATTAATGCCTTTTGCCACCAAATTTTTTGATTAGCATAAAGTTCATCAAGTTCAAGTTGCGTATCAACATAACTGTTAAAGTCAGGCAAAATCATATATTCATCATTATTNTTAAAGAANGCGTTCAATACAGTATCATGCTTGTGCTTGTCCCCATTTGAAAAAACACCGGCCTGTATTTGTTCAATAATTCTTTGAANTCGTGGATTTTTGCTGTAATACTTGTTTGCATNNTATCCNCGTTCTTTAAGATTATAAACTTGTCTAGCAGTCAACCCAAAGATAAAGATATTCTTTGCTCCGACTTCCTTTTTTATTTCAACATTTGCACCATCAAGCGTTCCTATAGTCAACGCACCGTTAAGNGCAAACTTCATATTTCCGGTTCCGCTTGCTTCCTTTCCNGCAGTCGAAATTTGCTCACTTATTTCAGATGCAGGAATTATCATCTGCGCCTTTGTAATATTGTAATTTGGCACAAAAACAACCTTTAACAAATCGCGACAACGCTTGTCATTATTAACGATATTCGCAACATCATTGATAAGNGAAATCACATCCTTTGCAATGTCATAAGTAGGAGGAGCCTTTCCCGCAAACAAACAAATTTTAGGTTGAAGTCCCTCTGTATCGCCATCACAAATTCTGTTGTATCTGTCAATGACTTGAAGAATATTTAAAAATTGACGCTTATATTCATGAATACGTTTTATTTGTGAATCAAGCATAAAATCAGGTGAAAAAGAAAATCCGGTTTCATCCTTTATCATAGAAAGAAGATGTTCCTTGTTCTTTCGTTTAATACGTGCAAACTTTTCCAAAAAGTTCANATCATTTTTAAATTTCAAAAGTTTTTTAAGTTGATATAAATCAGTAATCCATTTATCACCAATAGTTTTTGTGATAAAGGAAGATAACTCCGGATTTGCCTCCAACAACCATTTACGTTGAGTAATACCGTTAGTTTCATTTATAAACTTTCGTGGGAAAAGTTGTGAAAGAAGCGAAAACTCTTTGTTCTTCAAAAGTTTTGAATGAAGTGCTGCCACACCATTTACCTTGTGTGTTGCAACCATACAAAGATTTCCCATATTCACAAAATTTTTGTTGTAATTAATAACTTCAANTTGTGACAATTTAAAGTTTGCCACTTTTTCCTTTGCCATAGCCATAAAGTCGGCATTAATTTTTTCAATTATCGCAAAGTGATATGGAAGCTCGGATTTGAAAAGATTAATACCAATTTTTTCCAACGCCTCCGCCATCAATGTATGATTTGTATAGGCACAAATTTTATACATTTTCTTGTATGCCTCGTCATAAGAAAACGCATACTCTGTCATAAGTATTCTGATAATTTCGGGAATTGCAAGAGTAGGGTGAGTATCATTTAACTGCACCGCCAAGAAATTATCAATTTTGTTTATACTTAATCCTGTTTTCCTAAATCTTGCAAACAAATCCTGTACAGATGCAGACACCAAAACATATTCCTGACGAAGACGAAGACGTCGTCCCTCATCCGTCATATCCGGCGGATATAAAAAGTCAGTAATGTTTGTAATAGTCTTTTTAATATCAGGTGCGGATTTATCATTCCTTTCCGCCTCCCAAAGTCGAACACGCAAAGTCGCTTTGTCCCCGTATCCGGCAAGCAAAATATCATTCGCATTACATTTTACACCCTCTGCCGGTATCCATTTCATAGTTTCAATATTATCACCTTTTTCAATGCGACCGCCGAAATTTACAATATAAGAAATATCCTTTCTTTTATCAACGGCAATATTTTTATCCTTTATCCATAAATCAGGTTTTTCTACTTGCATACCCTTTTCAATAACTTGCTTGTAAATACCGCAACGATAAAAAAGTCCGTATCCGAATGCCGGAAGGTTAAGTGTGGAAAGTGAATCAAAAAAACACGCAGCCAATCTTCCGAGTCCGCCATTACCAAGTTGTGTTTGAACTTCCAAATCAAGCACATCTTCAAGCTTTACGCCAAAACTGTCAAACGCACGACTGAAAATTTCCTTTGCCTTCAAATTAAGCAAAGTTTGATTACCAAGTTTTCCAAGCAAATATTCCATAGAAAGATATGCTACAAACTTATTTTTACGATTAAGAATATTTTCTTCAGTATCGTTTGCCGAACTGATAAGCTCATTATTAATCATATCTGTAAAAGCATTATACCAATCGCGAACGTTTGCTTGTTTAATGGTTTTATTTGATGTCTTTGACAGATAGTAAGTTAATCTTTCTTTTACATATTTTAAATTTCTTAATTCTTTGTTCATTTTATCCCCTCCAAATTTTTATATAAAAATAATGTAGCATATTTTTAAACTTTATGCTATAATTATTTTTAATAATTAATAAAATTTAGAAGGTTGCTATGACAGAAAAAATAACACAAAAAGAAAAAGAAAAAATTTTAGAAGAATTTTTTTCGGATCAAGCTGCTACTTTAAGACAGTTTAAAGCCGACGATATGGTTGAAAAGAAAATTGCTAAAAATTTTCGTGATGCTGTTATAATAATAAAAAAGCAAGAAGAACAACTTATCAAAAATCCAGATTCATTTTTATCGGAACAGGAATTAAGTCTGAAAGAATATCTTAATTCCAAAGAGTTATAATGAAGGATAATTCTTTACAAAATCAAAAAGATGCATCAAATCCAAATTTTTCCGTTTGGGTTTCTGCAAGTGCGGGAACAGGAAAAACTACCGTCCTTGTATCTCGACTGTTACGTTTGTTTTTATCAAACATTGACCCCACAAAAATATTGTGCCTTACATACACAAATGCAGGTGCAATTGAAATGCAAGATCGTATTTTCAAACGTGCAAGAAATTGGAGTGTCATAAGTGATGAAGATTTGGAACTTGAAATTAAAAATCTTTTTACAACAGATATTGAAAATTTTGATTTTAAAGATTCAAACATTGATGAATTAAAAATAACTGCCCGAAAACTTTTTTCAAAATTAATCGATAACCCGATACCTCTTAAAATTTATACAATACACGCCTTTTGCCAATCAGTGTTAAAACGTTTTCCGATAGAGGCAAACATTTCTCCACATTTCAAAATTATTGAACCTATTGATGCAAGCCGACTTTTAAAGGAAGCATACAAACAGTTCCTTTTGAAAATAAGACATACAAAATCGGAAAATGATATAAATCTTTTCAACAAGTTTACACTTTTAACAAAAAATCTTTCACAAACAGATTTTGAAAAGTTAATGGAAAATATAATTTCTGACAGGGAAAAATTTAATACACTTTTAAATATTTATAAAACAAAGGACAACATACAAAAATCTTTGTGGAAAAACTTTTTTGCCCCATACGAAAATGAACAAATTGAAAAGGATGAGGAATCTTTACTGAAAAATTTCATAGAAAAAATACCAACTGATATTTTGAAAAATTATCTTTCCGTATTGGAAAAATCACAATCAAAAACCGCACAAAAAAATTTTAAAATTTTATCAAATTTCCTCGCCCTTTCAAGTGTGGCAGACAAGGTAAAAAATATTGATAATTACAAATCAATTTTTCTTACAAAGGACAATACGGTTAGAGATAAATTGCTTGTCAAAGATGATGCAATCAACAATCCGCAACTTGAAACCTGTTTGATTAAAGAAGCGGAACGTATCAAAACCGCATTTGAAATATTGGGTTGTATAAATGTGTATAATCTGACCATCGCAGTAATTGATATTGCATTGGAGCTGATGAACACATATAAATCTCTCAAAGAAAAAGAGGGGGTAATGGACTTTTCCGACCTTATAGAAACAGTAGAACGCCTTTTTAAAAAGCCAAACATTTCCGAATGGATACTTTACAAAATGGATGGTGGCGTTTCCCATATTTTAATTGATGAAGCACAGGATACCTCGCCAATACAATGGGACATAGTCGATACATTAACTGAACAATTTTTCACCACCGCAAGAGATGAAAAAAATATGAAAAGTATCTTTTCCGTGGGCGACAGAAAACAATCAATCTTTGGTTTCCAAGGTGCCGACATCTCCCTTTTTGAAAAATACAAAAAACATTTTAAAAACAGGGTTGAACGCGACGGTTTTGTGTTTAAGGATTTACCGCTTAACCGCTCTTTTCGTTCCTGTAAAAATATTTTAAATTTAGTCGATAATGTCCTTAATACATCCCAAAGGGTAAAGGGCGTTTTGCTCGCAAACGAAGAAATTGAACATATCCCGCATAGAACGGATTTTGATGGCTACATTGAACTTATCCCGCTTGCAAAGGCAAAAAAGGACGAAAGCGAAGACTATATAAAACCTCCTGTTGAAGTAGTGCATATCTCAAATGCCAAAATCACTATCTCAGATATTATTGCAAAAAAAATAAGACATATTTTGGATAACGATTTTATTTCCACCGGTAAACATTCAAAAAGAAAAGTTGAACCAAGGGATATAATGATACTTGTCCAAAAACGCAAAAACAGTAAGTATTTAATAGAAAAGTTAAACGAATATCATATCCCGTTTTCCGGACAAGATAAATTAAACCTTTCCGAAAATATTGTGGTGGAGGATTTAATCTCCCTTATTAAATTTACACTTTCACCATACGATGATTTAAGTCTTGCCGAGGTTCTGAAATCTCCGCTTTATAACCTTACCGACGATGATTTATTTACCCTTTGCTATGAAAGAAAAGGAGCATTGTTTGAGGAATTAAAGTCACACAAAAATTATGAAAATATCTATAACGAATTATCCGAATTTATAGAACTTTCCCGCATACAAACACCATTCTTATTTTTCGATTATGTTTTAAAAGTAAAGGATAAACGAAAAAATTTCATATCCAGATTTGGTGATATAGTAAACGATGTCCTAAACGAATTTATTCAAAAATGTCTCTATTATGATAAGGAAAAAATGGGCAAATCTATGTTTGATTTTTACTCTTGGTTTACGAGCAGTAAAATAGAAGTCAAGCGAGATATGGAACAAATGGGAAATTACGTCCGTATTATGACAGTCCATGGTTCAAAGGGATTGGAAGCACCGATAGTCTTTCTTTTTGATGCAAATGTTAATGACGCAAATTTAAGTGATAAAATTTTGTGGAACGATAATCTTCCTATTGTAAAGACAAGCAATTTTCAAAATATAAATAATAATTTTGCAAAAATTTATAACAACCGAAAACAACTTAACGAAGACGAATTTTACCGCCTTCTTTATGTTGCAATGACTCGTGCCAGAGATAAACTTTATATTTCCGGTTGGGAGGATTTAAAGGGCGAACACACAAAAAGTTGGTATTCTTGTATAAAAGAAGTGATTGAAAAATCAGCAAATAAAACCACCGATAAAATCCTGACCCTTGCAGGCAAAGAAATCATTGATGATGAAATTTTATTCATTGGCAATCCAAATATCCAAACCGATACAGTTGATACACAACAACACACAAAAGAAACAAAAATCACAATCCCGACATATTTATATGAAAGAGAAAAAACTTCCGAAAACTGTATTGATAATATTACGGCGACTTCTCCGTTAAATCCAATAAATATGGAAAAAAACTCCCTTAAAAAAGGAAGTATCATTCACAAACTTCTTGAAAATTTCAAGGGTAAAAATGTGCAAAATTTTAAAACTTCGGCATTAAAATATCTTGAAAAAACTGGTACAGATGATAAGGAAAAAATTATAAACCAAATTGAAACTATACTGAATAATTCAGAGTTAGACTTTATGTTTAAAGATAATACATTCGCCGAGCTTGAAGTAGCAATAGAAAACAAAACTTACCGAATTGATAAGTTAGTAATTCAAAATAATGAAATTTTAATCATAGATTATAAAACGGATACAAATGTTCCAAACAAAGATAATGTGCCAACAGCCTATAAATTACAACTTGCAAATTATAAAAAAGTAATGGAAAAAATTTATCCGCAATACAAGATACGGACTTTTATTTTGTGGTTTGAAACTGCAAATCTAATGGAAATTATTTAACAAATTTTTTAACCGGAGCATAGGTTTTTCTGTGATACGGACAAATCCCAAATTTTTCTAATGCCTCCAAATGCCCCTTTGTCCCATATCCCTTATTTTTGCAAAATTCATACTGAGGGAATCTCTCTCCAATCTCATTTAACAAATGATCCTTGTTTACTTTTGCAATAATAGATGCAGTCGCAATAGAATAAGAAATCGCATCGCCACCAATCACACATTTACAAGGAGAAATAGAAGGAGATTTGTTCCCATCCACCAAAATAATATCAGGATTGAAAGAAACCTTTTCCATTAACTTAAAATATGCATTCTTCATTGCAAGAAGTGACGCCTGCAAAATATTTATTTCATCAATAACTTTTGCACTTACATCAGCCCATTCATACATAAATACATCAGAGGGAAGGGCAGAAAGTTGCAAAAAAATATCCTCTCTCTTTGCCTCACTAATCTTTTTTGAATCATTTATAAGCGATAAAAGTTTTTGTGGAAAAGCCCTTCTGTTCATCCAACAACACCCAGCAACCACAGGTCCCGCAAGACAACCTCGTCCCGCCTCATCAATTCCAAAACACACGGAATTTTCACCGAAACTATTTTCTATATCAAAAGAAATAATCTTACTCATCTTTAACTTCAGACTCTATACTTTCATTTCCATCAGTTATGTCAGATACCCCATCATCAACTTCGGGTTTTGCCATATCTTCAAGTTTATCAGCCACGCCGTCAACCTCAGTATCATTTCCCTCCACCGAAAGTTTTTCGGTCTCTTCTAAATATTCCTCCAAATATTCAATTTCCTCCTCCGTATAATTATTAATAGGCATATCTCCCTTACTTATATACACGGGCCATTTATCATTTATTATATCATCAAGCGATTCGGATTCTTGATTAAGTTTATTCCTGTAAATCCAAAAATTCGCCATCACACGCTTTATATAAATACGACTTTCTTTAAGATTGATTGCCTCAATAAAAAATAATGGATCATTATTAGGATTCAAAATGCGTTCTTCCTGTTTTTTAAGATTCCCCGGTCCCGCATTGTAAGCAAGCAAAAACTTAAATAAATTTCCGTTCACATTAGGAAACGCAAGCAAATATTCAATATACATCTGCCCAACTTTTAAATTAAGCTCCACATCAAACAACTTTGATTTACCCTTCTTTCCAAGACTTGAATCTTTTGTAATAAAGGACGCGGTCGCAGGCATAATTTGCATCAAACCTCTTGCACCCACAGAAGATTTTGCCTTTGGATTAAATCTTGATTCTTGTCGTATCAAGGCATTAAGCAAAGCCTTGTCCACACTCCAACCATCTTTCAATTCTATATCAATAGTAGGATAAACACAGGTTGCAAAAGTATTGTGGTCCACATACTCCTTTTTATAATTAGAAATATTAATAGAAAGATGAGGCATCTTTGCCGTCTCTGACACGGCAAGCACCGCATTGATAAGGTCATCAGAATAATCATCACTTGCAGTATTAATTAAAAATTTCAACTCGCTACTTGCTTCCTCTTTCATATCAAGTTGTAAAAGAGCAAGCGCACGCACCCCACCTTGCCACGAAATAATTTCACGTGCATTTTGTAGGGTCAACATAGGTTCTTCCCAATTTATTTCTAACTTTTTATTAAGTTTTTTATTCGCCAAAATTCCATAAAAAGTTTTTGGATAATTACTTGCCGTTTCCAAAAATATATCGCTATCATCCCTATCAGATTTGTCCTCAATTCTTTCATTTGCACGATATGCCCAATATGCCGCAGCAGATAAAACCTCAATCGGAACTTTTTTTGAAAATGCAATATTTTTGAAATAATCACGTGATAATTTATACTCACCCTTTCTCCAATATGTAAGACCCAAAGCCCAATTTGCCAAGTAAAAATTAATTTCTTCCGCAGGCTCCCGCCCCCAAAGAATTGCCAAATCATCTTCATTTGCAAGGAAATAAGCATAAGAAAGATATGCCTCCATCCTTAAATAATCATCACGTTTAAAAAGTTTTTTTGCATGAGGATTTTCCAAAATCTGACGTGCATTTTTTGTGTATCCTTGTTTAAGTCTGCGATTAAAAATCTTTATCATATAAGCAACTTCGTCCCTGTCTTTTTTTTCAAGTTTCTTATACGAATTTTGAATCATCTGATACGAATTTTTATACTCATCATCCGCAAAATATTGAGTTTTATGAGCTTCCTTCAAAGGTTTTTTAAGCTCCTTTTTTGCCCCTTTTTTAAGTCCGAGATTGTAAATGTCCATTGCGTTGGGATAATCAGAATATTTGTTAAGCCATTCTTTCACTTCGGCAAAAGGAGTTTTGTAATACGGACTCATATACTTTTGATACAACACATAACCCATAAGTGAGTCATTTTTTATTTTTTTAATAACCTTATCGGCATCGGTCCATCTTCCCTTTTCTTGAAGTTCAAAAATCTTTTTATAATTTTTCACATCACTGTCATAAAGCACGGTTGGAAGATGCGCCCAAACATTACCATTTGTTATAAATAAAAATATAACAACAAAAAATATCCTGCAAATAAATGTATAAAAATATTTTTTCATTACAAAAGATAAAAAAGGGCAATTATATATAATTGTAATTGCCCCAAAGGTTTATATAAAACTAACTTCTTCTTGTATATAAAAATGAAAGCACCAAAGGAAGAAATATCATATGTAAAAATTGTTCAATAACCAAACTGCTGGATTGATTAAGCAAAACATAATCGCAAGCCTTAAATGCAATTGAAAAAGCAACAGTTATAATAAATGGACCCCATTTTTTATGTGAAAAGAAATCTGCGATTATAAATATAAGCATTCCCAAATAAATAAAATCGGAAAAACAATTTCCAGGTATTGTGTTAAGTAATAAAACTCTAAAATTTGAATACATTTTTAACTCCTTTTTTTCTTTTACAATACTTTAATTTATACCATAAAAACCCCTCTTGCAAGTATATTTTAAATTTTATTTTACTTTTTGCGAAAAATATGCTTTTATAAAGAAAATTGTAAAAAAAGTAGAGGCTTATTATGTCAAAAATTAACAGAAAATCAGAACTTTTATTACCGGCAGGTTCATATTCAAGATTAAAAACGGCATTTTTATACGGTGCAGATGTAGTTTATGCAGGAACTCCGGATATGAGTTTGCGGGCAAAGGCGAAAATCACCCTTGATGAAATGAAGGAAAGTATAGATTTTGCCCACTCAATCGGTAAAAAAATTTATTTGGCAGTCAACCTTTATACTCATAATAAGGATATTGATAAACTTCCAATTTTTGCAGATACATTACGAAAGTTAAATCCCGATGGTTTGATAATCGCTGATGCCGGTGTGTTTAGATTTATGAGAAACGCAATCCCCGAAATTCCGCTTCATGTTTCAACACAGGCAAACGTATGCTCGTTTGAAACAGCAATGTTTTGGTATGATATAGGTGCAAAACTTTGTGTCCTCGGTCGTGAAGTGTCCTTTGAAGAATTAAAGGAAATAAGAGAGCGTGTTGCACCTGATTTAAAACTTGAAACTTTTATACATGGAAGTATGTGTATGAGCTATTCCGGACGTTGCCTTCTTTCCAACTTTTTAACGGAACGCAGTTCCAATCAGGGAAATTGCGCACACTGTTGCAGATGGAATTACAAAATGTATGTCCGTCCACGCGAAGAATTAATTGAAACAGGAAGTATAAAGGAGGAAGCTTCAAGGCTCGGCATAGATATAAACTCCGACACAATGAAACTTTTCGATTTTTATTTGGAGGAAGCCGAACGCAAAGGTGAATTTATGGAACTTTGCGAAGATGATAAAGGCGCCTATATTATGAATTCAAAAGATTTATGCCTTATGCCGAAACTTGATAAACTTCTTGAAATAGGTATAGATTCGCTTAAAGTAGAGGGCAGAAATAAATCCGAATATTATGCCGGAACTACCGCCCACGCATACAGTCATGCAATAAATGATTACTTCAAAACTCCGGACAAATGGGATTACAAACCATATATGGAAGAATTAAACACTTTGCAAAACAGAGGCTATACATACGGATTTTTTGATGGACATTTAACTCATCACGCAATGGATTACGAAACAACCCGCTCTAACGGTGATTACAGATTTACCGCACAAATAACAGGGAAAACCGCCGACGGTTTTATCCTTGATGTAAAAAATTCTTTTGAAATTGGTGACAGTTTGGAATTTGTTTCACCATCAAGACTTGCCCCATATAATGTAAAAGTTAATCACATAATCAATATGAAAAATAATGAAAAATTGGACCGTGCAACCGTTGCGACAAAACTTATCCTTTTCCCATTTGAAAATTTTGATATGAAAAAGGAAGAGGTTTTAAAACTCTTCCCTACATATACAATAATCAGAAAAAAATATAATTAAAGATATTTTTGTGAAAGTGCAGTATTAAGTTGTGTAATAGGGCTGTTATCTTTTCCAAAATGAAAAGATGATCTTTCACCCTTTGGATTTCTTTTTAAATAAGAAAGGAGTTCAGGAATTTCTATTAATAATCTAAGATCCAATTTGTCTCCGAATTTATTTTTTAAATCGTAAAAGGCAAACTCAATAGCAGTGTCCTTTGCCCTATCATCATTGATATTATTTAATTTTTTGTAATAAGTATTAAATTTTTTATAAAATAAATTAATTGCATCATTATCCATTTTTTTATTCCTGAATTTTTAATAATTGTCAATCATAAAACCTTTAAATATTTTTGTCAAATCTTATTTTTAGGAACAATTATGTTTAAGGAATTTATTATTATTGCCAGTTTCTTGATTCTAACTTATTCTAATCATAGTTGTAGAATTTTTAAATTCTATTTCTAATATTAACACAAAGAAAAGGAGAAAAATTATGACAGTAGGAACACGTTATCCAACATTAGCTTTCCACACAGGTGGTGCAGGTCAGGCAGACGACGGCATCCCACCACAACCATTTGAAACATTTTGTTATGACAGCGCATTATTGGAAGCAAAAATCCAAGACTTCAATGTTGTGCCATACACATCTGTTTTACCACCGGAATTATATAATAATATAGTTCATGTTGATCAGGTAAAAGATCAATTCAAACACGGTGCTGTTTTGGAAGTAATCATTGCCGGAAACGGAGCAAGGATAGAAGACCACAAAGCAATTGCAACCGGTGTCGGTATAGTTTGGGGCAAGGATAAACAAGGAAACTTCCTTGGTGGTTGGGCTGCAGAATATGTTGAATATTTTGATACCTATATCAATGATGAAATTGCACAAGCACATGCCCAAATGTGGCTTACAAAATCATTAAATCACGAACTTGAATTAAGAGGTGTGGATAAACACAGTGAATTCCAATTCTTCCACAACTACTTAAATATCACACAAAATTTTGGTTATTGCTTAACTGCACTCGGATTTTTAAATTTCGAATACGCAGCACCGGCAATGCCAAGATAAAACAACGGGGCAAACTAAGGGGAAGAATGCCAAAAGCACTTCCCCAATTTTTAACTTATCAAGGAGAATAATATGTTAAAATCAAAAAATAAATCAAAGTCAGATTCCTCAGAAAAATTAGGAGTATTAGGTCTTGCCGCCATAGTCATAAGCTCTATGATAGGAGGCGGTATATACAGTCTTCCACAAAATATGGCACAAGCCGCATCAGTCGGTGCCGTTATTTTGGCATGGGTCGTAACGGGTATAGGAATGTATTTCGTTGCAAACACATTCAGAGTTTTATCAACCGTAAAACCAAAACTTACTTCCGGTATTTATATGTATAGTCAGGAAGGTTTCGGAAATTATATGGGTTTCAATATCGGATGGAGCTATTGGCTTTGCCAAATATTCGGAAACGTAGGATATGCAGTCATTACAATGGATGCTCTTGATTATTTTTTCCCAGGAGTATTCACGGGCGGAAATAACCTTTATTCAATAATAGGCGGTTCAATTTTAATATGGGGATTCAATGTTCTTGTATTAAGAGGAGTAAAGCAAGCAACAATCATAAACTTAATTGCAACAGTATTTAAAATAGTTCCACTTATACTTTTCATAATAATTTTAATGTTTATGTTTAAAATAGACAGATTCGATTTTGATTTCTGGGGTGAAGGTATTTTGGGAAAAACAAAATCGTTGGGTTCCATTGGTGCACAACTTAAAAGCACAATGCTTGTAACCCTTTGGGCATTCATAGGTATAGAAGGAGCAGTAGTTCTTTCCAGTCGTGCAAAAAGCCAAGAAACGGTATCAAAGGCAACCTTGCTTGGTTTCCTTGGTTGCTTAATAATCTATGTATTATTATCAGTAATTCCATACGGATTTTTAAGCCAAGCACAACTTGCAACAATATCCAACCCGTCAACCGCAGGTATATTAAAGTTGGCAGTAGGACCATGGGGAGCATGGCTTATGAACATAGGTTTATTAGTCGCCGTTCTTGCAAGCTGGCTTGCATGGACTTTGATTGTGATAGAAATGCCATACGCAATGGCACAAAACGGAACTTTTCCAAAAGTCTTTGCAAAATCAAATAAAAACGACACACCAAATGTTTCCCTTTGGGTTACAAGTGTGATAATGCAACTTGCAATGTTCTTGGTATACTTTTCAAGCAATGCATGGAACACTATGCTAAGTATCACAAGCGTGATGGTGCTTCCTGCATATTTGGCATCGACTTGCTATCTTTGGAAAATATGTGAAGACGGTGAATTTAATACCAAAGCAGGAATAGGAAGAGCATTCGCACTTTTCACATCAATCGTGGGAACTGTCTATGCCCTTTGGTTAATATATGCCGCAGGTCTTAAATACTTACTCCTTGCAGTAGTATTTATCGCAGTCGGTATCCCTATGTATATATGGGCGAGAAAGGAAAGTGCAAAGAAAATGGCACTTTTTACAAGCTGTGAAAAATGTCTTGTCAGCATTATCCTTTTGATTTCCATAATCGCAATATACATATTTGCACGTGGAGTAATTAGTGTTTAATTAATAAAAAGGGGAAGGATTTTCTTTCCCCTGTTTAAGGGAGTTTTAAATGTTAAAATCAAAATATTTATTGGCATTAAGTTTTTTATTAATTCCAAATATAACATTTGCACAAGTTGTTTATGTTGATGAGGTTGACACGTATGAATTTGTTCGACCACTTTATACATACAGCGAAAAAAATGTAAACGATAAAACTAATTATACAAGAATAAGAGAGGATGGTGCAGAAAGCGAAAGTTGGGAAGAAGCCTATGCCAATTTCAAAAAATCATTAACTGACAATTACGGACTTTCTTATTCCATTGATGGTTCAATTTTAGGACAAAGAGGTGCTCCGAATGGTAAAGGTACCGCAATCCAATTCCAACTTTACCCAACTATCAGCTGGCAAGCATATAACGGAGAATATGGAACAGGAACTTTGAATGTTGCATATAATCCGGTTCGTTATTGGAATTCCACATCCGGTGAAGATTTATCAAATAATATAAATGTGGTCTCCTCGGTAAATGATTCTACAACAAAAGGTAATACATTCAGCGATTTAAACTTTACCCACCAATTCGCCGGCTCTTTAAACTGGCTTGCAATCACAGTAGGGCAGTTCGGAATATCCGCATTTGATGGTACTTCATACGATTCCAACCAACAGGTAAATTTCTTAAACTATGCACTTTCACAAAATGCTTCGTCCAGTTATCCGTCCGCAAGTTTGGGTGCCTACCTTACATTCACACTTAATCCCGAATGGCAAATAATTGCTGGTATGCAAGATGCCCATAATATAAATGGAACATCAATAAGTTCATCAGATTTTGGCAAGGGTAAATATACAAGTTTTGCAAGCCTTTCTTTCACCCCAACTATAAAAGATTTGGGAAGTGGTGAATACTCCATCCTTGTCTTTAATCAACCGAGTGTAGAGGAGCAAAGGGGCACTTCCAACGGATTTTCAATAAACATGGAACAAATGTTAAATGATACTTACGGACTTTTCGGAAGAGTCTCCGCAACCTATAATTCACCGGAAGAAATCAATCAAACTTATGTAATAGGTGGCGTTATGAATAACCCATTAAACAGAAACCAACTTGATCAAATAGGCTTGGCAACAAGTATAAATAAGGTAAATAAGGAAGTTGTCGGTGATGATACAAGAGATTACGAAACTGTGTTAGAAGCATACTGGGCATGGGGAATTGGCAACTGGCTTACAATCACACCGGATTTGCAATTCTATATACACCCAGCACTTGATAAAAACGAAGATACGGCAACCGTTGCAAGTATAAGAACAACATTTATGTTTTAACAACAAAAAAGGAGGATATTATGGAAGAAACATTTGAACATTTTTCATTTCCGATTATTGGAAGTATTGCACCATCATTTGAAGCAGAAACAACACAGGGAAAAATCAGCTTTCCAAACGATTATAAGGGTAAATGGATAATACTTTTTTCCCATCCATCAGATTTCACACCAGTATGCACAACCGAATTTATGGCATTTGCATCTATGGGTGAAGAATTTGAAAGCCTTAACACTCAACTTGTCGGACTTTCCATTGATGGAATAACAAGTCATATTGCATGGCTTAGAACCATAAAAGAAAAAATTGAATACAAAGGAATGAAAAATGTATGCGTCAAATTCCCGCTTATCGCAGATTTAAAAATGGATATTGCAAAAAAATATGGTATGATACAGGAAACATCAAGTGATACAAAAACTGTGCGTGCTGTATTTATCATAGACCCAGATTCAAAAGTCCGTGCAATATTTTACTATCCATCTTCGGTTGGAAGAAATATAGAGGAAATAAAAAGAGCATTGATAGCTCTTCAAACATCTGACGGATTTAAGGTATCAATCCCCGTTAATTGGCAGGCAGGCGATGATGTCATAATTCCAACGGAAAATACCTGTCAAGGAGCAATGTCAGCCCTAAACAGCGAAGATAAAACTTGCCTTGATTGGTTCTTATGCTTAAAAAGATTACCAAAGGAAAGAGTCTTTAAAAAACTATTAAATAGTAAGAAAGAGTAGATTTTTATTTATTAAAAATCTTTAAAGGAAAGCCGTAGTCAGCCTATGGGACCGCAGGTCCTAGCGGACGACCCTTCGGGGGACTGGGAAGAAAAACAAAATCATATAACTATATCTGCAAGTAATGAAAATCACGAAGTGGTTTTCCGGCACCCCTAAGAGGGGTATGGGGTGCCGAACAGACAGGAACTATCAGCCAAGGAAATAGAGGAGGGTAAAATCCCCCGCTAAAAATAAAAAATCAAAATATATATTGACATTTCTTTTCTTTTTGTTTATTATGTAAAAGTATCAATAAAAAATAAAGGATAAAAAATGGCTCTTAATGTTTTTGAAAAACTATATATTATTAAATTTATTGAAACTCATTATTCAGAGGAGTTTCCACATACTATGTATAAAAGCAGTTCTTTACAACAAACAAAAAATAAGGACAATGTAAAAAATATAATAAAAAATCGTATGGAAGAATTAAAAAGTAAGAAAGCTTCACTTGACGCTTTTGATATCTCTATTCAAAATTTAAATAAAGATGGAGAAATTATGTCAAGTGAAGAGATTGGTCATTATTTAATTTCTGATAAGGAACTTATAACTACAAAGGAAATGGATAAGATAATGAGAAAACATCCAAATACAGTGGCTCCATGGTGGGTTTTACGAGATTTTGAAGAAAAAAGAAACAATACGTATATAAAAATGTTTATATTACCTGAAGATATTGAAGAATGGGATGTATTCAAACTTACGGTAGAAGGATTTACATCCTCTACAAATCTTGTTGATAAAAATCTTAATTTAATTTATGAAGCACAGAAACAAAGATAATTTTTGGCTTTTGGTAAACTCCCCTCATCTGAGGGGAAATTTTTTTTAAACTAATATTCAACCTCCGGAATAACATCAACTTTATCAAAAATCAAAGTCTTTCCATTTGTATTTTTAAGTATTAATTGATTGTCTTTTACTTCGTATTCTAAAGGCTTTCCATTCATAAATTCAAAATACTGTTGCTCTACCTTCATTGCATTTTCAGGACCCATCATCATAGTAGATGCAATTCCGTTATAATTTATTTTATTCCCGTCAGTTTTATAAGTAGTAAAATAATTATTCACAACCTTGCCAAACAATCTGTCCTCATTTTCCGCAAACGACAAACTGATTTGCACATTGTCATCAGATTTATTTATATACTTATTTCCATTAAGTTTTTCATTTTTCGAGCATGCAAAAAGCATTGTTGCCATAAACACGGTTGATATAATTTTTTTCATATTTCCTCCATTTTTTTATAACAAAAATATTATAGCATATAAAGAAGTAAAAGGAAATAAAAAAGAGGAAGCAAAGTTCCTCTTTCCTTAATCTATTTTCATTACAAGATTATTAATAGCTTTTTTACATTCATTTACTTTATCGATTACAGTATTAACTTTGCTTATAGCAACAGCACTTGTAGCAGTAGAAGCCCCCGATGTCGCAGTAGTCACACCGGATACTATAGTAGTTGCTATATCAAGTTTTTTGTTGGTATCACTCTTGTCCTCTTTACTGTTATCATTTGCAATACTGACACCACCCATAACAGTATTAGCAATACCACCAACTGCACTTATTCCAGAGGTAACTGTAGATGCGGTAAGAAGATTTTTAATATTTTTCAATGTATCAATATCTATATCTTTGCAACTTTTTATCATATTTTCATAGGATTCTTTTGTGATAGAAATAAAAGTTTCATCTGGCTTAGGTGTTTTTTTTAAGTTTATATCTATAGTATCTGTCCAGTCATATTTGTTTTGTGATTCATTAAATTCAGTTGTCAAAATATAAAAGCTGTTGTTTATTGCATAAGCTTTAGAATCTATAACAATTCTTTCTGGATTTTTAAAACATTCAAACGATGCCAATTCTGTTGGTTTTGGATTAATAACAGTTCCTCCTTCTATTGTAATTCCACTAGAGGTCTCAAGATTAAAACATACCATTTCGTTTTTAAAATCATCATAAGCAGATTCATAAACTAAATCTTTCATTTCAATACTACTTCCAACATTCAAGTCGTAGTTTTCATATTTAAAAAATGATTTTTTAATATATGCCGTATCTTGTTGAACAGAATTGTCTGTTGATGTTGAAGTATCTGAATTTGCAGATACACTATTTAAAGAGGAAGCTCTTTTTTTAATTGGTCTTGCATCAACATTATTTGTTGACATTCCAATCATCAAGGCAATTAAAGAATATTTGAGGAATTTATTATAAACCTTTGAATTTACAGTATTATTTACCCCCCCCCATAGGGTGTTTATTGTTATTTTTCATATTTATTTCCTTTCTTGTTTAGTTTTTAAAACCTGTTTTATAATACCATATTTTAGGATTATATGCAACGATATTTTCTTTAAAATCTCATTGACATTCATTTTTTTTTGTTTATTATAATACTAAAAGATTCGAAAGAATTATATGATTAATAAATAAAAAATTGAAAGAAAAGCAAAATGAAAAAACATAAGGATGTTCCAATATATAATTATTCTTCTTTTGATGATGTTGAAAAAAGAATACAAACCCTTGAAAAATGGTATTATAAAGATCCTGTAGATGATATAGTTTCTAAATATGAGAGGGAAAATGTTAGAAATTTAAAAAACAGTTTTATTGCAGATGATGGTGAATTTCAGAGGTTCTTTTCAAGTCTGGCAGAAATCAGTTTATCAAAACAATACAAATATAATATATTAGAATGTTTAAATACTTTGAAAAAAATATTTGAAGAAAATTTTATTGATTGTTTGTCTTCCTTTATATACATTCATAATAAGTTTGTGGAATGTAAACACAAGGATTTATCTATTGTATTGAAGACAATAACAAATATTGTTAATGCAAACAAAAGTAATAATAATTTTATGAAAAAAATATCTGACTATATAATGAAAGAAGAATATTACATTTTACTTAATGAAAGAGTTATGCTTACAGAATTATATTCTTCTTTTTATGATAATGTTCAACAGGAAGAGCAAAAAGAAAAACAAAAAAAGATAGATGATATTTTTTCAAAATATTATGAAGATTTTAAACAAATCTGTATGTAAATACTTACATTAATAATATTTTTTAACGATTCGTGTATTGATAATTGAAATAAAAAATCCCCTTCTTATTAAAGGGGATTTTAGTTTTTTTTAATATAAATTATGCAATTTTTTTATCATAAACACAGTTGCAATTCATAGATTCCATTGTTGCAGATTCTGTGAAATATTTTCTTTCATAAAATTCTGATTTTTTACCCTTGTTGAAATTTTGAACTGGACGGCAATATCCCATAGCACGTGTCCAAATTTCACATTTAGTTCTTTTGCTGTTATCAAGTTCTTTTTCAAATGTTTTCATTTTTCTCCTCCTTTTTATTTTTTTATTTTATTATATCAGTTTTTTCTCTTTTTATCAACATCAAAATGCTAAGCAATTGCTTTTTCTTTTGATATGATTTCTTCATCACAGATAGGACAATATTCGTGTTCACCTGCGATATATCCGTGTTTAGGGCAAATTGAAAATGTCGGTGTTATTGTAATATATGGAACATGATAATTTTCAAATACCCTTTTTATAATTTTCTTTGCCGTATCAGCATCTGATATTCTTTCTGCCATATAAAGGTGAAGTACTGTTCCACCAGTATATTTTGTTTGAAGGGCGTCTTGAATATCCAAAACTTCAAACGGATCATCCGTATATCCGACAGGAACTTGTGAAGAATTTGTATAGTATGGAGCATCCTTCTTTCCTGCTTGGATTATATCTGAAAATACCTTTGCATCTTCCTTTGCAAAACGATAGGTTGTTCCTTCTGCCGGAGTTGCCTCTAAATTATAAAGGTTGCCGGTTTCTTCTTGGAATTCAACCATTTTTTCACGAATGTGATCAAGGAAGTCAGAAGCCATTTTTTGACCACGCATATCGGTAATGTCATATTCGTCATTTGTAAAGTTACGAATCATTTCATTGATACCGTTCACACCTATTGTCGCAAAGTGGTTGCGAAGTGTTCCCAAATATCTTTTTGTATATGGGTAAAGTCCACCATCAATAAGTTTTTGAATTGTCTTTCTTTTGATTTCCAAACTTGTTTTTGCAAGTTCCATAAGTTTATCAAGTTGATAATACAATCCCTCCAAATTACCCTTAAAATTATAACCTAGTCTTGCACAGTTAATTGTCACAACACCGATTGAACCGGTTTGTTCCGCAGAACCGAAAAGCCCGTTTCCTCGTTTTAAAAGTTCACGAACATCAAGTCTAAGTCTGCAACACATAGAGCGAACATCAGTAGGCTTTAAATCTGAATTCATAAAGTTTTGGAAGTATGGAAGTCCGTATTTTGCAGTCATTTCAAAAAGCAAATCAGCGTTTTCACCTTCCCATATAAAATCATTTGTAATGTTATATGTCGGAATTGGGAATGTGAATGGACGACCCATCGCATCACCTTGAGTCATAACTTCAATATAAGCTTTGTTAATCATATCCATTTCTTTTTGAAGATCGCCGTAAGTAAATTCTTCTATTTCTTTACCGCCGATTTTTGGATGTTGCGGAGCCAAATCCTTTGGACATACCCAATCAAATGTAAAGTTAGTAAACGGAGTTTGTGTTCCCCAACGGCTTGGAACATTAAGGTTGTAAATAAGTTCTTGGATTTTTTGTTTTACTTCCTTATAGCTCATATTATCAAGACGAACGAATGGTGCAAGATAGGTATCAACTGATGAGAAAGCCTGTGCACCAGCCCATTCGTTTTGAAGTGTACCCATAAAGTTTACCATTTGACCAACAGCAGAAGATAAATGCTTTGGTGCGATAGATTCAACATGGCCGGAAACACCGTTAAAACCTTCTTCAAGTAATGCACGAAGCGACCAACCTGCACAATATCCGGAAAGCATACTTAAATCGTGGATATGAAAATCACCATTTCTGTGTGCTTCACCTATTTCCTTTGGATATATATATGAAAGCCAGTAGTTTGCAACAACTTTACCAGAAATATTTAAAATCATACCACCAAGAGAGTAGCCCTGATTCGCATTTTCATTTACACGCCAATCAAGTTGGTTTAAATATTCACTGATTGATTTTTCAACATCAATTTTAATTTTTTCGGATTCGCGACTTTGCGCTCTTTTTTCTCTATATAATATATAAGCCTTTGCAGTTTCATAATAATTTGCATCAATCAAAACTTGTTCAACAATATCTTGAACTTTTTCAATGAACACGGCTTGATTGCCATCATATTTGTGATTTAAAACTTTTATTACATTATTAGTAAGTTTTACTAATTCATCGGGAGAGAAGGGAATTGTTGCTTCGCCGGCAAGTTTTATGGCATTATGAATCTTTTCTATATCAAAATCAACAACTTCCCCGTTTCTTTTTACAATTTGTTTAATATTTAACTTTTTTAAAGGGGTTAAATTTATAATTTTTTCATTTTCTTGATTACTCACTTTTCTCTCCTTTTTTATAAGTAATTGTTTTTTCTTCTTTTCGTCCTTCAATAAACAATATATAGTATTTTTTTTAACTTAGCAAACTATATTTTGTGTTTTTTGTAAAATAAAATTCTTGACGAGCGAAAAGTTCAGAAAAATCTATAATTTAGTGAAATTATGTGATATAATACATTAATAAAATTTTAAAAAATGGGAGAAAACTGCGATGGTTTGGTTGTATTCTTTAATAGGTTTTATTTGTTTTTTAAGTATGTTTTGGGGGATTTGGAGCAGTAATTATTTCCTTTCCAGCTATAATTTCCAAGGATTCGGACAGATTCTACCCCAAGATATGGCATATATGATTTTTGCAGTTGGTATGCCGATAATTTTACTTTTATTTGTTGGGGTAATATTATTTATTGCAATGTCGAATCATCAAAACAGAGATGTTTTATTGAATATTTTATCGGGAAATAAAGCACAAATGTCATCTCTTCAAACAGTTTCGCGTGCATTAATAGAAGTAAGAAAGCTGGGCTTTACGAATCAGTTTTTCTTAAATCTGCCTATTATTTTAAATGATATAAGTATTTGTTTGGCCGACATTATTTCAAAAACAGGTATGGCATCAGATGTAGTTATTTTTGACGCTCTAAATAAAAATGGAGACAACAGACTTTATTCCGTATGCAAAATTATCTTGGATTTAAGAGAATCGACTCCGCACTTTGATGAAAATTTAAGAAGAAAAGTCAAAAAAGATATGACCATTGCCGGAAGTATAGGAATTTTTTCTTTAAAATATAATAAACTATTAAAAATACTTAAAAATTATGATTTGGATGGATTCGTTTATTCCCTTATCGAAGAAGGAGAACTTGGAAAAGTCCATAATATTTTAAGTATGTCAGTCCATTCATCGGAAAATATAGTAAAATCAATGGCAAATGACGAAGATTTACAGTCAATTTTTCAAAATAAAGAAGAGGAAGAATCTGAAACGGAAATCTCTCGCAAAGTCAACATTGATGAAATAATGAAATTGGTCGATGATAATGTCGAAGAATAATTTCTTATCTTTTAAACTTGAAACTGCTTTATTTATATAGTAGTTTTCATTTTATGGCAAAAGAAGATTTAAAAAATATAATTGATAAAGACTTATCGGAATATAAAGCTGGTTTTGACCCCAAAATCAATTCTGATGTAATTGGAATCAAGGGTTTATCAGAAGATGTTATTAAATATATAAGTGCAAAAAATAACGAATCCGATACCATTTTAAAATTCCGTCTTGACGCATATCACAAATGGCAAAATATGGTGGAGCCACATTGGGCTTTGTTCAACTATGAACCTGTTGACTATAATGATATATACTATTTCTCCCGCCCAAAACTTGAAAATAAGAAAGTAGATGAAAAGATAAAGAAAACTTATGATAAATTGGGAGTTCCTCTTCGTGAGCAGGAAATATTGCTTGGCAAATCACAGGCAGTAGATGCGGTTGTTGACAGTGTTTCCGTGAAAACAACTTATAGGGAACAGTTGGCGGAGCTTGGCATTATATTTTGCCCTATGAGTGAGGCATTGAAGAATCACTTTGATTTGGTGTGGAAATACTTTGCCTCGGTCGTACCTGTTATGGATAATTACTTTGTTGCCCTTAATTCTGCAGTGTTTAGTGATGGGACTTTTGTATATATTCCAAAGGGTGTGAAATGCCCGATAGAGCTTTCAAGCTATTTCCGTCTTCAAACGGAAAAGCTGGGTCAGTTTGAGCGAACTTTGATTGTTGCGGATGAGGGAAGTGAGGTTTCATACTTAGAAGGTTGTTCCGCCCCAATCAGAGATGATAATCAATTACATAGTGGTGTTGTCGAACTTGTCGCACTTAAAGGGGCAAAGATTAAATACTCAACAGTTCAAAACTGGTATGCCGGTGATAAGGAAGGTAAGGGCGGTATCTATAACTTTGTGACAAAGCGAGGTATTGCGCACGATGATGCAATAATTTCGTGGACCCAGCTGGAAGTAGGTGCTGTTAAAACCTGGAAATATCCATCTTGTATATTAAAAGGGGACAGAAGCAAGGGTGAATTTTTTTCTGTTGCAATTACCAATAATTATCAAATGGCAGATACCGGAACAAAAATGATTCACATTGGTCGCGATACGTCAAGCACTATACTTTCAAAGGGAATATCCCTAGGTCATTCAAAAAATGGATACAGAGGTATGGTGAAAATCACACATAACGCCAAAAATGCAAAAAATTATACCAAATGTGACAACCTTGTTATAGGTGATAAATCAGCAAGTTTCGCGCTTCCAGAAATATCAAATATGAATATGTCATCACAGGTAGAACACGAAGCCTCCGTCTCTTCCATCAGTGATGAACAACTTTTTTTCTTGCAATCTCGTGGATTAACGGAAGAACAGGCAACAGGACTTATAGTAAATGGATTTTGTGGAGATATTGTTAGATATTTGCCAGCAGAGTTTGCAATGGAAGCAAAAGAACTTATAAACATAAGTATAGAAGGTTAGAAAATGTTAGAAATAAAAGATTTAAAAGTAAATGTTGATAATAAGGAAATTTTAAAGGGCGTAAATATGACCATAGCTCAGGGACAAACCCATATCATTATGGGTGTAAATGGAAGTGGTAAAAGCTCCCTTTTAAATACAATTATAAAAAATCCAAAATATAAGGTTGTCGATGGAAGTATTTCCTTTGACGGTGTGGATTTGTCCGAACTTTCTATATCAGAGGTTGCGGATAAGGGAATATTTCTAAGTTTTCAAAATCCACCGTCAATTTCCGGACTTTCCGTTTCAACATTGCTTAAATATTCTGTGAACAGTGTCCGTCGTGCAAATGGCAAAACTCCATTATCGGCACCAGAATTTTTTAAATTGTCTGATAAGTATTGTCAGTTGCTGTCTATTCCTAATGCTTGGCTTAAACGAGAGGTTAATGTCGGCTTTTCCGGTGGTGAAAAGAAAAGACTTAGTATGTTGGAAATGCTTTTTTTGGAACCAAAACTTGCACTTCTTGATGAACCGGACAGCGGTGTTGATGTTGACAGCGTAAATATTATTATAAAGGCTATTGAGTATTTAAAGGAAAAGGGAACATCGTTCATAGTTGTTTCCCACTATCCGCAACTTATTTCAAACATAAACCCAGACTTTGTTCATATTATGAAAAATGGTATTATTGTAAAAAGTGGAGATTGCTCTCTTGCCGAATGTGTATTAAAAGAAGGTTTCGAAAATGTCTGATGTAAAACTTAGCATTGTTGATGAAAAAGAAAATATTCCTTTTATATCAGATTACAAAAATCTTGATAATATAGGATTTTATCCGTGGACATTGGCTTTCAAACGTAATGCAATGGATACCTATAAACGCATTTTTAATAAGAAGAATATAAGCGAACCAATCTTAAACTTCATTACAAATAATAAATTTTATTTGGCAAAGGAAAAATTTGTTCCTGCATTGGAAACTCTTTTTAAATATAAAACCTTTGATATGGAAGCCTATACAATAGTTCTTGTAAATGGGAAATATATACCAGAAATTTCAGATGAGGAAGATTTGCCGTTTTCCATATACAGCGATGGAATCAATAATTGCCTGATTGATAATCCTGATTTTTTACAAAACAGAGTTTTTATTGGCAATGACTTATTCGTAAGTTTAAATTCAGCATATCTACACGATGGTGTAGTATTAAAAGTTTCCAAAAGTGAAAAACTTTCTAAACCTATACACATTATTTCACTTCATATTTCGGATGATAAAGTTTTATTTTCAACTCCCAGAATTATAATAGAGTTAGAAGAGGGGGCAAAGTTGGATTTACTAGAATCGTCACTTTCACTTTCCGGTGCAAAATATTTTGAAAACAAAGTTTTGCAAATTGATTTAAAGGCAGGCTCAACACTTAATCATTACAGATATTTCAGCAATTCTGACGATTCTTTATGTATAGAGCGTGATTTTGTGGAATGTGGCGATAGGGCAAAATATAATACTTATAATTGTATTTCAAAATCCGGAATTATGGATATGAAATATAACTTTAATATTTTAAGTAATGCAGAGTTAAATTCTTATACTTCCGTTTATTCCGCTGGAAAAAATAAAGTAAATTTTGTTGCAGATATTTCACATATTGCATCAAATTCCAGCTCCAATGTTGAATTTGTTGGTGTCGCAAATGACAACAGTAATATTTCATTTTCAACTTTGCTTAATACTTCTGCTTTGCTTGATAACATAAAAACTAATCAATTATCAAAAATTTTACTGTTATCAGAAAATGCAAACGGATTTATAAAACCATTTCAAAGTATATATTCTCAAAATGTATCGGCCTTTCACGGTGCGACCGTCAGTGGAATTAAAAACGACGATTTATTTTTCCTTAACACAAGAGGGATAAACGAAGATGATGCAAAAAATATCATATACAAATCCTATTTGCTAAGTGCCTTTTCATCTATTAAAAACAGTCTAGTTTTAGACGAATTCATAAAGTTTTATTGGGATGATTAACCGCTTGATTTTTTAATTTTTTTTAATTATAGTTATTTTATGTTAAATATATAAAAAGGAGGTTTATATGAAGAAATTTTTAGCAATATTTTCTATGCTTATTATGTTTTCTTTTTCCGTATCGGCTGATGATTTAAGCAATGTTAAAAAGTATACTCAAAATGTAATTGACGACGCGATTGTAAAAATTTTTAACAAAGATTTACAAACAACAGCGGAAAGAATCCCGCCATTCAGAAAAGTTATAAATGCAAACTTGAATTTTGATTTTATTTCTAATTTCGTTTTGGGTGTATATGCAAGAGATATGACTCCGGAACAAAAAGATAAATTCATAAAGGAATTTGCCGAACTTAATGTATATACTTTTGCAAAAAAGTTTGCATCATATTCTGATCAAAAAATTCAAGTGACTGATGCAACACAGGGCAAAAAAGAAGGTCAATATTTTGTTTCAAGTAAAGTAATTTCAAATAATCCGGGGGACAAAGATTTTATTGTCGATTGGCGTATTATGAAAGTCGATGACAGCTATAAAGTTATTGATGTCATTATAGAGGGAGTTTCTATGGCGATGAGCTATAAAAACGAATACGCTCCTATTTTAAAAACAGGAAGTGAAGAGGGCAAATCCCCTGTCGAATATTTAACAGAAAAAATCCAAGACAAAGTTGTAAAGTTAAAGTTAAGCGACGATGTGTAGAGTATTTACAAATTTTCCAACCCCTTTCTTATAAACGGAAAGGGTTTGTTTTTTTCAAAATATATCCTTTGTTCCAAAAAGAAAGATAAAATTTCCAACGCTTCCTTTAAATCAGAAAAGCATACTTCATTTAGATACAGCTCGTTTTCCTTTTTCCAAATTTTTGGAAGAGGGAGTAGCTTGTCCTTGTATGGCTCGCCAGCAGATTTACAAATGGCATGTCCGGTTTTTGGTGATATATAGCAAAGATTTTCAGTCCCGCCTGTTGCATTACATTTATCAAGATTAAGTGCAAATCCGATAAATCCAAGCAAATTTTTTTCCCATATTATATATTGAAGAAGAAGTTGCGTATCCTTTTGCGTAGTTTTCAAATTATCAATTAAAAATTTCGTTTGAATAAATAATTCATGATAATTTTGATTTTCAGCCAACGCATCATATAATATGGAACAAAGCGAAGATAACAATTGTAATTTTAAAGGATTATCAAAAAGCATTGTCCCCAAAATATCAACCGGATCAAATGAAAAAAAGCCAAGTTGTTCCTCCAATCGTGATTTCCAAATGATATTAAAGGAATTTCCGATTTGAAGATACGGTTTTTGTTTTTTTGAAATTCCACCCTTTATTAAACCGTTGGAAAGTCCGTGCTCGGATGTAATAAAAGTTGCAATCTGGTCAGTTTCGCCAAACTTTTTTATTGCGATTAAAATACCTTTATCTTCCCACTTCATAAAATATTCCTTTGATTTTTTATTTTTTTATTATAGACTTAGTTTTATCTAAAATAAAGGATTAATTATGAGTGAAGAAGCAAAAGTTATAAAGGAAAACATAAAATCGCAACAATTAAAAGAGGCAATAAGCGAAAGATACCTTGCCTATGCAATGTCAACTATTGTGTCCCGTTCTCTTCCTGATGTAAGGGATGGCTTGAAACCGGTCCACAGAAGAATTTTGTATGGAATGCGACAACTTAAACTTGATCCAAAAAGCGGATATAAAAAATGTGCTCGTGTCGTTGGTGATGTTATGGGTAAATATCATCCGCATGGGGATGCATCTATTTATGATGCTATGGTTCGTTTGGCCCAAAGCTTTTCCGTTCGCTATCCTTTGGTTATGGGACAGGGCAACTTTGGAAACGTTGACGGAGACAGTGCTGCTGCTATGCGTTATACAGAGGCAAAGTTGTCAGAGGCAGCCGTTGCAATTATGGACGGACTTGACGAACATACAGTTGATTTTATGGATACCTATTCAGGAGAGGAAATAGAGCCTTGCGTTATGCCGGCGGGTTTCCCGAATTTGCTTGCCAATGGTGCAAACGGTATTGCGGTTGGTATGGCAACAAACATTGCTCCACATAACATTTTGGAACTTTGCGATGGTATAATTGCTTTGATTAAAAATCCGGATATTAAGGTTGCCGAACTTATTGATTATATAAAGGGTCCGGATTTTCCGACCGGTGGTGTCATTTGTCAGGATAGGGAATCAATTATTTCCGCCTATGAAACCGGTCGCGGTAATTTTGTGATAAGGGCGAAATGGGAACGTGAGGATTTATCCTATGGCAATTATCAAATTGTTATTTCCGAAATCCCGTATCAAGTGCAAAAGTCAAAGTTGATTGAAAAGATTGCGGAGCTGATTGAAAACGGAAAACTTTCCACCGTGGCGGATATTCGTGATGAATCGGCGGAAGATGTAAGAATTGTGATTGAACCTAAATCCCGAACCGTGGATGATAAAATTGTGATGGCACAGTTGTTTGCAAATACCGAATTGGAAAGCAAGTTCGCACTTAATATGAACGTGCTTGATAAAAACTGTGTGCCAAAGGTTATGAATTTAAAGGAAGTTTTGGAAGCTTATGTTGAACACAGAGTTGAAGTCTTGACACGTCGCACAAATTTCCGACTTGAAAATATAGCCCACAGGTTGGAGATATTGGAGGGATATTTGACGGCTTACCTTAACCTTGACGAAGTAATACATATCATTCGTGAGTATGATGATGCAAAGCCAAGGTTGATGGAGCGTTTCAAACTTACAGATGTACAGGCAGATGCAATACTTAATATGAAACTTCGTTCTCTTCGTAAATTAGAAGAAATGGAAATAAAGGCAGAAGCGGATAATTTGAAAAAAGAACAAGCAAGCCTTACCGAACTTAACAGTAATGAGAAAAATAAATTAAAGAAGATTGTTGAGGAAGTGAAGGATTTACGTTCCGTTTTTGCAAAGAACAAAGAACTAAGTAAGCGTTATTCGATTATTGATGAAAATGTGGAAAATGTTGTTGTGCCTGTTTATGACTTTACGCCAAAGGAACCTATTACAATAATTCTTTCAAATATGGGTTGGATAAAAAGTGTAAAAAATCACGTGGATTTGAACAGCGATTTTGCTTTCAAGGAAGGGGACAGTCGTGCAGTTGCAATTCACGCAATGACAAACGATAAAATTGTTTTTGCAACTGATATGGGGCAATTCTTTACCTTGGACGCAAATAAAATCCCAAGTGGAAGAGGTTATGGTGAGCCTTTACGACTTATGCTTGAAATTCCGGTAGATGCAAAGATTATAAAGGTGTTCCCTTATCAAAAAGATGAGAATATACTTCTTGCATCACTTAACGGATACGGATTTAAGGTTTCGCAAAATGATCTTATCGCACAAACGAAAAACGGAAAGTCAGTTATGAATTTGGCGGATAAAGATAAACTTTTAATCGTAAAAAATATTATAGCTGATGATGATATGGTTGCGGTTGTTGGCAACAACAGAAAGCTTCTTGTTTTCGGTATTGATGGGCTTCCTTCATTTTCACGTGGTAAGGGTGTGATACTTCAAAAATATAAGGAGCCGAATACTTATCTTTCCGATGTGATGACATTTAAGAAAGATGACGGAATGACTTGGGTAAATGGAAACAGGAATTTTAAGGTTGCCGATATTTCTATGTGGCAGGGCAAACGTGCAAGTGTCGGTCATATGCCACCTGACGGCTTCCCTAAATCAAATAAATTTAATAAGGAGTAGAAGATGTTTAAGGATTTGGAAGTTTATGTTATAAACCTTGACAGAAGTCCGGAACGTATGAAATCTATGGATAAAAGGTTGAAGGCGTTGGGGCTTTCATATACACGAATTTCTGCAGTTGACGGAAAGAAGACCGAGTTTGGGACAAATGAGGTTAATGCGAAAAAGTATGAGCGTTGCCACGGTAAATATATTACTCCGACCGAGGTTGCCTGTTTCGTTTCTCATTATAATGTGATGAAGGAATTTTGTGAAAATTCGGATAAGAAGTTTGCTCTTGTGTTGGAAGATGATATGATTTTTGCAGATGACTTTTTGGATGTATTAAAAGCTATACTTAAAAATAAATCGTGGGATTTGGTAAAGCTTAACGGTGGTCACAGCGGTGGAAATGTAAGGGCGGTGAAGTTGACCGGTAAATACTCGCTTGTGTTAAATGCTTTTCATCAATCAAAAACAGGTGCGTATTTGATAAACAGAAAGGCAGGAAAATCATATTATGAAAAGTTGCTTCCTATGTTTGTGCCAATCGATCACGAATATATAAAGTTTTGGAAATATAAAATTCGCGGATTTTCTGTTGCTCCTTTTCCATCATGGGAGGAAGAAGGACCTTCTACCATTGATTATAAAATGGTAAAGAAAAATCGTAGGCCTTGGTATAAAAATTTTCCAAAGCTTGCATATAAATTTTATATTGCACTTTACAGGCTTGTTTGGATAATGCCCGAAATATTGAAAAATAAATTTACTTTTCGTAATAAGTAGTTTATTATTCTGTTAATTATTAAAGAAGGAGTTTAAAATGGTGAAAAAAGAAACAAAAGTAAAGCAAAATATTGATTTGAGTATAAGGAGTTTTTTGCTTCCTAAAATAAGTAATGAAGGGGCAGTTATTGTTGCAATATTTTTTGCAATAAGTGTGTTATTGCTTCTTATATCTAATGCTTTGGGACTTTTGGCGATAGGTGTTTCGTTATTTGCTTTTTATTTCTTTCGTGACCCAGAAAGATATACCCCAAAGGGTGAGGGATTGATTGTTGCACCAGCAGATGGAATTGTGCTTCCAATCAAAGAATCTCCCCTTCCGGAAGAGTTGAAAATGGGTTCGGAAAAGTATGTTAAAATTTCAATCTTTATGTCACTTTTCAATGTTCATGTGAACAGAAATCCGGTAAGCGGAAAGGTGCTTAAAACCCTTTACATTGCAGGTAAATTTTTCAATGCCGATTTGGATAAGGCAAGCAAAGATAACGAACGCAACCTTATTTTGGTGGAAACTGATAATGGGGATAAGGTTTGTTATGTGCAAATCGCGGGACTTATTGCTCGTCGTATAGTTTCACGTATTGAAAAAGATGATGAGGTTGTAATGGGCGAACGTTTCGGACTTATCAAATTCGGTTCTCGCTTGGATGTGTATATTCCAAAGTCAAAATATGATATTGAAGTTATGGCAGGCCAAAGAATGGTAAGCGGTGAAACAATTCTCGCAAGATTAAAAAAATAGGGATTTAACAAATGGTCAAAAAAGTCATAGAAGAAAAAAAATTATTTCCCCTTGGAAAAATTCTGCCGGCAATGATTACACTTGCCTCAGTAGTAGCTGGATTAACCGCAATTTTACTTGCATCCAGAGGTGCTTTTGAAAAGGCATTGATTGCCGTAATGTTGGCTGCGGTGTTTGATGGATTTGATGGAAGAGTTGCAAGAATGTTTAAATCGGCATCTCAATTTGGTGTTGAATTAGACAGCCTTGCTGATAGCATAAGTTTCGGTGTTGCACCTGCATTTATCTTATTTTTCTTTTCCGCCTATGAAATAAAAAGCATTGGTTGGCTTGCAACAGTTATCTATGCAATCTGTTGTGTATTAAGACTTGCAAGATTTAATACTATGACAGGAAACGAAAATATTCCGCAATATTGGAATTCATTTTTTACCGGTATTCCGGCACCTGGTGGTGCATTACTTGCTACAATTCCATTATCTTTGTATTTAGCAACAGGTGAAGAAATCTTTAAAAATTCATCATTTTCAATTTGTTTTATGTTAATTGTCGGCTTTTTAATGATTAGTAGAGTTCCAACTTTATCACTGAAAAAAATAAAATTAACAAGGGAAGAAATCGCACCGGTAATGATTTTATTCATAATCGCATTGGTATCACTATACTTTCATTTCTGGTATACTATTTCTGTAATAAGTATTATATATTTGTTAACAATTCCGATAACTATATTAAAGTTTGTTAAAGCAAAAAAGGATTATTCGGTTTAAATGAAACACGAAAAAAAGGGCATAAAACGTATCTTGTCAGCATTCAAAAATTCGTTTGATGGTTTTTTGTTTGCTTTCCGTGAGGAAGAGGCTTTTCGCCAAGATTTGTTATTTTTTGTTATCGGATTGGTGTTGATGTTTGTATTTGATTTTTCAATTATTGAAAGAGTGATTTTATTTTCCGGATTATTTTTTATTTTGTTTGCGGAGATTGTAAATTCTTCAATTGAGGCTTGCATCGACAGGATTTCGTCCGATTGGCATAAATTATCAAAGGCAACAAAGGATATGGGAAGCCTTCTTGTTTTGTTTTCATTTGTGTATTTCTTTGTTGTATGGATAAGTATATTTAGTAAATTTTTGTAATAGAGTGCAAAAAAAACGAACGATTTTTTTTACTACAAAAAATAATAATATCCTAGATTAGGAAGTATTTCAACTTGTTTTTTCTATCTTCTTGATTATATTATACATTTTAGATTTTTTTATATTTATAAATATTTACCTTTTTACCAAACTAAAAAATCGTTCTTTTTTTTGGAACGATAGAAAGGAATATTATGAGAAAATTAATCGTAAAATTTATTTGTGCTTTTATACCAAACAAAAAACTAAGACATAAAATAAGAGATAAATATTCATACTCTTATAAAACAATTTTACTAAGCAAATTAAATTACATAGAAAATCTTATAAAGGCAACACATGATATTACAAATGTCCCTGTTGCAAAGGGAAATATCCGCCTTCAACAACTCGCTTCTGCAAAGTTGCTTGATTTAATAAATTCTATCTGTGATAAGCATAATATCACATATTGGATACATTATGGTACTCTTCTTGGCAGTATAAGACATAATGGCTTCATCCCATGGGACGACGATATTGATATTGCTATGCAAAGAACTGATTATGAGAAATTTATAAAACTTATAACAAAACTGTTGAAAAATACAGATTTTCATTTCGGTGTGGGTGGCTTTGTTAAAATTTGTTACAAAGATTGCCCTGTGTGGGTAGATATTTTCCCATTTGATAACTACTATAAAAAAATAAAAACTAAAGAGGAAACACATACTTTGAAAAAAGATTGTGATACCGCTCGTTCACATTTTCATTACAAGGTAATAAAAAAAGAACATAAATTTTATGAACTAAGACAATGCAAAAAAACATATGAGGAGATTCGCAATCTGTCCGATACCATAGTTATGAAAAATAATCCTCCAGCAAAAAACGGTGATATGTTTCTTGGTATAGATTGTTGGGTCCTTGATAACGTGATATATAAACCGGAGGAAATTTTTCCACTTAAAGAATACGAATTTGAAGGCTATAAATTCAAAGGTCCAAACAACTATCATTCAGTTTTACAGAAATATTATGGTGATTTTTACTCCTTTCCTCCTGATATAACTCCAATTCATACAAACTACACCCATTTCAATGTCAAAAATATCAAAGATATGGAGGATTTCTTACAACTTGATAATAAGAAAATTTTGAAAACATTATTAAAATAAAAACTCCCTCATAACGAGGGAATTTTTATTATCTTATACATTCTTTGATAAGCTTTTCAGTTATACTAGAAGCAGAAAGCATCATTTTTAATTTTTTAATTTTTCTCTCTAATTTTCTTCTTTCTTCTAAATTATATGATTTATCAAATTTATCTTCTGAATCTTCAATTTCAGCATATAAAGCCATTTTTGTTAGTTTATCCATTTTTTTACCTATTTTGTTGTTTAAATATAAACAATATAATATATAAAATTTGTTTTGTCAAAAAAAATAATTAAATTTATATATAAAAATCAAATAATCAAAGATTTTAAATAAAACCCCTTTTACGGGGCTTTATTTTTAAGCATTTACTACCTGTCTTCTGTAAAGTTTTGAAAATATTATTTTTACAAGTGGCTGTATAAAATATATTTGTGATAAAAGTGCAAATGGAAAATTTATAACTACAGTTTGCAAAAATGCAGGAATAAATTCCGCATTAAATCCACCCGCAGGAATAACCTTATATAAAATCACTGCAATAAATGACATCAAAGGACACATAATCAAAACAGTATTTTTTATAATAGACCTTTCAATTTCCTCAAATGTAGCTTCTTTTGGATTTAATTTTTTAAATGTCAATTTCATAGACATAGGACTTCCAATTAACATCTCACAAAGAAATGCACAAACAAATTCAAGAAAAACTATAGGAATAGGATAAATCCAAGTTCTTGTTGAATAAGCAGACTTTATTACATTTAATGACATACCTCCCATTTCAATTGCAAGACAGTAAAATACAAAACAATGAACAGTAATAATAACAGTTAATAACGCAAACACAATACGCTCTATTT
Organism: bacterium; assembly: GCA_014803575.1. Taxonomy (GTDB): domain Bacteria; phylum Pseudomonadota; class Alphaproteobacteria; order Rs-D84; family CACZYB01; genus CACZYB01. Next base: position 49,760 of record JAAVBO010000006.1, on the reverse strand, counting down.
TAGTATTAGGCATAATAATATACTCCTTTTTTTATATGTTAATGTATGATAAAAAATATTTGCCGAAGAATTCGGTTCTGTAATCAGATTTACGTGCAATTCGCACAACATGTGTCCTAATTTTTTATTAAACATATTTTATAAAAATAAAATCAAAAGTCAATAAAAAGAAAAGATTAAAAACCTATTGCCAAAGCATACATATTCCATATACTCTCAAAGTTTAAAAAGGAGACAAAATGAGTATAGCATATAATATCATACTTCTTATTTTATCATCATATATAATATGGAAAGTATGTGATTCGTTCCAAACTGCTTCTATGTTTTTAGGACGCTTTATGCCAATAGGAACAAGAGGAGCCACTATCAATGCAATAGGAAGCTCTTTTCCAGAATTTATGACATCATTTATTGCAATATTTAATTACTCTCAAAATGACGGAGCACTGTTTGGTATAGCAAACACAACAGGAAGTGTAATTTACAATATCACCGTCATTCCATTTGTCGTTTTCATTGCTTGCTATTTTTTTAATAACCTTAATAAATTACAGTTCAAAAAATATATACTAATCAGGGACGGAATTTTCTTAATAATCATACAAATATTTTTAATGATTATCCTTACAAGCGGTAAATTTACACTTTCAAATTCAATAACATTGGTTTTAATATATTTGTTTTACTTGGTAATAATATTTAACTTTCCAAAAAATAAAAAGTTAATGGATAAAGATAAAATAAAAATTTCTCCCGTAATAGAAAATAAAGACTTTGTAAAATCAATTTTAGATATAGATTTATATAATATTTTGTTCAGAAACAACACAACCCCAAATTATAAAAAATCAATAATAGTTTTATTATTAAGCATAGTAATTTTTTATTTTTCCTGTAAATTATTAGTTTCAAGTAGCTATAATCTGGGAATGCTTTTTCATATACCAAGCTATTTTATTGCACTTACCATTACAGCAGTAGCAACCTCTATACCAGATACAGTTATATCAGTCAAAGATGCAAAAGTAGGTGAATTTGATGAGGCAATTACAAACGCCTTTGGTTCAAACATTTTTAACATAAGTTTTTGTATCGGATTCCCGATAATGATTTATAATTTAATGTATCATACAGAAATCATATTGGGTGAAACATCAATAGAAAACATAAATAATTTAAAAAATCTAAGTATAATACTTGTAATTTTATCAGTCCTTATATTCATATCAAAAAACAAACAATGGATATTAAAAGGCTTTATACTTTTAATAATCTATATATTGTTTTTATATTATGTATTTAAAGAAATAGGATTTTAAGCGACATCATCGCCACTTGGTGTCGAATTTCTCTTTATAAAATCAGAAATGGAAATAATATTTTCACTGTTTTCATCCTTGAATGATAACTCTGGCTCCACTTCCTTAACTTCATCAATAATATCATAAGGTGTAAATGTAAGAGAAAAATCAACCGACTTATCATAAAACACCATAACTGCATTAAACGGCACAATAATATGGTAATTATGATTGTTAAATGAAAGTGTAATCCCAAATTCTTTGTCATTAACAGAAAGATTCGAATATTCGTGTTGAATTATAATGGTAAGAGAATCTGGATATTGTTTATAAAGGAAATCCGGAATCATAACTCCCTTTATTGAAGTTTTAAATGTAATATAGAAAAAATGATTGTTTGGAAGCCCGTTATCCGCCACAAGCATAAGTGATTTTTTAACAATTCCGATAAGTGCATTATCAAGCATTTTATCATAATTAAGGAAATCTTCCACCATAATAACTCCTTTTCATTTTACATAAAAGACTATAAAACAAAAAAAATATGTTTGTAAAGTAAATTTTAGACTTTATTTTTTTTTCAATGTATTATATATTATTCCCAATCAAATTATAGGAATGCTATTATGTCTGATAAAGTTATAGAAAATATTACAACAAATACTCGTGTAGCAACAATCCAATGTATATATTCAGTTATATTTTTGGGTGAAAAATTAAGTGGTAAAACAATGCGTTATTTCAAAAATAAATCCTTTTTATCTGAGGAGGATACTTTGGGTGATAAATCCGCTGAAATAAATTCAAAATTGTTTTCTTATTTGGTAAAGGGAGTTATCCGTAACCAAGATACTATTGATAATATTATCAATCAAAACCTTAAAATTGATATAAAGAAAAATGACCAACTTGTAATTTCAATTATCCGTGCAGGTGCATTTGAAATTTTGTTTCGCGAAAACACACCAGCAAATGTGATAATTGCTGAATACACAAAAATTGCAAACGAATTTTACCCATCAAATAAAACAGCTTTGGTAAATGCCGTATTAGATAAAATTGCAAAGTCGAAAAAGGAAGCAAAATAATGAAAACACCAAAATCCAATATCAGGAATTTTTCTATCGTTGCTCATATCGACCATGGCAAATCAACCCTTGCCGACAGGTTGATACAAGCTTGCGGTGCCGTAAGCGACAGGGAAATGAAGGACCAACTTCTTGATAATATGGATATTGAACGAGAACGAGGTATTACAATAAAGGCTCAAACAGTCCGTCTTAATTATAAGGCAAAAAACGGACAGACTTATCAATTAAATATCATTGATACACCGGGGCACGTTGACTTTTCATACGAAGTTTCACGTTCCCTTTCCGCATGCGAAGGTGCTTTGCTTGTCGTTGATGCCAGCCAAGGAGTGGAGGCTCAAACCCTCGCTAATGTATATAAGGCAATAGATGCAAATTTACAGATAGAAGTAGTTCTTAACAAAATCGACCTTCCTGCTGCCGATCCGGAAAGGGTAAAACAGCAAATAGAGGATGTAATAGGAATTGACGCCTCAAACTCTCTTCTTATTTCAGCAAAAACAGGTTTAGGTATAACCGATGTGTTGGAGGCTATCGTTGAACGACTTCCTGCACCGGAAGACAAAGATGATAAACCGTTAAAAGCTCTTCTTGTCGACAGCTGGTATGATACTTTTTTGGGGGTCGTTATGCTTATCCGTGTGAAGGAAGGCGTTATTAAAAAGGGTCAATCAATAAAAATGATGTCCAACAATGCTGTATACAAGGCTGAACAAATAGGTATCTTTACCCCAAAAATGGAACAGGTTGATGAACTTTCATCCGGTGAAGTAGGCTATATCATAAGTGGTATTAAGCAACTTTCTGATTGCAAGGTCGGTGATACTATAACCGATGAAAAAAATCCGACAGATGCACCGTTGGAGGGTTTCAAGCCATCCGTGCCTGTTGTATTTTCATCAATGTTTCCGGTTGATGCAAGCGATTATCCCGCACTTAAAGAAGCAATTGCAAAACTTTCTCTAAACGATGCGAGTTTTACCCACGAAATTGAAAATTCAACCGCTCTAGGATTCGGTTTTCGTTGTGGTTTCTTGGGGCTTCTTCATATGGAAATAATACAGGAAAGAATAAGTCGTGAATTTAACCTTGATATTATAAACACAGCACCATCCGTTGCATATAAAATATACCTTACCAACGGGGAGGAAATGACCTTGATGAATCCTGCCGATATGCCGGACCCAAGTAAGATAAAGTATATGGAAGAACCTCTTGTCCGTGCAACAATTATGACACCGGACGAATATTTGGGCGCAATACTTAAACTTTGCACTGACAGACGCGGAATACAGGAAAACCTTACTTATGTAGGCACCCGAGCAATGGTGGTATATAAACTTCCGCTTAACGAAATTGTATTTGATTTTTATGACAGACTTAAATCCATCAGCTCCGGTTATGCAAGTTTTGATTACGAACTTTGCGAATATCAAGAGGCGGAACTTGCAAAGGTTTCAATACTTATAAACGAAGAACCGGTGGAGGCATTATCCTTTATCGCCCATAAAACCGAGGTTGAAAAAAGGGGCAGGGCAATTTGCACTAAATTAAAGGATTTAATTCCTCGCCATATGTTCAAAATTCCAATACAGGCGGCAATCGGTGCAAAGGTTATTGCCCGTGAAACTATCTCCGCATACAGAAAGGACGTCCTTGCAAAATGCTATGGCGGTGATATTTCCAGAAAACGAAAACTTCTTGATAAACAAAAGAAGGGTAAAAAGAAAATGCGTATGTTCGGATCCGTTGAAATCCCGCAAGAAGCATTTATCCAAGCCCTTAAAATAGGAGATGAATAATGACAGATTCTTTTACAAGCGAAGGCGAAGTTGTAAAATTTTTAATGAATTATTATATATCAAAAGTAAAAAAAATTGTTTATTCAAGGAAAAATACAAACACTAAATATAAACAGTTGCTTTTATTACAAATAGAATTTAAAAAGGATATTTTTAGTCGTATAAGAATGTCAGTAAGACATAAGGAAGTTATAAATTATATAATACAATCCAATATTGATTTTTATGAAAAATTAACTAATATAAATACTAATCCGTTAATAAATATAATAGAAAGTATAAAAAACATACATCTTTAATCAGATAAAATTTTCTTTTGTAAGTTCGGCGGACAGAAAACTTTTAACTCCACTGTCCGTTTTTATAACAATGGCACCGTTTGAATCAATATTTTCAAAGATTCCGATAAAATTTTCATTATTAAATGTAATAAAAATTTTTTCACCAATCTTATACATATAATTTTTTATTCTATCTATAAGTTCAGAAAACTCTGTTTCCATACACCAATTAAGATTTTTAATAATTTGTCTTGCAAAAATGTGTGCGAATTCATCCTTGCCTATATTTATTCCCTCATTCAAAAGAGATGTAGTAGGATACTTTATATTTATACTTTTTGGATAATGTGAAATATTAACTCCCACCCCAATAATAATAAAATCTTTTTCCTTTTCAATCAAAATTCCGGAAAGTTTCTTTACATTAAAAAGTACATCATTAGGCCATTTAATTTTTATATTAATATCTTCTGATGAAAGATCTTTTACACTTTCGACAAGAGATAAAGCAGATAAGAAGGAAAACAAATGTAAAAACTTTTGAAAATGTTCATCAATTTTTACAGCCATAGTAAAATATAAATTACCCACTGGACTTTCCCAAAAAGAGTTTGATTTTGTCGTTTTACCCTTTGTTTGCGTATCGGCCACAATAATACAATTTGAATTTTCACCGTTTAAAATCAAAGATTTAGCATAAACATTTGTGCTGTCAACATTTGACAGATGAATAAATTTAAAATCAGCAATATCAAACATAATTTTATTTTTGCTTTAAAGTTTCAAGGAAAACCTTTACCAAATTAGGGCGTTTTTTCATTTGAAATAATAATTTTTGCAATTTATTATAATAAATATTTCTTTCATAAACAGTATCAATAAAAAGATTAGTATCAAGAGGAGCTGAGTTATAGACATTATCTAAAATAGCTTCTTTTTCATAAATTTCATTTTTAATTTCATTTATTTGTAATTTAAGATTTTTTCTAATTTCACATTCTTTTTTAAGAATATCCAATTTTTTATTGTAAAGCATTTTTATTTTGTTACCTTTCTATTTTTGATTATTCATATAATGCTATTGTAAAAAAAAATTAAGTCAATGATTTTTTTAAGAACTAAAAAAGAACAAGTATATATTAAAACAAAATAAGAACGTAAAATATTATTTCAAAAAATTATAAAATTTTGTTGACTCTTTTCAATATAAGTATTACGATATTTTCACTTTATAAAATAGATTCTCGGATCTATCATTTAAATTATTGTAAAAACAAAAAAAAGGATAAAAATATGCCAACTATAAATCAGTTGATTAAACATCCAAGGACTGATAAAGTTAAAAAGTCAAAGGTCCCTGCAATGCAACAAAATCCACAAAAACGTGGCGTTTGCACAAGGGTTTATACAACAACTCCAAAAAAACCTAACTCCGCTTTGCGTAAGGTTGCTCGTGTTAAATTAGTAAACGGATACGAAGTGACTGCATACATACCTGGTGTTGGTCATAACTTACAGGAACACTCTGTTGTTATGATTCGCGGTGGAAGGGTAAAGGACTTACCTGGTGTTAGATACCATATCATTCGTGGTGTTCTTGATACCCAAGGTGTTGCAAACAGAAAACAAGGCCGTTCATTATACGGTGCTAAAAGACCTAAATAATAATTAAGGAGTCATTATGTCAAGAAGAAAGAAAGCTGATAAACGCGTTATCAATCCGGATCCAAAATATGGAAATCTTTTAATTTCTAAATTTATGAACTATTTAATGGTTGATGGTAAAAGAACTGTTGCTAGTGGTATTATGTATGAAGCATTAGATACAGTTAAATCAAAAACTAAAAAGGATGAACTTGAACAATTTATCGAACTTGTTGATAAGGTAAAACCTGCACTTGAAGTTCGTTCCCGTCGTGTGGGTGGTGCAACATATCAAGTTCCAACAGAAGTTCGTCCTGCACGTCGTGAAGCTCTTGCAATCCGCTGGATTATTGAAGCTGCAAGAAAACGTGGCGAAAAAACTATGGCAGAAAGACTTTCTGGCGAATTTATGGATATTCTAGGTGGAAACAGTGCTTCCTTGAAAAAGAAAGCTGATGTTCATAAAATGGCAGAAGCAAACAAAGCTTTCTCTCATTTCAGATGGTAATTTAAGAAAAGGAATAAGGATATTATTATGGCAAGGACTACTGCATTAGAAAATTACAGAAATATTGGTATTATGGCTCATATTGATGCTGGTAAAACCACAACATCAGAACGTATTTTATATTACACTGGTAAAACACATAAAATTGGTGAAGTTCACGAAGGTGCTGCAACTATGGACTGGATGGAACAGGAACAAGAACGTGGTATTACCATTACTTCTGCTGCAACAACTTGCTATTGGAAAGAACACAGAATTAACCTTATCGACACACCGGGGCACGTTGACTTTACTGTTGAAGTGGAACGTTCGCTTCGTGTACTTGACGGTGCTGTTGCTGTTTTCGAAGGTGTTGCTGGTGTTCAACCTCAATCCGAAACAGTTTGGCGTCAAGCTGATAAATATAAAGTTCCTCGTATTTGTTTTATTAACAAAATGGACCGTATCGGTGCNAATTATGAATATTGTGTAGGAACTATNCGTGACAGACTNGGTGCAAATGCTGTATCTCTTTGTTTGGCAATTGGTGCNGAAGCTGATTTCAAAGGTATCGTTGATTTAGTTACCATGAAGGCTCTCGTATGGCATTCTGACGATATGGGTGCTTCTTATGATATACTTGAAATTCCTGCTGAATTAAAGGAAAAAGCTGAAAAAGCTCGTGCTGAACTTCTTGATGCNGTTGTTGAATTTGATGACAAAGCTATGGAAGATTATTTAGAAGGTAAAGAACCTGATTTGGAAACACTTAAAAAATGTATCCGTAANGGAACTCTTGCAATGAAAATTTTCCCTGTATTCTGCGGTTCTTCTTTTAAAAACAAAGGTGTTCAATACTTNCTTGATTGTGTTGTTGATTATTTACCTTCACCGGCTGATATTCCTGCTATAAAAGGTATTAATCCAAAAACAGACAAGGAAGATGAAAGACATCCATCCGATGATGCTCCTTTNTCTGCTCTTGCTTTTAAAATTATGAACGATCCATTTGTTGGTTCTCTTACATTTACTCGCGTTTATTCCGGTAAATTGGAGGCAGGTTCCTACGTTTATAATTCTGTAAAGGATAAAAAAGAACGTATCGGTCGTATGATTTTGATGCANTCNAATAANAGACAAGAAATCAAAGAGGCNTATGCTGGTGATATTATCGCTCTTGTTGGTTTAAAGGATACAACAACCGGTGATACACTTTGTGATGAATCAAAACCGATAATTCTTGAAAAAATGGATTTNCCAGATCCTGTTATCGAAGTTGCTGTTGAACCAAAGACAAAGGCTGACGTTGAAAAAATGGGACTCGCTCTACAAAAATTAGCCGTTGAAGATCCGTCTTTCAAAGTTGCAACTGATCAAGAATCTGGTCAAACAATTATTAAAGGTATGGGTGAACTTCATCTTGATATTATCATNGATAGAATGAAACGTGAATTCAAAGTTGAAGCAAATATCGGTGCTCCACAGGTTGCATACCGTGAAACAATATCTCAACCATATACAGTTGAATATACACATAAAAAACAATCNGGTGGTTCTGGTCAATTTGCTAAAATTAAAGTTTTGCTTGAACCNTTACAAGCTGGTGAAGGTTTTAAATTNGAAAGTCAAATTGTTGGTGGTAATGTTCCAAAAGAATATATCCCTGGTGTTGAAAAGGGTTTCACAATTGCAAAGGAAACTGGTGTTATTGCTGGATACCCATGTACAGACTTTAAGGCAACTTTAGTTGATGGTGCATATCACGATGTTGACTCTTCTGTACTTGCTTTCGAAATTGCTGCTCGTGCTGCATTCCGTGAAGGTATTCCGCAAGCAAAACCAAAACTACTTGAACCTATAATGAAAGTTGAAATCGTTACACCGGAAGAATATATGGGTGATATTATCGGCGATATTAACTCTCGTCGTGGTCAAGTNGGNAATATGGGNAANGAAGGTAATGCAAGAATAATTACCGCAATGGTTCCACTTGCAAATATGTTTGGTTATGTTAATACATTAAGATCTATGTCTCAAGGTCGTGCTCAATACACTATGGTATTTGATCATTATGCTGACGTTCCATCTAATGTAGCCGAAGAAATAAAGGCAAAAAAGGCATAACTTAATAAGCAAAGTTTATAGTGTTTTACTTTGCTGTGATAAAAAAATGAAAATTATTGAAANTAATACTTGATTTTCTATTATTTTTCATTTAGTATCTTAAAACACTTTTGTGCTATTTGTAAAAGTTAATAAGGAATGAAAGAAAATGATAAATTCTAATATAAGAATTAGATTAAAAGCTTTTGATCATCAGGTTCTTGACGAATCTGTACATGAAATTGTAAGNACNGCAAAAAGAACCGGTGCTGAGGTAATTGGTCCAATACCATTGCCAACAAAAGTTGAAAAATTTACAGTGAATCGCTCAACACACGTTAATAAAAAATCACGTGAGCAATTCGAAATAAGNACTCATAAAAGAGTTTTGGATATTATAAATCCAACTCCACAAACAGTAGATGCTTTGATGAATCTTAACTTGTCTGTTGGTGTTGATGTGAAAGTGGAATTATAAGGTGGTATCATGAGAACTGGCGTAATTGCATATAAAATGGGTATGACCCACATATTTGATGAAAATAATAAACATGTTCCAGTAACTGTTTTAAAGGTTGATAATTGCGTTGTTACCGATGTTAAAACTGTTGCAAAAAATGGATATACATCTGTTCAGCTTGGTGCAGGTATTGCAAAAGAAAACAAAATTTCAAAACCTTTAAAGGGACATCTTAAAAAATCTGGTGCAACACCAAAAACTATTCACGAATTTCGTGTAAGTGAAGATTGTCTTTTAAATGTTGGGGATGTTGTTCTTCCTTCAACTTTTATAAAAGGTCAATATGTTGATGTTTCTGGAAAATCTATCGGTAAAGGTTATGCCGGCGGTATGAAAAGATGGAATTTTCGTGGATTGGAAGCAACTCACGGAGTTTCTGTTTCTCACCGTTCTGTCGGTGGTACCGGTCAAAACCAAGACCCTGGTAAAGTTTTCAAAGGTAAAAAAATGCCTGGACATCTTGGTGATGAAAATGTAACAATTCAAAACCTTCTTGTTGTAGAAGCAAATGATGATGAAGGATATATCTTAGTTCGTGGCGCTGTTCCTGGTGCAACTGGCTCTGTTGTATATGTTTCTGATGCTGTAAAATCAAAATTACCGGCAGAAGCTCCAATTCCAGCAGTTGTAAAATCATCAAAACCTTCAGTGAATGCAGATGCTCCAGCAGAAGCTAAAGCAGAAGAAAGTACTGATAATATATCAGAGATTAAGGAGTAAAAAATGAAAGTAGATGTTTTATCATTAGATAATAAAGTGCAAGGTTCAATTGAACTTTCAAAAGATATTTTTGAAATCGCTCCAAGAGGTGATATATTATCTCGTGTTGTAAATTGGCAACTTGCAAAAAGAAGAGCAGGAACCCACTCAACAAAAGTTATTTCAGAAATCAGTGGAACAACCAAAAAACCATTCGCACAAAAGGGAACCGGTCGTGCAAGACAAGGATCTCTTCGTTCACCTCAAATGCGTGGTGGTGCTACAATCTTTGGTCCAGTTGTTCGTGATCATAGTTTCTCTTTACTTAAAAAAGTAAGAGCTTTGGGCTTGAAAATGGCTTTGTCATCAAAACTTGCTGATAAAAAATTGGTAGTTATTGATACAGAAAAATTATCTTCTCCAAAAACAAAGGAATTAAAAGCTAAACTTGACGCTTTTGGTTGGAAAAAAGTATTATTTATAGCTGGTGAAAATGTTGATACAAATTTTGCACTTGCTTGTAAAAATCTAATCAAAGTTGATGCTCTTCCATCTTGTGGCGCAAATGTTTATGATATTTTAAATCATGAAACACTTGTACTTACAAAAGATGCTGTTGATGCTTTAACAAAAAGATTTGTAAAGTAAAGGAACTAAAATGGTAGAAAAGAAAAAAGACATAAAGTTAAACGAAAAAATGTATGATATACTTTTAAAACCTATCATTACAGAAAAAACAACATTGGTTGCTGAACAAGGTAAAATAGTTTTTGCTGTTCGTCCGGATGCAACAAAAACTGACATTAAAAATGCTGTTGAAAAAGTTTATAATGTTGTTGTTAAATCCGTAAATATCACTGTAAAACCTGGTAAAAACAAAAGATTTAAGGGTATTTTGGGTTCAACAAGCAGTGTAAAAAAGGCTTATGTAACATTAGAAGATGGTCATAATATTGATATTATGGCTGGTGCAAAATAAAGGGATAAGAAAAAATGGCTTTGAAATTATTTAATCCAACAACTCCTTCCCAAAGACAATTAACTTTGGTTGATAAAAGTGAGTTATACAAAGGAAAACCTTTTAAGAAATTAACAGAAGGTAAAAGAAAAACTGGCGGAAGAAATAATCTTGGACACCAAACAAACCGTAATATGGGTGGTGGACATAAACAAAGATATAGATTTATCGATTTTAAACGTCAAAAAAGAGATATGTTCGCAACTGTTGATAGAATCGAATACGATCCAAACAGAACTGCTTTCATCGCTCTTATCACATATGAAGATGGCGAAAAAGCTTATATTTTGGCACCACAAAGATTAGCAGTTGGCTCCAAAGTTATTGCTGGTGAAAATGTTGATATCCAAGTAGGAAACGCTCTTCCATTGAAAAATATCCCAATGGGTACAATCATTCACAATGTTGAATTAAAAGCTGGTCGTGGCGGTCAACTTGCTCGTTCTGCTGGTTGTTATGCTCAACTTGCTGGTAAAGATGCTGGATTCGCACAAATTAAACTTAACTCTGGTGAATTAAGACTTGTAAGTGCGGAATGTTATGCAAGTATCGGTGCGATTTCAAACCCAGATCAAAGAAATGTAAACCTTGGTAAAGCAGGAAGAAATTCTTGGTTAGGTCGCCGTCCACACGTTCGTGGTACTGCCATGAACCCAGTTGATCACCCTCATGGTGGTGGTGAAGGTAGAAACTTCGGTAAACATCCAGTTTCACCTACTGGTGTTCCAGCAAAGGGTTATAGAACAAGAAAGAATAAATTTACAGATAAATTTATTTTAAAAAGTAGACATTTAAATAAAAAGAAATAAGGATAATTAAAAATGACAAGATCTGTTTGGAAAGGCCCATATATACATCCTTCTCTACTTAAAAAAGTAGAATTGGCAAATGAAAAAAATGACAGAAAACCAATAAAAACTTGGTCAAGATCTTCAACAATCCTACCTCAAATGGTTGGTCTTACTTTCGCTGTTCATAACGGAAATAAATTTGTTCCTGTTCTTGTATCAGAAGAAATGATTGGTCATAAACTTGGTGAATTTTCTTTGACCAGAACATATAAAGGTCATAAAAAAGATGCTGATAAAAAGGCTGGAAAATAAGAGGTTAAAAAATGGTTGAAAAAAGATATGGAATAAAGGAAAACGAAGCAAGAGCATTTTTAAGAATGGTAAAATGTTCACCACAAAAATTAAACCTTGTGGCTGAATCGATTCGCGGTCTTTCTGCTAACAAAGCAATCGAACAACTAACATTCTCTAAAAAAAGAGTCGCAGTTGAAGTTAAAAAACTTGTTCTATCAGCAATAAGCAATGCTGAAAATAACTATAAACTTGATGTTGATAAATTATTCATCAAAGAAGCATACGTTGGAAAGGCTCTTGTAATGAAACGTTTCCATGCTCGCGCTCGTGGTCGTGGTGCTGCTATTTTAAAACCTTTCTCAAATATGACAGTTATTGTTGCAGAACGTGTTGCACCTGCAAAGGCTGAAAAGAAAACAAAACCTAATAAGACAAAAAAAGAGGCAAAATAAATGGGACAAAAGGTAAATCCAGTAGGTTTAAGATTAACTGTAAATAAAACTTGGGATTCAAGATGGTTTGCTGATAAAAACTATTCTGCTCAACTTCTTGAAGATTTAAAAATTCGTGAATATGTTGAACGTGAACTTAAAAAAGCAAGCATCAGCAAGGTTATAATTGAAAGAGTTGCTAAAAAAGTTAATGTTATTATCTTCTCTTCTCAACCTGGTATGATTATCGGTAAAAAAGGTGCTGATATAGATAATTTGAAAAAAGCATTAACAAAGCTTGCAAAAACAGAAGTTTCTGTTAATATTATGGAAGTAAGAAAACCTGATGTTGACGCAGTTATTTGTGCAAAATCTATTGCAACACAAATTGAAAGACGTATTTCTTTCAAAAAAGCAATGAAAAAGGCTGTTCAAAATGCATTGCGTAGTGGTGCAAAAGGTATAAGAGTAAGTTGCTCTGGTCGTCTTAATGGTGCTGAAATTGCTCGTGAAGAATGGTATCGTGAAGGTCGCGTTCCTCTTCATACATTAAGAGCAAATATCGATTATGGATACGCAAGAGCTGAAACTACTTATGGTGTAATTGGTGTAAGAGTTTGGATTTACAAGGGGGATGTTGTAAACAAAGAACTTCTCGCATCAGATAGAAAAATAAGTGCAACTGCAACAGATAAAGTTGCTGCTAACTAGTTGTAAAATGTAAAGGAAGAACTAAAATGTTAATGCCTAAAAAAACAAAATTTAAAAAAGCACATAAAGGAAGAATCCACGGTGAATCAAAGGGTGCAACCGAACTTGATTTCGGTTCATACGGCTTAAAAGCTCTAACCCCTGAACGTGTTACTGCAAGACAAATCGAAGCTGCTCGTCGTGCAATGACAAGAGCTATGAAACGTCAAGGTCGTGTTTGGATTAGAATATTCCCAGACGTTCCAGTTTCTAAAAAACCTGCTGAAGTCCGTATGGGTAAAGGAAAGGGTGCTGTTGAATACTGGGTATGTCGTGTAAAACCGGGTCGTATAATGTTTGAACTTGACGGTGTTTCAGAAGAACTCGCAAGAGAAGCATTAACACTTGCTGCTTTCAAACTACCTGTGAAAACAAAATTTGTAACCAGAAAAGAAGTAGAATAAAGGTGAAATTATGAAAGATACAAAAGATATTTTAAAATTAAAAACTGCTTCCAAAGAAGAAATTTCATCTAAAATTTTAGATTTGAAAAAGGAATTGATGAACCTAAGATTTTCTCATAATACAGGTAATTTAAAAGATTCATCAGCATTGAAAAAAACTAAAAAAGCAATCGCAACATTAAAGGGTTTCTTAACCAATAATGTTGAAGTTAAAACTAAAAAGTAAGAGGGTGAAATTATGCCAAGAAGAATACTTGAAGGAAATGTAGTAAGTACTAAAATGGATAAAACCATCGTAGTAGAGGTTGAAAGAAGATATATGCATCCTCTATACAAAAAGTTTATAAGAACAACAAAAAAATATCACGCTCATAACGTTGATTCTTCTATCAAAGAGGGTGATACAGTAAAAATCCGTGAAACAAAACCTATGTCAAAAACTAAAACTTGGGAAGTTTTCACAGAAGGAAATAAATAATATAAGGTGTAAGGAATTAAAAAATGATACAAATGCAATCTATTCTTGACGCAGCAGACAACAGTGGAGCAAAAAAAGTCCAATGTATTAAAGTGCTTGGTGGCTCTCACATCAGAACTGCAAGCGTTGGTGATATTATCGTTGTTTCCGTAAAAGAAGCAATGCCAAAGGGTAAAGTTCAAAAGGGTAAAGTTTACAAGGCTGTTATCGTAAGAACTAAAAAAGATATTAAAAGACCGGATGGTAGTGTTATCAGATTTGATTCTAATGCCGCTGTTCTTATAAATACTAACAAAGAACCTATTGGAACCCGTATCTTTGGCCCAGTAGCTCGTGAATTACGTGCAAAAGATTTTATGAAAATTCTTTCTCTTGCACCGGAAGTATTATAAATAAGGAGTGTTATTATGGCTAAAATGAAAATTAAAAAAAATGATGATGTTATCGTTATAGCTGGTAAAGATAAAGGTAAAACCGGTAAAGTTGTTAAGGCTATGCCAAGGGAAAACAAAGTCGTTGTAACAGGTGTAAATACTGTTAAACGTCATCAAAAGGCTGATGCAATGGGCAACAAAGCCGGTATCGTTACAAAAAATTTACCAATAGATGTTTCAAATGTATCTCTTGTTGATCCAAAATCTGGAAAACCTACAAAAGTTGGTTTTAAAACAACAAAAGATGGTAAAAAAGTAAGATTTGCAAAAAAAAGTGGTGAAACTATATAAACTAAAAGGTTAAAAAAATGGCAAGTAGATTAAAAGAATTATATGATAATAAAATAAGAGCCGAATTAAAACAACAACTCGGTTTTAAAAATGAAATGGAAATCCCAAAGCTTGAAAAAATCGTGCTTAATATGGGTGTTGGTGAAGCAGCAACAGATAAGAAAAAACTTGAAGCAGCTATAAAAGATATGACTGCAATAGCAGGTCAAAAAGTTGTTGTGACAAAGGCAAAAAAATCTCTTGCTAACTTCAAACTTAAAGAAGGTATGCAAATCGGTTGCAAAGTTACTTTAAGAAAAGACAGAATGTATGATTTCTTAGACAGACTTATAAATGTTGCAATGCCAAGAATCCGCGACTTCCGTGGTCTTAACGGTAAAAGTTTTGATGGAAAGGGAAACTACGCTTTCGGTATTAAAGAACAAATAATTTTTCCTGAAATCGATTTTGATAAAATTGATAATATCCGTGGTATGGATATTATAGTATGTACAACCGCAAAAAATGATAAGGATGCAAAAGCATTACTTGCTGCTTTTAACTTCCCATTTTATAATTAGAAAGGATATTACATAATGTCAAAAGTAAGTTTAATTGAAAGAAACAAAAAAAGAATAAGAATGTCAAAAAGTTTGTCTTCAAAAAGACAAAAACTTCTTGATGTTGCAAGAAATAGAAATGCTAAACCGGAAGATATTTTCGAAGCGGCTCTTAAACTTGCAAAACTTCCAAGAAATTCTTCACCGGTTCGTGTTAGAAATAGATGCGCTCTAAGCGGACGCCCAAGAGGTTATTACAGAAAATTTGACCTAAGCCGTATTGCAATCCGTGAACTTGCAAACGAGGGTAAACTTCCAGGTGTAAGAAAGTCAAGTTGGTAATAAAAACTATAAAGAAAAGGTAAAAAAATGAGTTTTTCAGATACAATTGGAGATATGATTACAAGAATAAGAAACGGTCAAAATGCTGGACTCGCTTCTGTAAAATGCCCTGATTCTTTATTAAGACAAGGTGTTTTAGAAGTTCTTAAAAACGAAGGTTTTATAAAAGATTTTGAATCTTCTGAAATAAGAACAGGTGTTCGTGAATTAAGAATTGATCTTAAATATTTTGAAGGTGTTGGAGCAATCAAAGAAATAAAAAGAGTTTCAACCCCGGGACGTCGTTCTTATTCAAAAGCAACAGATATTCCAAAGGTTAAAAACGGGTTGGGTATCGCTATACTTTCAACATCTCAAGGTGTTCTTGCAGATTACGAAGCAAGAAAAAGAAATGTTGGTGGCGAACTTTTGTGCTATGTATTCTAATAATAAAAAGAATGAAAAAAGGAAAATAAAATGTCAAGAGTTGGAAAACATCCAGTAGAAATTATAGAAGGTGTTTCAGTTGAAATAAAGGATTCATCTCTTATTGCAAAAGGTAAGGTTGGCGAAGTATCTGTTAAACTTTCACCTCTTGTTGATGTAAAGATTGAAGATAACAAAATAACCGTATCTGCAAAGGATACTGAAAACAAAGATTCTCGCATAATGTGGGGAACAACACGTGCTCTTATCAATAATGCAGTTATCGGTGCAGGTGTTGGTTTCTCTAAATCCCTTGAATTGAAAGGTGTTGGTTTTAAAGCAGCATTAAAAGGTTCAACTTTGGATTTGGTGCTTGGTTTTTCTCATAATGTTGAGTATAATCTTCCAGAAGGTGTAAAAGCCGAAATCGTTTCACCTACTGAAATTAAATTAACTTCTGCAAACAAGGAATTGCTTGGTCTTACAGCTTCTGAGATTCGTGCTTATCGTGTTCCGGAACCATATAAGGGTAAGGGTGTAAAATACAAAGACGAATATGTACGCAGAAAAGAAGGTAAAAAGAAATAATAAATAAAAAGGGTTAAAAAAATGGATAGATTGTCAAAATTATCTTTGAAAAGAAAAGAAAGAAACAGATGGAATGTTAAGGAAACTAATAAGGAAAATCGTCCAAGATTATCTGTTTATCGTTCAACAACCCATATTTATGCTCAAATTATTGATGACATAAAAGGTGAAACAGTTTGTGCTTTTTCTACAAAAAGTAAAGATTTCAAGGGTACAAAAACCTGGAATATAGAAGCAGCAGAAACTGTTGGTGAAACAATTGCTAAACTTGCACTTGCTAAAAATGTAAAAGATGTTGTATTCGATCGTGGTGAATATTATTATCATGGTAGAGTAAAAGCATTGGCAGATGGTGCAAGAAAAGGCGGACTTAATTTTTAATTAAATGTAGGGAAAAATAAAAATGGTAAATCCTAAAACAAAGATAAAAGAAAAAGATGATGGTTTAATGGATAGACTTATCCATGTTAATCGTGTAACAAAGGTTGTAAAGGGTGGTAAAAACTTCTCTCTTGCTGCTATTGTTGTTGTCGGCGACGGTAAAGGTCGTATCGGATATGGTACTGGTAAAGCAAAGGAAGTTCCTGATGCAGTAAGAAAGGCAACTGAACAGGCAAAACGCAATATGATTCGTGTTCCTTTAAAGGAAGGAAGAACTATCCATCACGACGTTATTGCAAGATTTGGTTCAGGTAAGGTTATCCTTCGTTCCGCTCAATCCGGTACCGGTATCATTGCTGGTGGCCCTATGCGTGCAATTTTTGAAGTTTTAGGAATTCAAGATATAGTTTCTAAATCTCAAGGTTCATCAAATCCTCATAATATGTTAAAGGCTACTTTCAAAGCTTTTGAAGAACTTGCTTCTCCTAAATTAGTAGCAAACAGAAGAGGATTGAAAATTGGTGAAATTGTTGGTCGCCGTGATTTAAAAGTCGGTGGCAATATTAACACAGAAGTATCAGAGGAATCTGAAAGTTAATAAGGGTGGATTAAATGGCAAATACAAAAAAAACAATAAAAGTAAAACAAATTGCAAGTAGTTTTGGAAGAGTAAAATCCCAAATCGATACATTAAAGGGACTTGGACTCGGCAAAATCGGTCGTGAAAAAGTTTTACTTGATACTCCTGAAATAAGGGGTATGATAAATAAAGTATCACATTTAGTAAAAGTAATTGAAGAATAATAGGAAATTAAAATGCAACTAAATACAATAAAAGATAACAAAGGTGCTAGAAAATCTTTAACAAGAGTTGGTCGTGGTATTGGCTCAGGTAAGGGAAAAACTGCAGGTCGTGGATACAAGGGACAAAAATCTCGTTCCGGTGTTTCTATTAAAGGTATCGGATTCGAAGGTGGTCAAACTCCTATATACAGAAGATTACCAAAACGCGGTTTCAACAACTCTGTATTTACAAAGGATTTTGCAATTATTAACCTTGGCGATATTCAATCTTTAATTGATGCAAAACTTATCAAAGATACAGTTAATGCAGAAATTTTGAAATCTTTAAATATTATAAGAAATGCAAAAGATGGCTTGAAAGTTTTAGGTAAAGGTGAACTTAAATCATCTGTAAAGGTAGAAGCTGTTGCTTTCTCTGCAAAGGCAAAAGAAGCTATTGAAAAAGTTGGTGGTTCTGTTGTTTCTCTTGTAAAAGAAGAAACTCCTGCTAAAAAAACAAAGTCTGAAGCAAAAGAAAAACAAACAAGACTTGAAAAGAAAAAAGCTAAAAAATCAGCAAAATAAGGGGTAGTTTATGGTTTCATTGGCTGAAAAATTGGCATCAAATATAACCTTTGATGATTTCAAAAAAGCAAAGGATTTAAAACGTAGAATTTTATTCACACTTTTTATCCTTATTTTGTATAGATTAGGTTCTTTCATTCCTCTTCCGGGTGTAGACGCATCTATTGTTAAAAGCTTTTTTGACAGTCAGGCAAACGGCGGTATTTTAAGTATGTTTGATGTTTTTACCGGTGGTTCTTTATCAAGAATGACCATTTTTGCATTAAACATTATGCCTTATATTTCAGCTTCTATTATAATTTCATTGATGGCAACAATTACTCCATCTTTAATGGAATTAAAAAAAGAAGGTGAAAGTGGTCGTGAAAAAATGAATCAATATACTCGCTATTTAACCGTTGCAATTTGTATGGTTCAAGCTTATGGAATAGGTGTCGGACTTGAGCATTTGGCAGGTTCAAACGGTGTTTCTGCTGTAATTAATCCTGGATTTTTCTTCAAGTTTTCAACAATAGTAAGTCTTCTTGGGGGAACAATGCTTGTTATGTGGATGGGTGAACAAATTACCGCTCACGGCATTGGTCAAGGATCATCACTTATAATTTTTATAGGTATTATAGCGAATCTTCCATCAGCAATTGTAAAAACTATTGAACTTGGAAAAGTCGGACAAATCCAACCTTTAATCTTTTTACTTATAATTATTTTGTTGGTTGCAGTTGTTCTTTTCGTTGTATTTATGGAACTTGCACAACGCAGAATTTTAATTCATTACCCAAAACAAGCAATGGGTATGGGAGGACAATCTAACTCTTCTCATCTTCCATTAAAATTAAACACAGCCGGTGTTATACCACCAATTTTTGCAGGCTCACTTCTTGCAATTCCGGCAATGTTAACATCATTCATTTCTGATAAATCGCCGGAATGGTTGCGTTTTATTGCAGGACAATTAAATAGACAATCTCCTACATATTTTGTAATATATGCAGCATTAATCATATTTTTCTCTTTCTTCTATACTGCAATACAATTTAATCCAGAGGAAACAGCAGAAAATCTTAAAAATTATGGTGGATTTATCCCTGGTATTCGCCCAGGAAAGGCAACAGCAGAATATCTTGACTATGTATTAACAAGAATTACAGTTGTCGGTTCAATTTACTTAGTTATCTTGTGCTTACTTCCTGATTTCATGATTGATAAATTTGGCGTTCCTTTCTATCTCGGTGGAACAACATTATTAATCGTATGTAATGTTATTACAGAAACAGTAGCACAAATTCAATCATACCTTATTTCCGGTCAATATCAGGGAATAATTAAAAATTCAAACAAAATAAAAAGAAGGTTTGTAAGATAATGGAAAATAAATACTTTACATTCATAGGTCCTATCGCCGCAGGTAAGGGTACACAAGCCGAAATTTTATGCAAAAAATACGGTATGTATCACCTTTCAACCGGTCAAATTTTCCGTGATGCAATGGCAGAGGAAACCGAAATGGGTTTAAAGGTAAAAAACATAATGGATAATGGATTTTTGGTTCCGGATGCAATTACAAACGAAGTTGTAAAGGAAAAATTATCTTCCATTGATTTATCAAAGGGATTTATCCTTGACGGATACCCAAGAACCATAAACCAAGTTTATGCTTTGCAAGATACTTTATCATATTTTAATATATCTTTGTCAAAGGCTGCTTTAATAACAATTGCAGAAGAAGAAACAATTCGCCGTATTTCAGGTCGTTTTTCTTGCGCAAAATGTGGATACAATTATCACGATGAATTTAATCTTCCAAAAGTGGAGGGTGTTTGTGATAACTGTGGATCTCATGAATTTAAAAGAAGAAGTGATGATAAACCTGAAATCGTAAAAACAAGATTAAAACAATATTTTTCTGAGGTTCAACCTATAATTGACTTTTATAAGGAAAAAAAATTGTTAGTAGAATTAGAAGCAACTAATCTTTCCGTTGAAGAAGTAACTAAAGAATTAGAAAAGCTTTTATTTTAAAAAATTATTGACATATTGAAAAATATGCTTAATATATATACATCTTTGATGTATAAAAATGAATATAAATATAAAGAAAATATAAACAAGGAGAACGAATTTGGCTCGTATAGCAGGTGTAAATATTCCGACCGAAAAATGTGTTAATATAGCACTAACTTATATATATGGTATTGGACCCAAAACAGCAGAGAAAATCTGTGTTGCTTTGAAAATAAAACCAAGTATCCGTGTTCATGAATTAACTGATGATCAGGTTTTCAAAATACGCGAATACATTGACAAGAATTTTTCCGTAGAAGGCGATAAAAGACGTGAAGTTTCTATGAACATCAAACAACTTCAAGATATGAGATGTTATAGAGGAATCCGCCACACAAAAAGACTTCCTGTTCATGGACAAAGAACAAAAACTAATGCAAGAACAAGAAAAGGCAAGGCAATTCCTGTAGCCGGTAAGAAAACAGTTTCAAAATAATAAAAGGATAAAAAATGGCTGAAAATAAAACAAGCACTTTTTCAACTAAAAAGAAAGAAAAAAAGAATATATCAAATGGTATAGCATACATTCTTGCTACTTTTAACAATACAAGAATTACAATCACCGATATGCAGGGAAATGTAATTTCTTGGTCAACTGCTGGTGCAAACAGCTTTAACGGTGCAAAAAAATCAACACCTTATGCTGCACAAGTAACAGCAGAAAACGCAGGAAGAAAAGCTATGGAAAATGGTATCCGTTACTTGGATGTAAAACTTGAAGGACCTGGTTCAGGTCGTGAAGCTGCTGTTCGCACACTTCAAACTTTGGGTATTACAATCAACGGAATTACAGATATCACAAAAATTCCTCACAATGGTTGTCGTGCAAAGAAACCAAGAAGAGTATAATAATTAACAAAGCAAACAAACGGGGGCAAAATTGATACAAAATAATTGGTTAGATTTAATAAAGCCAGAAAAGGTTATAGTTGAAAAAGAAGACACAAACAAAAATATGGCTGTTCTTGTAGCAGAGCCTCTTGAAAAAGGTTTTGGATTAACACTTGGAACTGCTCTAAGAAGAGTTTTATTGTCTTCACTTCAAGGAACCGCAATCGTTGGTGTTAAAATCGACGGAGTTCTTCATGAATTCGGTTCTATCCCAGGTGTAAAAGAAGATGTTATCGATTTAATTTTAAACATTAAACAAATAGTTTTAAAATCTGAATCAAATCATCCTAAGAAAATGACTTTAAAGGCACAAGGTGCTCAAGTTGTAACTGCAGGTATGATTGAAACATCAAGCGAAACTGAAATTATCAACAAAGATTTCGTAATCTGTCACCTTGACAGTACAGCAAATCTTAATATCGAATTTTTCGTTGAAAATGGTAAAGGTTATAGAACAGCAGAAGAAAACAAAAAGGCTGATATGCCAATCGGTTATATCCCTGTTGATTCTATCTTCTCACCTGTTTTAAATGTTGCTTCAAATGTTGAACAAGCTCGTGTTGGTCAAAAAACAGATTATGATAAACTTGTTATGACAGTTAAAACAAACGGTGCCGTAAAACCGGAAGATGCTCTTGCACTTGCAGGTCGTATTTTAATAGATCAACTTGGCTTGTTTGTTAATTTTGAAGATCCTGAAGTCGTTCAAAAAGAAGAAGTTGAAGAAGAATTACCATTCAACAAAATCCTTCTTAAAAAGGTTGATGAACTTGAATTATCAGTTCGTGCAAATAACTGCTTGAAAAATGATAATATCGTTTACATCGGTGAACTTGTTCAAAAAACAGAAAACGATATGTTAAAGACTCCAAACTTCGGAAGAAAGTCTTTAAACGAAATCAAGGAACAACTTGGAATTATGGGTCTATATTTAGGTATGGAAGTCCCAGGATGGCCACCTGAAAATATAGAAGAACTTTCAAAGAAATTTGAAAATCCATATAAATAAGAATTAAAGTAAGGTTCCGCTATGGCAGAAGAAAAAAAGAAAGAAAGTTTTTGGGTTATTGTATTAAAGTTGATTTTTGCATCAATCCTTCTTCTTTCTGTTGCAAGTGGAACTTTTCTTTTAGGAACCAAAACATTAGGCACAAAAATGCAAGCTGAACAAATGATTCATACAGCATTGGGTGCCGACTTAATAATGGAAGGTTCCAAAGGTAAAAAATAATATTGTTTGAAGTAATTCGGCAGTATTTAAAATAATAATCCGTGTTGCCAGTCAACACTACAACAAAAGAAAGAGGTCAAAATGAGACATAATATGAGTGGTAGAAAACTTAACCGCACAAAATCACACAGAAAAGCATTATTTTCAAATCTTGCTTGTTCTTTAATTGAACATGAACAAATCACAACAACAT
Organism: bacterium; assembly: GCA_014803575.1. Lineage (GTDB taxonomy): Bacteria > Pseudomonadota > Alphaproteobacteria > Rs-D84 > CACZYB01 > CACZYB01. The sequence goes on along the minus strand of JAAVBO010000006.1, from coordinate 26,939 downwards.
TGCCAAAGGCAAAGGACCTTCGTTCTTTTGCTGATAAAATGATAACTCTTGCTAAAAAAGATACTTTGGCAGCAAGAAGACAAGCTGTAGCATTCCTTCGTTCAGAAGAAATTGTAAAAAAACTTTTTGAAACACTTGGTAAACGCTACGCATCACGTAACGGTGGTTATACAAGAGTGTTAAAATCAGGTCTTCGCTACGGCGATTGTGCTCCTCTTGCAATTATTGAATTTGTAGACAGAGATACAAAGGCAAAAGGTGCAAAACAAAAAGAATTTATTGCAAAGCAAAAGGAATCCGAAAAAACAGTAACCGAAACAAAAGAAAAGGTTGTAAAAAAGGAAACCGCAAAAACAACAAAGGATATAAAAGCAACTGATGTAAAAGCTAAAAAGGGAGCAAGTGGTTCAACCACAAAAACAACTTCCCATAGAAAAGTCATCGGAAAATAAAGAATTTTACGCCCCCAAATTTGGGGGCTTTATCTTTATATAGGTGAAAAAATATATGAACTTATTTTATCTTCAAAACAAAGATAAAATCAAAAAAAAGGGAAATGGAGACATATAATGACTAAATATATTTTTATAACCGGCGGAGTCGTATCATCACTTGGAAAAGGAATCGCATCTGCTTCAATCGGAACACTTCTTCAATCAAGAGGTTATTCTATTCGTATGCGCAAAATGGATCCATACTTAAATGTTGATCCGGGAACAATGTCCCCATTCCAACACGGTGAAGTTTTTGTTACCGATGACGGTGCCGAAACAGATTTGGATTTGGGTCATTATGAAAGATTTACAGGAACCTCCTGCCATAAAACCGACAGTATCTCCGGCGGTCGCATATATTGGAATGTTTTAACAAAGGAAAGACAAGGCGAATACCTTGGAGCCACAGTCCAAGCAATCCCACACATTACAAACGAAGTAAAAAACTTTATTTCCTCGGATTTACACGACGAAGACTTTGTTATCTATGAAATAGGTGGAACAGTCGGCGATATGGAAGGTGTCCTATTGTTGGAAGGTGTCCGCCAATTCATAAATCAGGTTGGCCGTGAAAATGCTATGCTTATCCACTTGACACTTGTCCCATATATAAAAACAGCATCAGAGGTAAAAACCAAACCTACCCAACAATCGGTCCGAAAGTTGTTAGAGTTGGGACTTTTCCCTAACTTAATTCTTTGCCGAAGCGATAATCCTATCCCAGCAGACGAGAAAAGAAAAATCGCAATGTTCTGTAATGTTAAACCGGAAGATGTAATTTCTGCACCTGATGTGAACAGCATTTACAAAATCCCATCAGTTTATCACAGCGAAGGTCTGGACGACAGAATCTTAACCTATTTTAATATGCTTGATAAAGCGTCAAGCCCACAAATGGAAAAATGGAAAAAAATCGAAAACATAATCGGCAACTGGAAAAACGAAATCACAATCGGTATTGTTGCAAAATATTGCGGATTCCCAGACGCCTATAAATCATTAAACGAGGCCGTCTATCACGCCGGTATCAACAACGAAACAAAAATAAATATCAAATGGATAAATGCCGAAGATTTAGAAACAATGAACGAAACCGAACTTAAAAATACCTTTGCCGATATAAATGGTATGATTGTCCCAGGAGGATTCGGTCATCGTGGAGTAGAGGGCAAAATAAAGGCTGCCCAATATGCAAGAGAAAACGACATCCCATACCTTGGAATATGTCTTGGTATGCAAGTTGCAGTCATTGAAATGGCTCGCCACTTGTTGGGTATAAAAGATGCAAACTCAACCGAATTTACAAACGATTGTACTCCTATTATCTCCCTTATCACCGAATGGGAAAACAATGGTAAAAAGGAGATTCGCGATGAAAACACGGACAAGGGCGGAACTCTCCGTCTTGGCAGTTATAAATGCAAAATCACCCCAAAATCTTTGGCACATAAAATTTATGGGGCAGAGGAAATTGAAGAACGCCACCGCCACCGTTATGAAATGAATATCAAATACGAAGACGAATTAAAGAAAAAGGGCGTAATCATAAGTGGTCGTTCCCCCGATGGCAAACTTCCAGAGATAATTGAAATCCCAGAGCATAAGTTCTTTATCGCGGGTCAATTCCACCCAGAATTCAAATCTCGCCCATTCGCACCATCACCAATATTTGACGCATTGGTAAAGGCTTGCTTAAAACTAAAATATATGCTATAATAGGATTGGCGAAATTAAAAGGAGGAGAAATGAAAAAAATCTTGGCAATGCTTTTGTGCATACTTTCCGCCTGCGCAACAAATAATGAAATAAAAAGGGAATATTACGAGAATGGAAATATTAAAGAAGAAATTTTATATATAGAAGATAAAGAGGTATGGAATAAATTATACTATGAAACTGGTGAACTTTTCACTTATAGAGATGATAATATAGGTAGAATGTATTATACTAGTGGACAAATTTCAGATGAGATACCGTTAAAAGATGGAAAAAAACATGGAATAGTGAAATTATATAAACCAAATGGCAAATTACAAAAAGAAATCTATTACGAAAAAGGCGTTAAAGATTGGCAAAAAGAATACGATGAAAATGGAAACCTTATAAAAGACAAAAAATATTACGATACCGGAGATATATGGATTGAAGGTTTTTCTGAGAATGGTAAACTTGTATCTGGTAATTTTTATGTCCCAAAAGGTCAGCTTGTATCAACAACTTTTTTTGATGAAAACAAGAAAAAAACTAAAATGATAATGTATGATAAAGATGGAACACCACTATCTGAAACAGGTTACAAAGATGGTGAAGAGATTTATAAAAAGAAATACGATGAAAATGGAAACCTTATAAAAGAATAAAAACAAAGCCCTTCAAAAGAGGGGCTTTTTTATTCCACTTTTCCGCCACCAACACAAAAATTTTTCATATCCACATTTCCATTTGAAAGGAATTTTACACCCTCCGCCAACAACAGTTTTCGTTGTGCATTTTCTCCACCAAAGGCAAATGCTGGGGCAAGCCTTCCGTCCCTGTTCACAACCCTGTGGCAAGGAATTATCCCAGGCTTCGGATTTTTATGAAGTGCATATCCTACAACACGGAACGCCCTCGGGTTGCCAGCCATAAATGCAACTTGCCCATAGGTCGCAACTTTCCCCTTTGGAATTGATGACACAACCTCATATATTTTTTCATAAAAGTTCATTAAAGTTTTTCCAAAATCGCATCCAACACATAACCATACTTGCTTTTGCAAGTTTCTGGTGGCACAGTCAAAAAATCATCCATTGTAAGGTCAAGGTCCTTCATCTTGAAAGCTCCATTTTCAACCAAATATCCCGCACCCTTTATCGTTTCAACCTTGCCGTCAAATAAATCTATAACATCACGGATTTTCATTTCCACTACGCCGTCAAGCTCCTCCTCCTGCACACGGTAGGATGAAAGCGGAATATCACATTTCGCAAAATACATATTGCAAAAAACTCTGTCGTGAAATTCTTTGTTTGATTTTGTAATAAAGTCGGCCTTGTATACAACCTCCAAAAGCCTTTGCGGATTTTCAATTTGTATGCCAAGCTCCTCCGCCGTTTCACGCTTAAAAGCATCTTCCAAACTTTCGCCTGCCTTCAAATGTCCGCTTGCGGTAGTGTAAAGTTTTGCAGGATTATCATCAAGATGACTTCCTCTTTTTTGAAAAACAATCTTATCGCCGTCTTTTACAATCCAGCAATGAATAGTTTTGTGCCAAAGTCCCTTTTGATGAACGACATTTCTGTCCTCCACCCCAAGATATTTCCCATTTTCATCATAAATATCAAGAAGTTCAGCCATCCTTTAATCCCTTTCTTGCGCAATTTTTTTAAGTGATTTTTTAATGTCATCGGCCGTTATGCGTTTAGTCAATTTATCCGTTGCTATAACAAAGTCAGGATGATATTTCAAATAATCCTCTTTTCTTTGCTTATAATAATCATAAACAGATTGTGGATCGATTTTATCAGCATATTTTTGAAATAAATATACATAATGCATTAAAATTCTGTATGTAGCAACACTTGTAATATTGTCACTTCTGATTTGTAAAGCTAACCTTAATTCATTTTCCATATCGGGAAGAACGTTTTTAACCTTATCCAATAAAAACTTTACCTGCTCCGGTTGAGGTTCATGATTGTAATAAATCCCCTTTGGTAAATTAACATTATACGGATTTTTCTCTTCAATAATCACAGAAGAATATTCCGGTCTAAGATACGGTTTCACTTTATCAACAATTTCCTGTAATAAAGAAGGATTTAGTCTTGAAAAATAAATTGTCACCGGATCATGCCTGTTCGCACATTGAATTAGATTCAAAGGAACTTTGTATTCCGTGATATGCTCCCCCTTATCCTTTTCAACAATTTCATCAAGGTTTTTAATAAGATTTTGATCCATATATACATTAAGGGAAAGCCGTTCGGCAATATTCCACTTTAAATCTAAATCTTTATATACTCTGTAAAACCAACCATTGATAGTCCCATCAGGTTGTGAGTGAAAGTTTTTTAATAAAACAACATTTTTATTGTCTTTTTTTGCCTGCTCTACACATTCGGTATTAAATTTAAAGTGATTTTCCTTTGTATTCGTCACCAAAGTCCCGTCCGAAAATCTGGCATTACCGTAATCAATAAATTTGTATTTATGAGATCCCTCAGACCTTATTTTATAGTAAAGGTAGTCAACAACATCTGCTAAGTTATAAAAAAGTATATACTCTTCATTACTGAATATTTTAGTTATAAAATCTAAAAAAGTAATTTTTTTCATTTAATCACAGTCTCCAATTTTTTCATCTTTTCCTTTAACTCAGATAAGCTTTTCTTTCTATCTTCAATAACTTGAGTTGGAGCTTTCGAAACGAAAGATTCATTTGAAAGTTGTGCTTCCAAAGAGGCGATTCGCTTTTTTACTTGCTCCAATTCTGCGCGTGCTTTTTGAAGTTCCTCTTCCTTATTCGTTTGTGGTAAAGATATGGAAAGAGTAGTTGACTTGTCAATCACACAATCAATCATATCATCACTTACACCAGCATAAACAACATTTGTGTGTGCTTCAATAAGGGGGATATATTGATTTTTATCCGCATCAATATTTTTAAATGAGATGTTTAAAGATTCCTTAAATCCAATCTTGTTTTCAGCACGAATATTTCTGATAGTAGTTATTACGGAAAGCAACCAATCAATATCAGAAACATTTGACCCGTCAATTGAAACAATCTCTGGATATTTTTCATTTACGAAATCAACATCACGACCAAAGCCCAAATTTTGCCAAAGTAGGGCGGTTGTAAACGGAATAACCGGTTGCAACATTTTCAATATATTTTGTATTACAAGCTTTGCAACGGAAAGTATCAAATCCTTCTTTTCACCGTTAAGTTCGGATTTTGAAAGCTCTATAAAGTTATCACAAAAATCATCCCAAACAAAATGATAAATTGTCTGTGCATACTCATCATAACGATAATTTTCAATTGATTTTGTTGCATTTTGAATAGCCGAATTCATCTTATCCAAAATCCAATTTGTAATAGCAGAGGAGTCCTTTCCTTTAAAATCGGACGCTTCCTTTACACCCTTTTGCTCCCAGAAATTAATGGCATTTTTAAGCTTTGTAATAAACTTTCGTCCGTTTTCAACACTTGATTTACCAAAGTTTATATCACGTCCCTGACCGGAAAGCGAACATACGGTCCAGCGAACAGAATCCACATCAAACTCATCTATTAAATCAAGCGGATTTACAACATTCCCCTTTGTCTTACTCATTTTTACACCGTGTTCATCGCGAACAAGTCCGTGTATAACAACTTTTTCAAACGGAGATTTGCCGGTAAAGTACACACTGAACATCACCATTCTTGCAACCCAGAAAAAGATAATATCAAATCCGGTAATCAAGGTTGAGGTTGGAAAATATGTTTTAAAATCAATATTATTTTCATCTGGCCAACCGAGTGTTGACATAGGCCAAAGTCCAGATGAAAACCAAGTGTCAAGGACATCTTCGTCCTGTGTCAAATGGACACCGGCACCGGCTTTTGCCTGAGCTTCTTCTAAATTACGAGCAACAATAATTTTCCCGTCATCTGTGTAGTAAGCAGGAATTTGATGCCCCCACCAAAGTTGTCGTGAAATACACCAAGGTTGTATATTTTCAAGCCAAGCAAAGAAAGTATTTTCCCACATCTTTGGGATAAATTCCAACTTTCCGGTTTTAACCAAATCAATCGCCTTTTTCGCCATACCGGAAACATTCAAATACCATTGCTCTGTCATTCTAGGTTCAACAACCGCACCACCACGCTCCGAATGTGGAACCTGATGAACATAAGGTTCTATCTTGATAAGGTTGCCAAGATCTTTTAATTTTTCAACAATAAGTTTCCTTGCTTCAAACCTATCCAATCCCTCCAACGACTTCACAAAATCATTTTCCTCTGGGATTTTGGATGTATCAATCGTCGCATTGTTATGGAAAATATTTATTATGTTAAGGTTATGACGCTTACCCACTTCAAAGTCATTAAAATCATGTGCAGGAGTAATCTTCACCGCACCGGTTCCCTTTGTCATATCCGCATAATCATCACCGACAATTTCAATCCTGCGACCAAGTATTGGAAGTATTGCAAACTTTCCAATTAAATGTTTAAAACGCTCATCATTCGGATTTACAGCAATTCCTGTATCTCCAAGCATAGTTTCAGGACGAGTTGTCGCAATGATAATTGTTTCATCACTTCCCTCTATATCATACCTGATATGCCACATAGAGCCGTTTTCTTCCACCATAAGAACTTCCAAATCGGAAAGGGATGTAAGAAGTGCAGGGTCCCAATTAACAAGTCGCTTGTCCTTGTAGATAAGCCCATCTTCATACATACGAACAAACGCCTCTACAACCGCCTTATTAAGTCCGGCATCAAGAGTAAATCTTTCACGAGACCAATCAGCCGAATATCCGATAGTCCTAAGTTGAGAAGTGATATTACCGGCATAAGTATTTTTCCAATCCCAGGCATACTCCAAAAACTTTTCCCTGCCTATTTCATTTTTATCAATACCCTTAGTTTTAAGATGTTTTTCAACAAGCATTTGTGTTGCAATACTTGCATGATCCGTTCCCGGAAGAAGTAGTGTGTCAAATCCCTTCATCCTTTTATACCTGATAGCAATATCTTGCATAGTCATGGTAAATGCATGCCCTACATGAAGATTTCCAGTCACATTTGGTGGCGGAATCATAATTGTAAACCGAGGCTTATGACTTTCCGGATTTGCCTTAAAGTAATCATTTTCTTCTTGAAATTTATATAATTGTTCGGCATAAGAATTAAGGTTTTGTTCTGACATTTTTCTATCCTAATTTTATAATTGATTTTGTCTTTTAATATTAATCAATACCTATATGAAAGTAAAGTATTTTTTTAGACTTGCCTTTTATATAAAATAGAATTAAATTTTATTTATTAATAATAAAAATGAAAGGAGATAAAAATGGAAGAAAAAAGAAAATCAAAAATTATTACTGGTGTATTTTTATGTGTAGGTTTAATGTGTGCCGGCTTTTTTCCGGGATATTATTATTTCAAAACATATAAAACAAATAATTCCGTTGTGGTAAAGGGACTTGCCGAAATGGATGTAAAGGCAGATTTGGCAATATGGAAAATAAAATTTACCGTTGCGGAAAATGATATGATTGCTTCACAAAAAAAAGTTGAAAATCAACTTAACGAAGTTATAAACTTTTTAAAATCAGCAGGATTTACTGATGAAGAAATAACACCTGAAAGTTTAAGTGTTGTTGATAAACTTGCAGAACGCTATTCTTCAAATACAATACCAACATATCGTTATATTTTAACACAAAAATTAATAGTTCAATCAAACAATGTAAATTTGGTTGAAACATCATCAAGTAATATAAGCTCACTTATTTCAAAGGGAATTATCTTTGACGGTGACGAATATTCAAAACCTGTCAGTTATTTATTTACAGGTCTTAATGAAATAAAACCAAAAATGCTTGAAGAAGCGACAAAAAACGCAAAACAATCAGCCCAAGAATTTGCAAAGGCATCTGATTCAAAAGTTGGTAAAATAAGAAAGGCATCACAAGGTGTTTTCTCTATTCTTGCTGGCACAGATGAAGGCTACGAAAAACAATCAATAAATAAAAAAGTAAGGGTTGTTTCAACTATTGAATATTGGCTTGATTAAGAAAGAGAATTTGTATTATGAAAAGTTTATCAATTAATTGGAAAAAGGGGGCATATTCTTTTTTGTTTGCCCTTCTTTTTTCATTTATCGTAATTCTTCCGGATTATTTATTAAGGCTTTTTTCACATAACTATCTGGCACATTTTCACGCAAATACTTTTCTTTATATATTTCTGTTTATGGCTTCTTTATTTTTAATAAAAAGTAACAAATTTTTCATAACAGTTTTAAGCTTTGTATGGATTTTAATGGGCTGTTCACTGTTTTATCTCTTCCATTTCGGAAGATATTTTTTAGGTGCGGATATACAACTTTTATTTGTTGAAACAGAAGATATCGCATTGGGCTTTTTTGCCGATATCATGAGTTTTTGGTATTTGCCCATTATATGTATAATACTTTTTGCTTTATCAATTTATTTGAGAAAAAAAACATACAAATATATCTATCATTCAAATATATTTATTATAGTATTTTTAGGAGTTTTTCTTTTCCAACCGTATATTGTTTCAAAACAGGCAAAGGATAAAAATTCTCCATCTCCACTAAGGTATATTTTTAGGAATGGAATAAAATCATTATCAAGTTATTTAGTCCATACGGATACTAAACGAAATAAATTTTTACCTTATGAAGTAATAAAACAAAAAGATATAACAAAACCAATAACAATAATTTTTTATATGTTGGAAAGCACCAGTCCGAACAATATGTCATTATATGGGTATGAGAGGAAGACAACCCCGAACCTTGAAAAGTTAAAAAATGATAAAAATTTTATTTTTTTAAGGGCTATTTCTTCCGGTGTTTCAACATCAATTTCTCTATCAATGTTTTTTAATTTTCAAAAGGAGGCACAAAACTATCTTGCCTCTTTTATGAAAGATAATAATCTTTTCAAAATGGCTCGTTCTCAGGGATTCCAAACTGTTATGTATTCCCCACAATCAAGTAAAACTTTTTCAAATATAGGAATAGGATTCGTTGATAAGACAATATACAGGGATAATGCCCGATATAAATATAATAAATCAGGTGATGACTATGCTTTGACACTTTTAAAATCCACTCCCTTAAAGGATAAAAATTTCTTTGTTGTGCAAACAAGAGCTGTGCATTATCCATACGAAAAAATATATGAAAACTTGCCTCAATATAAAGTCTTTAATGAAGAAGACAAGGATTTTAAATTAAACAGCTATGATAATGCAATGCTTTATTTGGATGAGTTATTGTATAAGGTTGTAAACTGGGCAAAAACGCTTGATGGCAAAGTTTATTTGATAATTACATCTGATCACGGTCAAATGATGGGACAAGACGGTCTTTGGGGGCATTCATTTTTAGATTCTCGTGTAGCCGAAGTCCCATTTATGTTATATACTAAAAATGTAAAAACAAAGGATTTGTTTGGAATGAATAACCATCCGAAATTACTTTCCCATTATGATATTTCAAAATTTATTGCAAAAATTTTAGGATATGAAATAATCAATCCTAATACTCCGGAAAATATTTATTATATAAATGGTGTAGATATTGACGGTGATGCAGGCTTTATAAAATACAAAATTGAAAATGAAAAATTCACAGAAATAAAATAGGATGTTATTATGGATATAAAATTATATAATACTATGTCAAGAAGCATTGAAACTTTCAAACCTATAAATGAAGGTGAAGTATCAATTTATACCTGCGGTCCTACCGTATATCACTTTGCACACATAGGAAATCTAAGGACCTATGTATCTCAAGATATTATGAAAAGAATGTTCCTTGCCAATGGTTATAAAGTCAAACATATAATGAATATTACCGATGTCGGTCATTTAACATCCGACGGTGATACTGGTGAAGATAAAATGGAAAAGGGTTCCAAGCGTGAAGGTAGATCCGTTTGGGACATCGCAAAATATTATACCGATATTTTTATGAACGATATATCCGATTTGAATATCCTTTCCGCAACAAAATATACTCCTGCAACCCAGTATATACAGGAACAAATCGATTTGGTTAAAAAATTGGAGGACAGGGGTTACACCTATAAAATCGAAAACGATGGTATTTATTATGATACTTCAAAATTTGCGGATTATGGAAAACTCGGCGGTCAAAATCTTGATGAATTAAAGGCCGGTGCAAGAGTAGATTTTTCAAACGGCAAAAAAAACATTGCCGATTTTGCATTATGGAAATTTTCCCCAACAAATGAAAAACGCCAAATGGAATGGGACAGTCCTTGGGGTATCGGCTTCCCAGGCTGGCATATTGAATGTTCCGCAATGTGCCTATCCGAAATTGGTGACAGATTGGATATCCACTCCGGTGGTGTTGACCATATAAAGGTCCACCACACAAATGAAATTGCACAGGTTGAACCAGTTGTAGGGCATAAGTGGGTAAATTACTGGGTCCATATGGAATTTTTAAACGATGTAAGCGGTAAAATGAGTAAGTCCAACGGCGAATTTTTAACCCTTTCTTTGTTAAAGGAAAAGGGTTACTCCGCACTTGTATACAGATATTTTTTACTTCTTGCAAGTTACAGGACTCAACTTACATTTTCATACGAACTTTTGGATGGTGCAAAAAAATCCTATGAAAATATAGTAAAAAAAGTTGCCGATATTATAAAATCCTCAACCAAAGATTATGATAAATTTGTATTCGAAGAATGGAAAACAAAAATCCTTGAAACATTAAACAATGACTTAAATACAGCCGGCAGTATTGTGATTCTTCAAGATATTTTAAAATCAGATATGGATGCAAATACGAAGCTAAAATTAATTGAATTTTTTGATGAAATTTTAGGCTTAGAATTTATCGATTCTGCAAAATCTTTACTAAATGTAAATATACCTGATAATATTAAAGAACTTGCAAAACTTCGTTGGTTTGCAAAGCAAAATAAAGATTATGCAAAAGCCGATGAACTTAAACAACAAATTATAAATCACGGCTTTCAAGTAGAAGATAAAAAAGACGGATTTGATATAAAAAAGATATCCTAAGATACATTTAATTTATCAATAAACATATTATTAACTATATGTGTAATTCGTTTTTGTGTGTTAATCTCTTTGAGTTTTTGTTTTATTCTTTTAGGATTATAAACAATACCAATATCTTCACCGGTTCTTATTTTTTTATAAATATTATCAATAAAAACTTTATTCTTAATCTGTCTTTTTAAAATAAAAATACTATCTGATAAACTTTGAAGTTTTTTTTCTTCTATCTTATTTAAAACCTTGTTAGGTTGAAATCCGACCTCACATAATTGTTTTTTATGATATAAAAACAAAGCATAGGGAATATAAAAACTATCATTCTTTTGTCTGTTTAAAATAGCTGATAATTTGGAAATATTATTTATTAGTTTTTCATTGTTGGTTTCAATCAAAGCTTTACCAAAATCAAAAAAATCTTCACGTGAAATTTCAATATTATCTTTATTATCATAGGAATCTTTTAGTCTTTTTTTATATCTGCCAGTTTCTTCATATATATCAAACATAATATCCTCCTAAATTTAAATTATTATATTTTATATAAAATAATACCACATTTTGATAAAAGATTCAATACACTAAACATATTTATTTCAACTGACTTAAATATAAACACAAATAAAAAAAAGAGGGCTTCTCAACCCCTTTAATTTATTTTTCATTAGACATATTTTTTATAGTCAAAGCGATTCGTTGTGTCTTTTCAATATCTGCAATTATCGTTTTAAGTTTTTCAGGATTATAGATAATATCAATATTCTCCCCACTTCTTATCATTTTATAAAGACTATCAATAAGATTTTTATTATCTAATTTATTATTTAAAATAGAAATGGTATTTTTTAAATTTTCTTCTTTTTCTTTGTTAGAAAGAATTTTTGAATAATAAGGATCTCTTAAATCAAAAATGGTATCTTTATAATTCATAAACAAAGCATAAGGAATATAAAAATTATCAAACTTTCTTTTTTTTAAAAAAGAGGATAATGTTGAAATATTTTTAATTAAATCATCATTTTTGGTTGCAATTAACATTCTTCCAAAATCCAAAAATCTGTTTGCTGATACATCAGCTTGCTCAGGTTTATCATAAGAGTTTTTTAATTCTTTTATATATATTTTTCTTTCTTTATCTAAATCAAATGACATTTTTTTCCTCTATAAATATTGTGAATTTATTATTTTATATGAAGCATATGCAACAGTTCCATAAATACAATACACAAATAACGTTTCTAAAATTTTTTCTCTCCTATTTAATATTAAATAGATATCATATTTTAATATTTATTTCAACAAAAAAGTGCTGTTCTTATATTTTCAGCACTTTTTTATCAGATTATTTCAATTCGAATGAGGCATTCACCTTTAATGAAATATCAGCATTCCCTGTAAATATAGAAGGTCCTCCGGCCATAGTTTCATCTGCATCTTCCATTACAGCCATTTTTGCCATAGATTTATAAACACGAGTATTAGAAGTATAACTGTAATTATCATCATAAACACTTACATTTGTCATTTTACCGATTTTTTGCCCAACCGAATTTGCCATTTCAAAAGCCTTTGATTGTGCATTTTTTACTGCATCTTCTAAACAAGCGGATTGCTCTTTTTTTAATGTGGTCTTTGCCACAAAAGTTCTAAGTCCGTTTGGATAAACATCAGAAAATTTTGATACTTCTGCTAAAATATTTTCAACTAAATCCATTTTAGGTGATGTTATGGATAAACCGATAACATTTTCAACGCCAAGTTTTACATTCTTCTTTAAATTTGAATTCCACTCTGTTTTTTCATAGGTATCATATTCTGTTGTTTCAAGTTCCGTTTCTGGATATTGTTTTTGAAGTTCCACAATATAATCAGAAATTGCCTTATACGTTTTCATAGATTTTTGTGAAGCAAGGCTTGCATTTTTATCCAAATTTTTCACCTGTAAAATTATAGAAACTCTATCCTTTTTAACTTTTTTTGAACATTCACCAGAAACGTGTATTTGATTATTATTTTTGCCACTAAAAGCATAGGCAAGTAAGCTAACAATAACAACAAAAACAACATTGATATTAAGATTTTTTAAATTCATTTTAACCTCCATTTTTTTAGATTTTTAAAGTATAACATACAATATTTATTTATACAATATAAATAAATTTAAGTATAAATTCTTAAAACCTCTTTTAAGTTGTGTTTCATAAAAATTTTTAGTATCTTTATCACTAAAAGGAGAATAATTATGTTTGAAGAAATTAAAGAGGCAGAAGCTCAGTTAAAACACCAAAGAATTACTATAAAGGATTTATTAAGGTGTGCAGTCCTTATACTTATATGTAATCTTGTTGGTTATATAGGAAGTTTTGTTCAATTTAACAGCCTTAGGGCGTGGTATCCGTCTCTTGAAAAATCAATACTAAATCCACCAAATTTTATATTTCCCGTTGTATGGAGTTTGTTATATATTATTATAGGAGTTTCAACTTGTCTAAGTTATAAAGGAGTCCGCAAAAAAGATAAAAATTACATAATTTTTATTTATACGTTGCAATTACTATTTAATTTTTTATGGGTAGTTTTATTCTTTGGATTAAGAGCTCCGCTTATGGCATTTGTTGAAATTTTATTTTATATATTCATAGTATTAAATATGATGAATGTTTATAAAAAAGTAAGTTCTTTATCATATATCTTATTATATCCGTATCTGTTTTGGATAATATTTGCATCCTATCTGAATCTTATTATAATAATAAAGAATTAATTCTTGTAAAAATAAGAAAAAGAATTATATTTAATTATTATAAATAAAAGAAGAGGTTACAATGATGACATTTGTAAAAAATTTATTTTCAAGATTAAATTGGAAAGTTTATCCAACAACAATTTTAGGTTTAATATCACTTTTTGCAATAATACCTTGCATACTTTGGTTGCCTGCAAAATATGCAAATGAAAACTCATTTTTTGAAAACTTACAATTATTTATTTTAGGTTTCGCTGTAATTTTTGCATTAAAAAATAAAGAACATAAATCACTTTTCAAATGGTTTGCAATGCTTTCATTTATTTTATTTTTAAGAGAAATTAATTGCGGAAGAATTTTATTTCCATACGCAGGTTCGACAACATCATTTAAAACATGGAAAGAAATACTTCCACATTACAGTTGGCTTCCAAATACTTTGTATGGCTTATTTATGCTTTTTACCCTTGTATATTTCTTTTACAAAAAACTTTATCATGAATTATGGTTATATATAAAATCAGCAAATTTTCCGGCAATAGATATTATTTTATTTTTATTAGGTATAATTTTAGGAACTCTTGGAGAAACATCATTTCCAAATGAAATGTTTGAGGAAGTATCGGAAACAATGTTCTATTTTTCATTTATGAGTATAATTTATCTTTATACTTTCAATCCAATATTCAAATTAAAAAAGAAAAAATAATAAAAATTCGTATAAATTAATTTTTTTTATTTCAAATAAAATATAAAGGGTAGAGTTTTCTCTGTCCTTTTATTGATATTTTTTATAGTTATAAAAGTAAAAATATCGATTCGTTTATATTAAAATAAAGCATAATTACCCGATTCGTAAAAATTCTTTTTCAATATCTATAATTAAAAAGAACTAAAATGATTCGTTTTTTATAAATATTCCATTATTTTTACAAAAATTGACTTTCAAAGATAAGGATTCTAATCCGATTTTCGATTCTTTTAATAATAATTATTCAAATAATAATACTTAATCAAAGAATAAAAATATAATTTTAGAAATTTTTTTGAAATAAAAATAGTTGTAAAATCAATAAATTAATAAAACATAATAGGAAAATATCAAAAAAAATTGAAAAAATTTTATTTTTGCTGTTGACATTTTGAAAAATAATAATTATATTTATTCTCACTTGAAAGTTGCAGGGATGGAAACTGAAAGTAAAAACTTCTAATAATCCTCTCTTCAACCTCTCCAAAAAATTACGAAGAAAAAAGATTTTAAAAAAAAATTATTTTTTCTCTTGCAATTAAAAAAAATAGTGTTATAACTGATAAAGTTTTTTAAATGACACTGATTTAAATGCGATTTGTTTTTTAACATAGTAAAGATGCAACAATAAGGGATGTGTAGACGGCAGTATAGCTGTAACAAGTTGTCTGACACTGCACATTTTAAAATGACAGAAAAGCAAAAAGGTAAATTTGGTTATTAAACCTTATCTTTTTCTTTAAGTATACATCATATAGTGCAGGATTTAAGACTTAAAGATTTTTTAAATCTAAGAGTTTGATCCTGGCTCAGAACGAACGCTGGCGGCAGGTTTGAGGCATGCAAGTCGAACGAGAAAGGTAGCAATACCGAGTAGAGTGGCGCACGGGTGAGTAATATATGGGAATCTGCCCAAAAGTGGGGGATAACAGTTGGAAACGACTGCTAATACCGCATACGCCCGAAAGGGGAAAGATTTATCGCTTTTGGATGAGCCCATATTAGATTAGCTAGTTGGTGGGGTAAAGGCCTACCAAGGCAATGATCTATAGCTGGTTTGAGAGAATGATCAGCCACATTGGAACTGAGACACGGTCCAAACTCCTACGGGAGGCAGCAGCTAAGAATATTGGACAATGGGGGAAACCCTGATCCAGCCATGCCGCGTGAGTGAAGAAGGCCTTCGGGTTGTAAAGCTCTTTTAATAGGGAAGATGATGACGGTACCTATAGAATAAGCACCGGCTAACTTCGTGCCAGCAGCCGCGGTAATACGAAGGGTGCAAGCGTTGTTCGGTTTTACTGGGCGTAAAGCGTGTGTAGGCGGATTATTAAGTCAGTGGTGAAATCCCGAGGCTTAACCTCGGAACTGCCATTGAAACTAATGGTCTAGAGAATAATAGAGGATAACGGAACTCCGAGTGTAGAGGTGGAATTCGTAGATATTCGGAAGAACATCAGTGGCGAAAGCGGTTATCTGGATTATTTCTGACGCTGAGATACGAAAGTATGGGGAGCAAACAGGATTAGATACCCTGGTAGTCCATACCATAAACGATGAGTGCTAATTGTTGGAAATCTTCGGATTTTCAGTGATTGAGCTAACGCGTTAAGCACTCCGCCTGGGGAGTACGGTCGCAAGATTAAAACTTAAAGGAATTGACGGGGACCCGCACAAGTAGTGGAGCATGTTGTTTAATTCGATGATACGCGAAAAACCTTACCAACCCTTGACATACCAATCGCGATTTTCAGAAATGATTATCTTCAGTTCGGCTGGATTGGATACAGATGCTGCATGGCTGTCGTCAGCTCGTGTCGTGAGATGTTGGGTTAAGTCCCGCAACGAGCGCAACCCTCATCATTAGTTGCCATCAGGTTAAGCTGGGAACTCTAATGAAACTGCCGGTGATAAGCTGGAGGAAGGTGGGGATGACGTCAAGTCAGCATGGCTCTTACGAGTTGGGCTACAAACGTGCTACAATGGTGCTTACAAAAAGTTGCGACATCGCAAGGTGAAGCTAATCTATAAAAAGCATCTCAGTTCAGATTGTCCTCTGCAACTCGAGGGCATGAAGTCGGAATTACTAGTAATCGTGGATCAGCATGCCACGGTGAATACGTTCCCGGGTCTTGTACACACCGCCTGTCACGTCATGGGAGTTGGTTTTACCTGAAGATGGTAGGATAACCGCAAGGGGTCCGCTAGCCACGGTAAAATCAATGACTGGGATGAAGTCATAACAAGGTAGCCGTACGGGAACGTGCGGCTGGATCACCTCCTTTCAAAGACATATCTTCTTTTTAATTAAAGAAGAAAGTTATCTGCCGTCTATATATCCCTTATAATGAATGAGAATCAGAATCAGAGTTAAATAATTCTGGTTTTTAGAGTTCGCAAACTCGGATTTTGATTTTAATTTGGGTTTGTAGCTCAGTTGGTTAGAGCACCGCTCTGATAAGGCGGGGGTCAGTGGTTCGAGTCCACTCAAGCCCACCATTATTTGGTCTTTGACCATACTTTGGGGGTGTAGCTCAGCTGGGAGAGCGCTTGATTTGCATTCAAGAGGTCGTGGGTTCGATCCCCATCTCCTCCACCAAAAAATAAGGGTTGTTGCATTGCTTTTTTATATTGTAAATATGTTGAATGAGAAAATATTAATTAAGTTTTTAACATTGATATTTTATCTAGTCTAGCAAAATTTTTGTAATTTTAAAATTATGAAAGTATTCTTGATGAACCGTTTTGAAATCTAATTTTCAAAACATATGCTATATAAGTATACAAAGGGCATCTGGTGGATGCCTTGGCGATAAGAGGCGATGAAAGACGTAACAGGCTGCGAAAAGTTTCGGGGAGTTGCCAATAAACTTTGATCCGAAAATATCTGAATGGGGAAACCTACCACTTTGTGGTATCCTTAACTGAATACATAGGTTAAGGAAGCTAACCCGGAGAACTGAAATATCTAAGTACCCGGAGGAAAAGAAATCAATTGAGATTCTCTTAGTAGTGACGAGCGAAAAGGGAAAAGCCCTGTGTTTTTGTTTTATAAACTGGAATAATCTGGAAAGATTAACTATAAAAGGTGATAGTCCTGTACAGGTAGATATAGAATAAAATCCTTGAGTAAGGCGGGACACGTGAAATCCTGTTTGAATATGGGGGGACCATCCTCCAAGGCTAAATACTCCTTATCGACCGATAGTGAACAAGTACCGTGAGGGAAAGGTGAAAAGAACCCCTAAAGGGGAGTGAAATAGAACTGAAACCGGATGCTTACAAGCAGTCGGAGGGAATTTATTTCCTGACGGCGTACCTTTTGTATAATGAGTCAGCGACTTAGTGTAACTAGCAAGCTTAAACCGATAGGCGTAGGCGTAGCGAAAGCAAGTCTGAATAGGGCAAATAGTTAGTTGCATTAGACCCGAAACCTTGTGATCTAGCCATGATCAGGATGAAGGTAAGGTAACACTTACTGGAGGTCCGAACTCACTAATGTTGAAAAATTAGGGGATGAATTGTGGCTAGGGGTGAAAGGCCAATCAAACTGGGATATAGCTGGTTCTCCGCGAAAACTATTGAGGTAGTGCCTCAGGTGTTTATTCTAGGGGGTAAAGCACTGAATCGGCTAGGGGGGTCGCGAGATCTACCAAACCGAATCAAACTCTGAATACCTAGAAATATAGCCTGGGAGACAGTCCATGGGTGCTAAGGTCCGTGGACGAGAGGGAAAGAGCCCAGACCGTCAATTAAGGTCCCAAAGTCATAGCTAAGTGTGGAAGGAAGTGAAAAGTCCAAAACAGCCAGGAGGTTGGCTTAGAAGCAGCCATCCTTTAAAGAAAGCGTAACAGCTCACTGGTCTAAATAAGTCTTTTTGCGCCCAAAATGTATCGGGGCTAAAGCTATGCACCGAAATTACGGGCTTGTATGGTTAACATACAAGCGGTAGCGGAGCGTTCTGTAGGCCGTTGAAGGTGAACCGTAAGGTTTGCTGGAGGTATCAGAAGTGAGAATGCTGACATAAGTAGCGATAAACAAAGTGAGAAACTTTGTCACCGAAAATCCAAGGGTTCCTATGCAATGCTAATCAGCGTAGGGTTAGCCGGTCCCTAAGACGAGGCCCAAAGGCGTAGTCGATGGGAATACTGTTAATATTCAGTAGCCAGTTGGTAGTGACGGATCTAGTAAATTGTTCTTTCTTATTGGATTGAAAGGGCAGTGAATAGGTTCCTGGAAATAGCTCCAACATATTGTCCGTACCCTAAACCGACACAGGTGGATTGGTAGAGAATACCAAGGTGTTTGAGAGAACGATCTTGAAGGAACTAGGCAAATTGCGTCTGTAACTTCGGAAGAAAGACGACTCCTTTTCAGGTAACTATAAAGGAGTGGCACAAAAATGGGGGTAGTGACTGTTTAACAAAAACATAGGACTCTGCAAAATCGCATAAGATGATGTATAGGGTCTGATGCCTGCCCAGTGCTGGAAGGTTAAGAGGAGGTGTGTAAGCACCAAATTGAAGCCCCAGTAAACGGCGGCCGTAACTATAACGGTCCTAAGGTAGCGAAATTCCTTGTCGGGTAAGTTCCGACCTGCACGAATGGCATAACAACTTCCCCGCTGTCTCCAAGATCGACTCAGCGAAATTGAACTCTGAGTTAAGATGCTCAGTTCCCGCGGCTAGACGGAAAGACCCCATGAACCTTTACTATAGCTTCATATTGGTATTAGGAAACAAATGTGTAGAATAGGTGGTAGGCTTTGAAGCATTGACGCCAGTTAGTGTGAAGCCGAAATGTGAAATACCACTCTTTTGTTTCTTGATATCTAACCTAGAGCCGTGAATCCGGCTTGGGGACAGTGTGTGGTGGGTAGTTTGACTGGGGCGGTCGCCTCCCAAAGAGTAACGGAGGCGCGCGAAGGTTAGCTCAATCTGGTCAGAAATCAGATGTTGAGTGTAATGGCACAAGCTAGCCTGACTGCAAGGGAGACATTCCGAGCAGAGACGAAAGTCGGTCATAGTGATCTTGTGGTTCTGTATGGAAGGGCCATAGCTTAACGAATAAAAGGTACTCTGGGGATAACAGGCTGATGATACCCAAGCGTCCACAGCGACGGTATCGTTTGGCACCTCGATGTCGGCTCATCTCATCCTGGGGCTGGAGAAGGTCCCAAGGGTATGGCTGTTCGCCATTTAAAGAGGTACGTGAGCTGGGTTCAGAACGTCGTGAGACAGTTCGGTCCCTATCTACCGTGGGTGTAAAGATATTTGAGAGGATCTGTCCTTAGTACGAGAGGACCGGGATGGACATACCTCTGGTGTACCAGTTGTTCCGCCAGGAGCATTGCTGGGTAGCTATGTATGGAACGGATAACCGCTGAAAGCATCTAAGTGGGAAACCGACCTCAAAACTAGATATCTCCATTAGAATCGTGATAGACCATCACGTTGATAGGCAGGGTGTGTAAGCATAGCGATGTGTTTAGCTAACCTGTACTAATAATTCGATTGACTTATGTAGTATATGTTTTGATAATTAGATTATTCAAAAGTTTTCATAATATTTATAAAATAGACTAGAAATTTTAATACTGTTCTTTGATAATCCGGTGACGATATCGAGGGTGAAACACTCTATTCCATCCCGAACTAGACAGTGAAACCCCTCCGAGCCGATGGTACTTTGTCTTAAGGCACGGGAGAGTAGGTAATTGCCGGATTTTCAAAGAACACTATTAACTCAATTCAACATATTTACAATATAATGCAATTAAAAAATTCTCTGTTTGGAGAATTTTTTTTTATTTATTTTTATAATTTTCTTAAATATTTCTATAACAGTAATTATCTTTAATTTTGGACTTTTATATTAACCAAAACAAAAGGAGAAATTAAAGATGAAAAAGTCTATAAATTCAGAAAATAATAAAACTTTAATAGAAATTTTAAAAAGAGAAAGAAAATTAAAAGGAGTAAATCAAGAAGAATTTGCAAAAAGATTAGATAAACCTCAATCTTTTATATCAAAAGTCGAAACTTCTCAAAGAGTTCTTGATGTTATAGAGTTTATAAAAGTATTAAAGAAACTTGAAGTAAATCCTATTAAAGTCCTTGAGGAACTTTTAAACAATTTTATTGATGAAGATTAAATAAATTATCTACTATATAAATTTCCTCCCTTTATTAGCTTAAAGGGAAGAAATTTTATTTGCTTTTTATAAAAAATTCTTAATAAGAAAAGAAAGAATAAGATAGCAATAAAATGAAAAATAACAGTCTAGATATAGAAAAACAAGTAGAATATTTCGTAAATTCTTTTAATAGAAATCTAGGAACAGATAATAAAAACGAACTATTGGCTCCATTTGAAAAATTAGAAGAAGCTATGTTAAATGATGAAAAAGATATTGTTATAGGAAAAGAGTTACTTATGGCTCTTATCCTTAAAATTAACCAACAAGAAAAACGCATTAAAAGTTTAGAATCACTTGAATTTATTCATCATGGACTTTTTCGTTAAAAAATCCCTCTTTATGAGGGAATTTTTTATATTAAAATAACATAATAATTCTTTGTATAGTGTTTGCTTAAACGTGTGAATATTCAACAATCCTAATATTTATAAATAACTACCTATAGTAGAAAAAATAAAAATATTCAATTTTATACTTGAAATTTATTTAAATTCCCTTTATAATTGTGTTTTAAAATAAAAACTACTATAAAGAGAAAGGAGTAAAAATGAATAAAGATCATTATAAAATTTGGCGTTCAATAGATAAAATCGCTTATGTACACGGTATGTCTGTATCATCCTTAGCAAAGAAAGCAGGGTTAGATTCTACCGCCTTTAATAAAAGTAAAAGGTTTTATCCAACTGGAAAATTTCGTTGGCCTTCTACTGAAAGTATATGTAAAGTTTTAAGAGTTATGAATATAAATTGGCAAGAATTTAGCAGATATTTACAGGAAGCCGAAGATGAGTTAATGGTTATGGAAGCCAAGAACACGAAATCCCCAACAAAATAAATTTTATAAAATAGGGCTTATTTCAAGCCCTATTTTTTTCTTTCAATTATCTTGTTTTCTGAGCTATTATATTGTTAAATTCATCATCAAGATTTTTTAATGATTTTACTTTTTCTGTATCAATAATGTAATAAATATCAGAAGGAGTTTTCTTTATATCAAACTTACCATTCTCATTTTCCACAGCAAGAGGTTTTAATTTCTTTTTGCTTTGCAAGAATACAACATTGCGACCTTCTTGAACTTCTGAGAATGTAAATAACTTTCCATCAATTACAATATCGTCAGCATCTTCAATACCATTGTTGTTTACATCAACAACAACATTTTTAATTTTGTTTTTTTGAATATTATTATAGTTTTTTGTTATAATTTCTGCCTTTAAAATATTTCCTTCTTTTAAAGAAGCAGTTTTACTATCATAAGTCTGTTTATATGCTGTTAATACAGTCGATATTCCAGTTATTAAGAAAATTCCAGTAAAAGAGCCTACTAGTCCTACAATAATACCCTTTGCAATATCTTGTGCAGTTTCCAACTTAACAATGCGGTCAGGATCATAAATTATATTACTACTCATATTTTATTCCTTATCTTATTTTCTGCGCTATCATATTATTAAATTCATCATCAAGATTTTTTAATGATTTTACTTTTTCAGGATTAAGAGCATAATAAATATCAGAAGGAGTTTTCTTTACATCAAACTTGCCATTCTCATTTTCCACTGCAAGAGGTTTTATTCTTTTTTCATTTTGTAAAAATACAACATTACGACCTTCTTGAGCTTCTGAAAATGTAAATAACTTTCCATTTATCACGACATCATCTGCATCTTCAATACCATTATTGTTTGTATCAATAACAACATTTTTAATTTTGTTTTTTTGAATATTATTATAGTTTTTTGTTATAATTTCTGCCTTTAAAATATTTCCTTCTTTTAAAGAAGCAGTTTTAATATCATTCATTTGTCTATGTGTTTTTGATAAACTCATTATTAAAGTCATTAAAAAGATTCCAACAGAAGAGCCTACTAACGCCACAGTAATAGTCATTGCAATATCTCGTGCAGTTTCAAATTTAAGGGTATGTTTAGGATCATAAATTATATTACTACTCATATTTTATTCCTTAATTCATTAATATTTAGTTTTATAATATAACAAATAAATAATTTGTAAAGATATTCTTTCTTTTATTTTCTTGACTAAAACAAAGGCAAAATATATGATATCCAATATAATAAGTTTATAGAGGTAAAAAATGTCAGATATAAAAAGTTTTCATTGGGCAGATATCACAGCCGACAAAATTATCCGTGAAAAGGGCGATAAGGATACTTATACAGTTGCAAGCGGTATAACCCCATCAGGCGTAGTCCACTTTGGAAACTTTCGTGAAGTAATTACGGTTGATTTGGTGGCTCGTGCTTTAATGCAAAGGGGTAAGAAAGTCCGCTTTATCTATTCTTGGGACGATTATGATACTTTCCGTAAAGTGCCTGCAAATATGCCAAAGCAAGAGGAGTTAAAGGAACTTCTTTTCCAACCTATCGTTGATGTCTTTGACCCATTCGGCGAATACTCTTCCTATGCCGAACATAATGAAAAAGTTTTTGAAAAAGACTTACCACGTGTTGGAATTGACTATGTTGAATTTATTTATCAAAACAAAAAATATCGTTCAAAAACCTATAATCCCGAAATAGTAAAGGTTATGGATAACAAAGATACTATCGCCTCAATTTTACAGGAGTTTAAAACTTCGGAACTTGGCGAAAATTGGGCTCCACTTTCAACATATTGCGAAAAATGTAATCGCGACAGAATTACAATTACAGGATATGACAAGGCAACAAAAAATATCACATACAAATGTGATTTGTGCGGACACGAAGGAACAGAAAATCTTGAAACCTCAAACCGCCTAAAACTTCCTTGGCGTGTTGATTGGCCTATGCGTTGGGCTTTTGAAAATGTAGACTTTGAACCTGGTGGACGCGATCACTCCTCTGCCGGTGGAAGTCGTGATACGGCCTCAATAATTGTAAAAAAGGTTTTTGGAAAAGAACCTCCTGTCTATATCCCTTATGATAACATTGGTATAAAGGGTTTCAATGGCAAAATCTCTTCATCAAAGGGAAATGTTATTACATTAAAGGAAATCTTGGATGTATACGAACCGGAAATGGTGCGTTGGATTTTCTCCTCCTATAAACCAAATGCAGCCTTTGACTTGGCATTTGATTTAGATGTTCTTAAAAATTATGAGGACTTTGATAGACTTGAAAGAACTGTTTACGGACTTGAAAATGTAAAGGAAGACAAAAAAGCAGTTGCAACCAGAATATACGAACTTTCACAACTTAACCCAATGGGTAAAATTCCGGACACAATTCCGTTTCAACCAAGTTTCAGACACCTTTGCAATATCTTGCAAATAAATGATTTTGATAAGGAAAAGGCAAGAAAGTATTACGAAGCAGATATAAAAACACCACGTGATGAACGTCGTTTCAATGAACGTGCTGACCGTGCAATTTTCTGGATTCAAAATCACGCACCGGAAGACTTTAAATTCATTATTAATAAGGAAAAAAGAACAGATATAAATTTGTCCGATAATGAAAAAAAGTTTATAGATGCACTTAAATCAGAACTTCAAAATAACTGGGATTTATATCAAACGGACAGAGATTTGCAAAACAAGATTGGAAACCTTGTATCCGAATTTGAACTTACTCCGGAAATATATAAAAAACTTTATCAAATCTTAATAAACAGGGATTTAGGACCAAAACTTGCTGGCTTTATAAGAAGTATTGGTAAAAATAAGATATTGAAATTACTGTAAATTTATATATAATTGTAGATAAAATTGACATATTTTATTTTTTACATTTTTTTTGTTGAATGGTTCTTTATTTTATGATACAATAATCTCGTCAATATAATAGGAATATAAAGAAATTGACATAATGTGTAATTTTAAAATAGAATAACACATAATCAATATAATAGAAAGGAATAAAACAATGAAGAAAAATACCACAAATAAATTTCATGATTTAAGAAAACGTATAATTTCAATTTTGGCTTCTAATGCTTTCAAGGCTGCAACACTTACTCCTCTTGCATTAGCAATGGTTGCATGTAAAACAGAGACAGAGCAGGGAGATGTTATAGAAGTAAGTGATTTAATAATAGATTTTGATAAAGAGGTTAAAGTTGGTGAAACTGTAACTGCAGAAGAGATAAAAAAGTGTCTTTCTGTTAACTTATATATGAATAGAGATGAAGGAAGAAAAACTCTTGAAGAGTTATATGAAATGTTTAAAGATAAAACAACATTTAATATCACAGTAACAAATGATGACGATAAAGATTTTATTTATACTATAACAAATAATAGTTTTCCAACAGAAGATTATGAGTTTAAGTCTGAACAAAATAATTTTAGAGCTTTTATAGAAATTGGTGATAAATCATTTAAAGTTTCTAAATTATATACAGCCCAACCAAATGAAGGAAAAGATCCAAATGAAGGAAAAGATCCAAATGAAGGAAAAGATCCAAATGAAGGAAAAGATCCAAATGAAGGACAAAATCCAAATGAAGGACAAAATCCAAATGAAGGACAAAATCCACCTGTTACAGAAAACCCAACACACAAAGAATTTAAAAGTCTAAGAGATCTTTTTGTATATGTTAATAAACCAATACCAGAAGGTGATCAGCAAACAGGAACTATAACATTAACGGCACAAACCATAAAAAAGCTTGCTGCTTTACCTTCTGACCTAAAAATTACAATTCCAGCTGATACAAAGGAAGAAGAAAAAGAAACTAAATTAAAAGCAGCAGCTCTAGCTGAATATGAAAAATATAAAGACCTTTCAACTTTAGTTAATGCTTATGATAATGGGGAAATTAAGGTTGAAAAGAACGGAATTCGTGATATTGGAAATGAGTATGGGGTTATTGATACTGATATGAAAGATAAGGTCCCAGAAACAGCAAATGAGTTTACAGAGACTTCAGTAGGACAGCGTTATCCTGCAGTAAAAGAAGTAGAATCTTATAAAATATCTAAAGGAAATATTGTATTAAATGGTACATTTAACTATAATGAAATAGATATTGAGAATGCTGGAGCTTCAATATCTACTGATAATGCAGTGTTTTCTATGAAACAAGAGTATGAGGATAAAAATTTATACTTTGCTATGTCTCCGAAAACTATTTTTGATATGTATGCTCGTTTATTTAATTATGATTCAGAAACTTTCTTAAAAGAAGTT
The DNA here is from genome assembly GCA_014803575.1 of bacterium. Lineage (GTDB taxonomy): Bacteria > Pseudomonadota > Alphaproteobacteria > Rs-D84 > CACZYB01 > CACZYB01. The sequence continues at coordinate 816 of JAAVBO010000006.1, read as the reverse complement.
ATTACTCAACCAACAGAATTAGTAAAAGCACCTACATCAAAAGCTCCTAAATTGGATTATTATATATATGGTACAGGTATAAATAGTAAAGATGTAATTAATGGTATAATTGCATTACATAAAATTTATGATGATAATAAAGAAAAATTAAATTTAGATGAAAGTATTGACATTAGTTCCTTTAAACATTATGCTGATGGTGAAACAAGACCTACCATATTTGAATTCCAAGGAGCAGATTTCTTTAAAGATGGAAAAACAATGTTTGAAGAAAATAGTATTAATACTGATAATACTATTCCAAATATGTCAGCAGATATTTTAAGAGAAGTATCTATAAAATACAATATTAATGATATTAAGAACGTAGTTATAACTGGTGATTATACAGAATCAAAAGACGAATCTGTTGATATAGATTCTAAATTAACAAATGTTGTATTTGAAGGTGATGTAAGCGGTCTTAAAAATTCAAAAGAAAATCAATTTTATGGTGTTGTATATTTTATGGATAAACCTTATAATAATAGAACAGAAAAACAAAATTCTCATCATATAGGAGGATTATTAAAATTGGATACAATGAAAGGTGTTGATAATACTACATTTGGTGTATCAGGTTTAGCATTAGATTTAAGAAGTCTTAAAGAGAATTTATTAGAGGAATATAAAGGAGATAATACACTTGTAACAAACCATTTATCTATAGCTTATTTTTCTACAGATAATATAGAAGGAATTGATAAGAATAATGAAGCTGATGTTAATGACAAGATTAAAAAAATCATTGCAAAAATTAATGATAATAGTGCACAT
>JAAVBO010000005.1 GCA_014803575.1 bacterium | reverse complement strand
CGTAATAAAATTCATCCAATACGAACTGAGTATCTTTTATAAGTTGTTTTACATCATCAATTTTTATTCTGGTAAGATTACGAGTTTCTTTTGCATTTAATTTGATTTTTTCCATAATACACTCCCCTTTATATACTCTTATATAATACTATAATTTAAGAATTTCTTCCTTTTTTTGTATTAATTATTAGGTCAATAAGATCATTTGTGGATGGAGCATGCGTTCCGTCTGATCTTTCTATATTGTGAATAAGATAGATTTTACCATTATACTCTGCAAAGTTAGTATATTCAATTCTTCCCTTATTATAAACAGGTATATAACCAGCTTGTTCATATACTTTATTATTTATTTTTTCTATTGCAGGTATAAATTGCTTTTCAGAATATGATTTATTAAAATCTTGATAAACATCGTTAAATCTGGAAGAAGTTAATGCTTTCTCCTTTGCATTATTCAAGGCATATCTTAATTCAGAAAGTGCATTAAATAATTTTAAATTTTCAGTAGTATCCGAAGGTTCATTTATTTCCCATTCATCAACAACATATTTATCTAACACAAATAGTGCAGTATCTGCAAGCACTTCTATATCCTCTATTGGATTTATAAAAGGTATTACAGTTCCATCATTATTGTAGTATGGTAAATAAGCCAGTTTTTCATCAAAATATAATTCATCCAGCACGTAATGTATATCTTCTATAATCTTTTTTACATCTTTTATCTTTATTGAATTAAGATTATGGGTTTCCTTTTCATTTAATTTTATCTTATCTGGATATTTTTGTTCCTCTGTAAAATGAGAAAAAAAAGTTTGTTTATTAGCCATTTATTCCTCTTTGTTTTTCTTATATAATATCATAAAAATGGGGAAAAGAAAAGAGAAAAATTTTGAAATGATTTAGTTTGCAATCCACCCGCGGTGGCGGGGGAAGGAAAGCTCGTCAATGGACGCTCTAAAGTGGCGGAGGGCACCCACCTGCTGACTGACAAAGGGTCCAAGGAAAAAACATTAACATTAAAACCAACTTCAACAATATACAGGTAGGAGGATGCAGTCAGTGTGCTCCCCTTACCCCCCCCCCAAGGGGAGCACCAAAGCCTTCCGGCTTTGAAAATTATGGAAAGAGAAAATAACTGTTGACATTTCTTTTTTTTTGTTTAATATAAGAATCATTAGTTAAAATTAACAAAAATGAGGTGTTATTATGAATAATGTAAACAACACAAATAAAGAAGAAATCAAATATCTTACTTATGAAGATGTAAAGAGAAATCTTAAAGAAACGGGATTGTTTGACTCTTTTGATATAAAAGAAATTTATAGGGATTTTTACAGTTATAATGACTTAATGGAAATATCAGAAGACACATCAAAACATCTTCTTAAGGAAATTTTGCAAATAGAAGATGAGGATTTTTCAAAAATTATATTAGATTTTGCAGGGCTTATAGATACGAATGAAAAATATGTTGTTATAGATGCTTTGTTATCTTTAATCAAAGCAAAAGTTGTTGTAAGCTTTACAACAAACGAGATAAAGCTAGAAGGTAAAAAACTTTTTTTAAGTGATACATTAAAGGTATTTAATTCCATAAAAAATAATAATGCTGTTTTAAAAAGTATTGTTAATAATCATAAATCTGCAGGTGATTTATTATCAATATTTTTAAATATAAGCAGGCTTTATAAAGTTTTGTTATCAGATGAAGAATTTATGAAGCAGGCGAAAAATTATAATAAAGTTGTAGATATGTTCCCTAAATTAAAAGATAATCAAAGATAATAAAAAGCCCCTCACACCGAGGGGTTATTTTTTATATCCTGATTTACGGAAGGCTTGGCGACCATGCTGGATCCGATGCACCTGTAGGTGTTTTCATAACCTCGTGATTATATCCGGTAATATCCACACTTTGAAGAGTAAGTTTTTCATCACCATCTTTGGTTGGCTCTCCTTCATAAAATATGATACGTCTTCCGTTTGGTGACCAGGTAGGCGATTCCACGGTATACCCCTTTGCAATCAAACGCTCTCCGGTTCCGTCTTCAAACATAAGTCCTATATAAAAGTTGTTATCAAGTATTTTTACGAATGCAAGATAATCCCCGCGTGGTGACCAATTCACATCCCCATATTGACCTTTGCCGAATGAAATTCTTTCAACATCACTTCCGTCACGATTCATAGTATATATTTGTGGAGAACCGCTTCTGTCCGATACAAACGCAATCCTTTTTCCGTCCGGAGAATAGGTTGGGGCGGTTTCAATTGCCGGATGCTTTGTAAGTTTTTTAAGTTTTTTTGATTTCAAATTCATCTCATAAATATCAGAATTTCCATCCTCTGCAATACTGATAATAACACTTTTTCCGTCCGGTGAAAACCTTGGTGCAAATGACATTCCGGGGAAATTACCAAGCAATTCCTGCTCACCCGTTTCAATATCGAAAATATACACATGTGGCACTTGCTTATAATATGTCACATACGCAATTTTTTGAGAATTAGGGGAAAATACAGGAGTTGTCACAGGAATTTTCCCGCTGGTTAAATATTTCAAATTTTCACCATCTTGATCAATAACCGCCAATCTTTTTGTTCTGTTAAGTTTTGATCCAGTTTCCGCAACATAAACAATTCTGGTATCAAAATACCCGTTATCTCCGGTCATTCTTTTGTAAATATAATCAGCAATTATATGAGCAATCCTGCGCCAGTTAGTTTTCTCAGTCAATAAAACTTGACCTTCCAACCTTATTTGCCCTACGACATCCCAAAGTTGAAATTCTACGCGAACTTTGTCATCTTCCGCCTTTTCAACATTTCCATATACAAGGGCCATTGCATTTATAACAGTCCAATTTTCAAAATTCGGAGAAAGTTTTATATCTTGCTTTTTATCAACAAAAGCATCGTTAGAAATAGGAGAAAATAAACCGCTTCGCTTCAAATCATTTGACACTACAGAGGCAATATTTTTTCCAATAGTGGCAAGCTCTTTATTCTTTCCGCTGAAATCCATAATGGCAATAGGTATAGGATTTATATTCCCGCTGTCTATATCAACATAAATTTCAGCCTTTGATATATTTATTCCTAAAATAAAAAAAGTAAGTATAATCAATAAGTTTCTAAATATTTTCATAATAAATCTCCATCTTTAATAATAATTTACTTGAAATATTTTTAATTGCAATAGATACTTTAAAAAAAGAAAGGGATAAAAATAATATCTATTGACAAAATAAAAATAATATGTCTATAATATAGGTATTATGACAGAAAAAAATATAAAAATGTTTAATAAAAAGAGAATAATAAGTAAGGAAATTCAAAGACTTATGACAGAATCAGNCTGCCTTAACACCGACTTGAATTTCGATTCTATAAAATCCAAAAACTATGCTCAGTTGGGTATAGATTATTGGACATGGATTGATTTGCTTGCGAATTTAGAGGTTATTTTCAGAAAAGATTTGTGCGAAACATCAGAAAAATTCAAAATTGAAACTGTCGATGATTTAATTAATGCTCTTTATAATGCTCCGGAAATACAATCAACTTTTAAANTTAATTAAGTTTCTTGAAATCTTTTTTATTATATGGTATATTTGACATATAAGGTAAAAAGGAAAATAAAATGCAACATTCAAAAATATCAATTACAATTTTATCATTATTACTTTTTGGTAATTCTTTAAATTGTATGTCTGCTACACAAAAAAGAGTNCTTAAAAGAGGAAANTCTAACGGAACTTTGGTAACACCAGATTCAACAATTATAACAGATAATCCTGGTCAAGTTCCTATAGTCCCACCAATTGAATATGATGATGACAATAATAAAGATGATAATAAGGATGATACAAAAAATCCTAATACTTCCGTAAGTATNCCTAATACTATTGCTGATGCCGAAAAAATTGCCCAAAAAAATAGGATAAAGGAAATTCGTGCAGAATACAGAACCTATCTGAATAATGCACAATTAAATTGTATTGGTGTTTCTAAAACATTAGGACTTATTCAAGGGCTGGCAATAGGAACAACTGTTGTTTCCGGTGCCGGTNCATTAGCNNCCGGNGGTGCTATGNCTTCNNANTTNATNNANGATAANAGANAANAAAGAGACANNGACTTGAAACAGGTCTATTGATAGGAAGTGCGGCAACTTCCGTTGGTGGTATTGCAACATCTGCTATTTCAATTAGTAATATAGATAATTTACTAAGCAAAATGAAAAGTTGTAAAGGTGATATTACAAACATAAGCAATATAAAACAAAGATTGTTAGANGAAGATGTTGATGAAACCGANGCAACTATTTTACAAATAGATGAAATTTCAAACAGTTGCAATGGAATTAATAATGACAGTATAGAGAATATAGAGTCAGTTAAAGGTTTATTAATTGGTTCAACTATTACATCAAGTNTTGGTGCTGCAGGAAGTNTTGCNGCAACTNTTACNAATGCAAANNCAANTTCNGAANNTGNNNANGNNNANNNNANAAANNTAAATATAGCAACAGCAGTNACAANNGGNNTTGCNNNAGGTGCTCANNNNANTTCTNCTATATTAGGNGGAGTNACTATNAATAAANTTAATAANNATAANGANANTGCNGATAAGTGTGAAGATACCTTAATGAAATACTAAATATAAAAAAATAAATGCCATAAAAACTATGGCATTTTTTATAACTCTTTATTTACTATCTTATATTATAATAGAAAAATACAGTATTTGTATCCTTACAATCAGTCAAAGGACCATTTGCAACATCTTTTATATTATTAATAACCGGTTCTTTCACTTTTGTATCAGCATTCATAACTAAATAAATACAGTTTTGTTTATTTAAAGTCATACTTATATGATACATAGTTGCATTGTCTGTTATAACATCGATTTTTTTACCCCAAGGGTCAACCAATGAAACTCCATTTTCAATTAATTTATCATTCAAAGAAGTTCCNTCATTTCCGAAAGTCCTTCCATAATAAATTTGTGAAGTCTTAGTCGAAATAGTTTCAAGCTGATCTTCGGCTCTGGTTCTTTTGATTTTTTGATTATAGTCATTATACATTTTTGTACTTGCAACAATCATAACAATAATTAAGCTAAGATATAAAAGGACTTCTATCATAGAGCGTCCCAAGTCGGATTTATATTTTTNCATATTACCTCTCCTAAAAAGTTTAACTTATATATTATATAATATTTTCATAGTTTATTCAATACAAAAAGGACGCCTCGGTTAAGAAGCGTCCCCTTTGTTGCCATATTCACCTTTGTTTCATACTTTACAATGTAATTTTAAATAGTCGGAAAGACTAGAATTGAACTCCTAATCTTGCACCCATACCCCAACGGTTTTTATCACCGTTGTTGCCGGCAAGTTCAGTTCCTAACAAATCACGTCTGTCTGACTTTGCAGAAGCATCATAATCTGCATATACAGATAATGACATAGCTTCGCTAGCTTGCCAGTTTCCAGCAAGGTTTATAACCTGAGTTGCTGCTTTGTGGAAGCCATCACTGTTAGAAAACTTTTGGAATTCATATCCAAGATTTATAGACCATTCATCAGTAAGATCAAATTGGCTTTTCAAACTTGCATAATAGTAAGAAGTATCGCCAAGTTCTTTATTATCTAGATTTTTCTTGTCATCAGTATCAAGAGAATATCCTAATTCAAGAGCAAGGTCTACATCTTCAAAGAAGTCCAAACCGAATTGAGTTGCTAAATAAACAGCAGTGTCTTTTTTACCATAATCATTGATAGGAAGTCCAAGTGAGTATTGTTGAACCATATCATCAGCTATGTCAATATTAACACCGGCTTTGATGTCCCATATAAATCCATCATCCATAACAGGTCTGTAAGAACCGCCTATTGCAAGGTTAGATACTTGTGAACCTTTGTCATAAAAGTTTCCACCTTTATCCATCCAACCATAACCAACAGAAGCAGCTACTGTCCATTGATTATCAATACCATAGCCAAATTCTTCTGTTAATTGGAAAGTATCATCATAATGTTCAACAGGATTATAATTGAAGTTGGTTTTAGAATAAAACACTCCTTCTGTTGGCTTATAAAATGGGCTTTCCATATTGAATAATGGAGTTGTTGTTACGCTTGTAGTGCTATACATTCCGCCTGCTCTCTGTGCAGATACAGCAGAGGAAAGAACAGCAATAGAAGCCAAAGTTAAAAGACTTACTTTTCTCATAATTTATTTCCTTTCTTTGTGTTAAAATTCACAACCCTCTTTTGTAGAATTGCTTAATTCCAATATAACCAGAAATATGCATTAAATCAATGAGTAGATTTTCCTACTTTACAAAAATTCAATTGGATAACTTATAATCAATGGATTTTCAAGGGAAATTCTGGATTTTTTAAGGAGTCTGAAAGCATTATCTATTATAAATTTATTGCTGTTTTTTACATCAAATAAAAAATCAATCTTAGTATTTATATTATTTACATTATCTAAAATAGAATTTAAATGATTAAGATTTGAAAAAGCATTTTTATAAAATGAGGAAGCAGTTTTTATTATATCTATATTATATTTTTGCATTAATCCGATAATTAATTTTATCTGACTTAAATATGTAATATATCCGGTTTCCATACACACCTTTGCAACTCTGTTATTTTTCGCCTCTTCTATAACATTAAGATATTCAAGCATAATAGTCGGAATCTGTTCCTCATTTATATTTGAAAATTCCAGAGGCATAATTACCTCTGCCATATCTGCTCCATTTTCAAAAACTGATTTTATACTTTTAAATAATACTGTCGGTGACATAGTATTTTGTATCATATTTACGGAACCGCATAATTTAATATTGCTTGTCTCCACCCACTTCCAAACATTTTCCAATTGTTCCATATCAACAGTAATAGAAGAGAAATTTTTCTCAATTGCAGTTTTACAAAGTCTTATCATAGAAAAATCATCTTTATCATTTTTTAAGGAATAAAGGTTTATAAAGGGAATTATTTCATTCGGGATAATAAAAGACTGCATTTTTTTCCTCTTGTTAAAAAGTAGAATTAAATATATAATAACACAAATATGTAAAAAAGAAAAATAAATAAATTTATGAAAAGAATATATATACTATTATTGCTGAGTTTTGTATGTTTTGGATGTTCAACCAAGACAAAACAACCACATCTAAGTGCAAAGGAACGGGAAGAAATCAAACTTCAAAACGAAGAAGATAACAAAATTACACCTGATTTGTTTCCGCAAACAAGTAAAGCCATGCACGATTTCAATATGAATCTTATATACGCATTAAAACCAGCTCTTGATGAATATAAACAACAAAAATTTTCTGTTGTGCATAAGGGAGTTGTAAATTTTCTGCATAATTTACAGGAACCGATGAATGCGGGAAACGCATTTTTACAACTTGATTTCAAAAGCGGTCTTAAAACCGTATTGCGTTTTGCAATAAACAGCACCGCCGGAATGTTCGGATTTATGGATGCAGCCGGTGCAATTGGTATAAAACGTGACCCAAGGGATTTTGGTCAAACTTTGGGAGTATGGGGTGTGCCAATGGGTGGTTTCTTTGTTATGCCGGTTTATGCACAAACAACGACTCGTGATTTGGTTGGTAAAATAGTTGATACGACATTTAACCCTATAAACAGTGTGTTTGGTTGGGCTGCCGGATTATTTATTGATGTAACACAAGCATCAATGAGCATTTATGAAAGTTATGATTTTGTAATTGCAACAAATGAAACATCAATTGATTCTTATGAAACTTTCAAAACTATGTATTTACAGAACAGAGAAAAAAAGATAAATGAATATTGCCTGTTCTGTAAACAATCTTCAAATAATAAAGAAAATAATTCACCAAATAATATGTCATCTGATTATGACTTTGATATGGAGTAAAAAAATTATAAAAGCAATAATAAATAACGACAGAATAAAATTGAACGTATGGATGAAAAAAAATTATCCATCTCTAACACTTTCACACTTGCAGAAATTATGCAGGACAGGTCAAATTCGCATAAATGGAAAAAGAGTTTCCTATAATGAACCGCTTCTTCAAAACGATGAAATAAAACTTCCTCCATTTATTGATGAATATAAAAATGAACCAACGATTGTTGTTAAAAATAATACAAAATACACACAAAATGATATTGATGATATTTTAAAAACTATTATTTACGAAGATGATGAAATAATTGTTCTGAACAAACCGGCAGGTTTATCTGCCCAAGGAGGAACAGGTATCACAAAACATATTGATACTTTGATAAATATTGCACTTCCCGAATATAATAATTCTCTTCGCCTGACACATAGAATTGATAAGGAAACAAGCGGTATTTTGGTAATCGCAAAAAATTACGATTCGGCACTTAAAATCACAACTATGTTTCGAGAAAAGAAAATAAAGAAAACCTACCTCGCCCTTGTCTATGGCAACTTTGATGATAATAAAAAAGAAGGCACAATCAAAATCCCTATATTAATAGATGAAGAAAAGGAAAAATCCGACAAACAAAACTTAAAATCCGCAACTACGGATTACAAAGTTTTAGATGAAGCATTTGGCATTTTATCATTTGTAAAACTGTCCCCGCTTACCGGACGTCGCCATCAACTTCGTATTCATATGAGCAAGATGGGACACCCGATAATCGGTGATTTTAAATATGAAAACACAAACCAATTTTCAAAATTAAAAGATTCATTTGAAATAGAAATTCCAAGAAAACTTTATCTTCACGCTTATCAAATTGAAATAGAAGGCAAACCGATAATCACGGCCGAAAAACCGACACATTTTGAAAAACTTTGTAAATATTTGAATTTTTAACAGGATAGGGGGGGATTGCTTATGGTAAAAACAACAGAAAAAAAAGTTATCAAAACAAAAAAAACACCTGCTAAAAAAATAACAAAGCAAAGAAAAATACAAATAAATTTTTTTAAAAAAATACCATCAATCATATCTGTGATTTTATCAAAAATAAAAATTATTATAAGAATAATAGTACTTGCAATAATTGCTTTTTGCGTTGGAATAGTAATTCTTATCAATAATGTTGACCCAAATAAATATAAAAATGATTTACAAAAAGCATTTGAACTTGTCCTTAATCGTCCTGTGATAATAGAAGGTGATATAAAATGGAAACTTATTTCCTTTGAACCGGCAGTCCAAATAGAAAAAATATCAATATCAAATACCACTTGGGGAAAATCAAAAAATATATTTGAAGCAGACAACATTTCCGTAATGCTTTCATTCAAACACTTAATCGCCCGTAAAATTTCGGTAGAAACAGTTTTAATTGAAAATCCAAAACTGTATTTGGAAATTTCATCAAAGGGAACACCAAATTGGGATTTTAAAAATTTCATTAAAAAAGATAATCTTACTATTGAAGATATTACTCATAAAATAAAAAATGATGAACAAGTATTAGCACAAGCTATCAATCACAAAAAATTTGAAATCGCAATCAAAAGCATTCAACTGAAAAATGGAAAAATATTTTATGATAATAGAAAAAGCAAAATAAAAGAAAACTTGACCATAAACAATTTACTAATCTATGCAAAAAATTATCTTTCCCCGACATTTATGGATATTGTTGCAACATATAAAGAAAATATTATTGATGGAAGCTTCAAAACTTACTCAATCTATGATATGATAAATAAAACAAAAATAATTCCGTTAACAGGAGTTTTAAACTTTAATGGTTTGGAACTTTATTTAATATCACAAATAACAAAAACAGAATCTTTAACCGCAAATGTAAGTATAAAATCAACGGATTTACAAAAATCATTAAAAAATTTTATAAAACTTCCAAAAATAGATGATATACTTGCAAAATTCGAACTTATTCTTACCCCAAAAATAGCTTCAATTAAAAAATTGGACTTAACATATAACAATGATACAAACTTAAAAGGTGATATTGATATAGTTTTAAATAAAAAACCGGATATAAAAGCAAATTTGCATATACCGACATTTGATATTCCAAAGCTTTTCTATCCTTTATGGGAACCTGCATATTTTGAACGATTAAGAACAGGCACGGAAAAACCGTCCCGCGAAAGAAAAGTCATTGAAAATCCAAAGGCTTTCAAAGATATTCCTCTTCCAATCAAGGAATTAGATTGGGCAAATATAATTTTACATTTAACCATAGATGAACTTAAAGCTATGCCGGAAATGGCAATCAACAATATAAAGCTTTTCGCAAACATTAATAATGGAAGTGCAATAATAGCACCTTTTTCAATAGACTATATGGGAGGTAAAGTTGTTCTTGATGTAATTGCCAATAATGACAATAATACCTTTAATGGTGATGTTTCAATAAAGGGCACCGATGTTAATATAGGCGATATTATCGCAAGCACGGGATACAAGGATATTTTCAAAGGAGGTAATACAAATATTGATATAGTATTAAAAGGTGTAGGTAATAATTTAGAAGAATTTATGAGAAATTTAAATGGTTATACCAAAGTTTACACAACTTCTGATTTAATTGGATACAGGATTGAAAATCTTGTAATGGCAAACGATGTCATTTCATCTATATTCAAATTTGTGGGTGAAGATATTATAGGGGGACTTGCCGGTAATGATAAGAAAGAGGAAAAAAGCACCATTGAATGTGCCATTGTAAACTTAAATATCCAAGACGGTAAAACAATAAGTAACAGAGGTATTGCAATCCAAACAAAAGATGCGAATATAATCATTGATGGCACCGCAAACTTGGGTGATGAATATTTGAATGTTTCTGTCATCACAGTTGTAAAGGAAGGATTCGGTGTTTCAAACAGTCTTGCCGAAATGATAAAAATAGAGGGACCTATGGCAAAACCTTCTATAATAATAAGTAAAGATGGTGTCGTAAAAAATGTTGTAAAAACATCACTTGCCACGGTTGTTGCAGGTATTTTTACCGGTGGCGCAATCCTTGTTACCGCAGGCGTCGGAATGATAACAAAATCATGGCTTGAAAATATAAGTGCGGATAAAAATCCTTGCCTTACCGCCTTTGAAGGAAAAAGTGATAGGAAAAAGAACAAATCCGCAAGTCAAGATTTCGGTAATCAGGTAATACTGCGTGAAAACATAAATTCCAAAATAAAGGAAGAAAGAAAACGACTATCCACTGCAACCTATACAAAAATAAATGATACAAAGGAAGAAGCAAAAAAGAACGCATCAAAATAATTATTGACTCTTTGCCTTCAAAAATATATAATTTCCTCAACTTTGTGGAATTTTTCGGGTATGCGAATTATTTTACTTTAATATTAACTCATACAAGTCCGAAACTTTTTTTAAAAGTGTAGGCCAACATCAAAAGTAAAAATATGACTCAAAAAAAATCAGTTTTTAACGCAGATGTAGAAAATTTTTCAACAGGTGAAAACTTTGCTGAATTATTTAATCAAATGTATAACTCAAGTGCAAAACTTGAAGGTTATGTAACAAAGGGAACAATAGTTGATATAAAAAAGGATTTCGTAATCGTAAACGTTGGTTTAAAATCCGAAGGTGCTATTGATATAAGAGAATTCAGAAACGACCAAATCAAAGTCGGTGATATAGTTGATGTATTCGTAGAAAGATACGAAGGTCACGACGGCACACTTATCGCTTCCCGTGAAAAAGCAAGAAAAGAAGAAGTATGGAAAGAAATTGAACAACTTGTTGCTGATAACAAAGTTGTAGAAGGTAAAATCATTGAACGTGTTCGTGGCGGTTTCACAGTTGATTTAAATGGCGTTCCTGCATTTATGCCATCTTCTCAACTTGATATTAATCCAATCAAAGATATTAATTCTATAATGAATAAACCTATGGAATTTAAAATCATTAAAATGGATAAACTACGTTCAAATTTAATAGTTTCTCACCGTGCAATCTTAGAAGGTGACAGAGCTGAAAAACGCGACGAAATCATCAAAAATATTAAAATTGGCGATGTAATGGAAGGTGTTATCAAAAACATCACAGATTACGGTGTATTTATCGACCTTGGCGGTGTTGACGGACTTCTTCACATAACAGATATTTCATGGAAACGTGTTTCAAATCCAAATGAACTTTTCACAATCGGTCAAAAAATCAATGTAAAAGTTATCAACTTTGACCCTGAAACAAGCAGAGTTTCTCTTGGTATGAAACAACTTGAAAATGATCCATGGCAAAATATTGAAAAATTCGAAGTCGGTAAAATCTATAAGGGTATAGTTACAAACCTTACCGATTACGGTGCATTCATTGACTTAGAAGACGGTATCGAAGGTTTGGTTCACGTATCTGAAATTTCATGGACAAAGAAAAATCTTCAACCTTCAAAAGTTTTATCAGTATCAAGCGAAGTTGACGTAATGGTTCTTGAAATTGATCGTGAAAAACGCCGTATATCACTCGGACTAAAACAATGCACACCAAACCCATGGAAGGAATTTGAACAAACTCATTCTGTTAGCGATGTTATCGAAGGCGAAATTAAAAACATTACCGAATTCGGTATATTTGTTTCCCTTGGCAACGACCTTGACGGAATGGTTCACCTATCAGATATCGATTGGGATAAAAATCCGGAAGAAGCTGTTAAAGATTACCAAAAGGGTATGGTTATCAAAACAAAAATTCTTGAAATCGATGCTGATAAGGAAAGAATTTCTCTTGGTATCAAACAATTAAAAGAAGACAGAGTTGCATCATCCCTTGACAAAGTTAAAAAAGGCGAAGTTGTAACTTGTGTTGTAAAGGAAATCAAGGAAGACGGTATCGTTGTTGATGTAAACGACATTCCAGGATTCATAAAAACATCAGATCTTTCAAAAACAAAATCAGAGCAAAAACCGGAACGTTTTGCAGTAGATGAAAAAGTTGATGCAAAGATTACAAATGTTGATATGAAAACCCGTCAAATCACATTATCTATAAAGGCTTATGAAATTGATGAAGAAAAGAAGATAATGAAGGAATACGGTTCAACAGATACAGGTGCTTTACTTGGAGACATCCTTGGTGCAAGTATCGAAGAAAAAGAAAAGAAATCAAAGAAATAAGGTTTCATTTCAAAAATTAATCCCCTCTTTTTACAGAGGGGATATTTTTTTAAAAATTATCATGCTCCCAAATTCTTCCCATAGGACCTTCTGCATAAGTTTCTCCACTTACTTTATCACATGAAACTTTGAAAGCTCTTTCATGAGCTGCAACACATACTGCTCCTGTCCAATCAGAATTACTTTTAGGTCGCATAGCTTTACCGTTTTGTTTTGCACAACACCATTTATCTCCACTTTCTGGATTGCCAAATACATCATTAGAGCATGTAGAACTATCTCCTACAGAAAAAGTTTTTGTTTTATATATATCTGAATATCTTGCATATGTAATATTAATTTTTCCTGTACATTGTTTACAAGCAGTACTTCCCTTTACATCTTGATAATACCCGTCGGCACAAGCATATTTATAAGTACCGTTAGGGCAGTAGCTTCCAGTTGGGCAGGTGGTACAACTTGATGCTCCGGCGTTGGAGTAAGTTCCGGCTAAACAGGCAGTGCAGGAGGTAGCTCTGTTGTTACCTTTTTGGAAAGTACCGGCAGGGCAAGATGTGCACTTACCATCTTTAATATACTGGCCATCGCTACAAGTGATAGGCATACACTGGTAGAAGGTTTGAGCGTTAGTATTAGCAGGTGTTAGAGTAGATATAACGCCTGCGGTAGTTAGGTATAAAATTTTGTTATTAAGTTTCATTTATTTTCTCCTTTTTTTTGTTAATATTAGTCGGAAACATCATGTAACCTCACGACGCAAACTAAGCTCCTCATTAACACCATTCGTCGCTAAGTTTTTGTAAGT
>JAAVBO010000004.1 GCA_014803575.1 bacterium | reverse complement strand
AAGTGACTACGGTCACCCCTTCGGGGGTTGGGGGTGACCGTTTGCTGACTGGAAACCCTCTACAAGAATTTATTAACTAACAAAGGAGTGAGAAAACAAAATGAAAATAAAAATAAATGAAGCACTAAGTTCGTAATTACGAAGTTAATTACGCGCCATCCCCCATAGGGGGGTGTAGGGGGATGGCGACATAGAAACCAAACTCCCTCCCGAGAAGATTTTATTAACAACAAAACGAAAGGAAAAAACATGAAACTTAATAACAAAATTTTATACCTAACTGCCACAGGTGTTATATCTACATTAATACCTGCTAACTCTAATGCACAGAGTTTTTATCAGTGTATACCAGTGACTTGCAAAGACGGGCAATATTTAAAAGATGGTAAATGCACCAGTTGTCCCGCAGGTACTTTCCAAAAAGGTAATGATAGGGCCACATCCTGCTCATATTGTCCAGTTGGAGAATATTCTGCCGATGGTAAAAGTTGCACTCTTTGTCCTGCTGGAAGTTATTGTCCTGGAAATAGTGGTAAAGTTACTTGCAAGGCGGGAACTATTTCATCTGCTGGAGCTTCTTCCTGTACTAATTGTTTACCAGGTTATTATTCTACTTCTGGACAATCCAGTTGCTCACTTTGTCCTGCTGGATATAAATGCCCTGGTGGAACTGATAAACAAGCTTGCCCTGCCGGTCAATATCAAAACGAAATTGGAAAGTCAAGTTGTAAGTCCTGTTCAGAAATGAGAATCTATTATGGATATAATGTAGACTATACTAAAAAGACAACTTCTGAGTTAAAATGGAATACTGTCTATACATGCGGAAACGATCTTTTCGGAGATCCTGTTAGCGGTACAAAATACTGTGCCGAAGATACTCATTGGAAATCTAATCATTATAGAATGAATGACAGTATAGGTATAAGAGAAGGAAATACATTCCAATTAGTTTGTAAGCCAACTACTGGAGAAAAGTGTATTTATGATGGAAGTGGAAATCAGAAAAAGTGCGTAAGCAAGGATTATACATGGTAAAAACAATCCCCTCTGTAAAAAGAGGGGATTAATTTTATTAAATTTCGTTTAGGCTTTTATGATAAACAATTTGGTTTCCGCCCTTTGTTTTTGCTTGTTTTGAAGCCTGTGCCGAGGCGGCAATTAAGTCCTGTGGTGTTTCGCCACTTATCGGATAGGTTGCAACACCCATACTTATTGATATATGTTCAATTTCCTTATGCAAAGCGTAAGGGGCTGTTATTTTATTAAATATTTTTTCAGCCATTTTTTGAATGCTTTCTTGTGTATAGATATCAAGTAATATTATACAGAATATATCGGCCTTAAACCTTGCAACTGTGTCGCTTTTTTCAAGGGTTTCCATTAAAAGGGAACCGAGGTTTTTAAGGATGGTATCGCCGGTTAGGTAGTTATGTATGCTATCAAGATCCTTGAAATTATCTATATCAATATATAAAATTGAAAGGACGGACATATCCTTTTCAATTTTATGGATATTGTGTTCCAATCTTTGCAAGAAAGAATTGTAATTGTATGTTTTTGTAAGCGGGTCAATGTTCGGATCAAATGGAAGTTCATTCATCTTTGAAATGTATGAGTAGATAGAAGAGCAAATGCCTATGAAGTGGTTTGCCTCACCTATATCATTATAAATTGCAGAGAAGTGAATTTCCATTGGGACTACGGCACCGGATTTGCTTCTTGCTAAAACTTGACCGTTCCAATAGCCGTTTAATACTAAATCACGGATGAAATTTTTAAATGATAAAATATCACTTTGTCCGCCGAAAAGAAAGTCGGGGATTTTGCCGATTACATTTTCCTTTTCATCAGAAATCAGGTTGCAAAGTGCGGTATTTACGGATGCAATTTTTCCAACGGCATCAAGGATAAGCATTGCATCGGTTGAAAATTCGAATATAGTTGTTGCAAATGAAGCCAATTCCTTGCTTGCAACCGGAATTTTGTATGTTTCTTTTGAAGATACGGAATTGTTATTTTTTAAGAATTTTGACAGCATTTTTCCCTCTTGTCTTTTAAATCTCCTTTTGTTATTATATAAGAAAAAATACTGAGGTCAATTAAATTATGAAAAGTCTTTACATAAACACAACTGCGAATTTATTGCAACTTTGTTTTAAAAATGGAGATGAAATTCATAATTTTTTGTCGGATGGAGTAAAGAGCCAATCGGAGGAAGTGTTTGAGGCTATTTCTTTTGTGTTAGGGAATGTCAAGATATCTGATTTAGATTTCATTGCGGTTGCGGTTGGTCCTGGGTCCTTTACCGGAATAAGATTGGGACTTTCTGTTGTAAAGGGATTTTTGATTGCAACAGGGGTTTCTGTTATTTGTGTGAATAATTTTGAGGCTGTGTATTATTCCTTTAAGGATAAGGGATATAATGAGTATAATATTTCTTTTGATGCCGGTGGTAAGGATTGTTATTTTGCAAAGCTTGATAAAAATGGAGAGCAAATAGTTCCATACAGTTTGATTTTGAAAACTGAGTTACCGGAAAATGTGATTGTTGGTGATATTGATGCTGTAAAGGTGTTGGAGTGTATAGAGGTAGGGTTTAATAAAGAAACTTTTGTGCAAAAGCCTATTGAACCGCTTTATATAAAGCCACATTATGCGAAAAAGAAAGATTTATGTTGTAGTAAATAAAAAAACTTGCGTTATAAGTGAAATTTTGATATAATGGTGTCAGTAAGTTTAATTTATAGGAGAAAAATATGTCATTATTTAAGTTTTTAACAAAAAAATCTACATTGATTTGTCTTGGAATTTTAGTTGCACTTATGTTTATTGTTCCTGTTGATGTTTGGGCGCAAGATGCAACAGGTGAACAAATTGTTGATCAAGGATTAACCGGTCCATTCCAAAGATTTTTACAACGTGGTAGCCAATTATTTGCATATACAAGAAATGCTTTGTTTGTTGTTGCTGCGGTTGCTTTCTTAGGATATGCTTGGAAGGCAATACAAGAGGGTAAGATTGAATGGGAAAAATTATTTATGTTGATTGTTGCACTTGTTCTTCTTGGTGTGGCTGGATTTATTGTTGCTTATATGGCTGACCCAGAAGGTGGTAATAATATTCAACAAACCTATGGTGGATTACAAGATACTAAAGGTTGGGAATAAAATTGAAAATTATTAAAAAGTCCCCTTTTAATAGGGGATTTTTTATATCTTTTTTTTAGAATGAATAGTCTGTGTATTTGAATTGGCGACGGGCTTCCTTTGTTGCCTCCAAAATATCAAATATCTCTTGCTTTTTATTTTCCAAAACAAGTTTGCCATATTCGGCGGTAAGTCCGGTTGTATTTTCTTCCTCTACATCCAAAAGCCATTGATTCGGTTCTACGTTTGGGTCTCCGTATTTTAATAACACGAAATACCAAAATGCACGACGGCGTTCATCCCTTTGGTATATAAAGTTTCTTGAATCACCATATTTTTTATTTACGTCGTTTGTGTATTCTATTTTATAAACTTTGTTATCGGTTACGGGGCTTGTGAAATAAACGCTTATATCTTCGTTTGTGTCGTTTTTTTTGAATGATACCTTGTAAATGTATTGCATTTTATCTTTTTTTGCGAGACCTGTGATACAAGCCTTTAAATTTTCAGGAATGAATATATTGTGTTGGCGACATATTGCGTCATAGTTGTATGAAAAATATTCCGGAATTTTATATTCTATGTCAGTTAATTTGTATTTTCTTTCCTTTAACACTTCGCGGACTTTTTTATAATCCATTCCAAGCATTACACCAGCAATGTCAAAACCCTTTACCCTTTCATTAAGGTTGGATACTATGTAATCCTCTTGTCCTTCCTCTACATAATCTTCATACTCTTCAAGTTCGCCGTTTTCACCAATAAATTCAACATCGTCTTCATAAGAATTCATATCCATAAATTCCTGTGAATATGCGATGGAGCTTGTGAGAAGAAATATAAATGTCAGTAGTTTTTTAAGCAAAATTTTCTCCTTTGCAAATCATTATAATATATATTTTTCAAAAGTAAAATGATTACTTTGTTTTAAATTCATCTATGATTTTTTGAAGCAATTTACTTTCAATCATTCCATTTAATTTTGTTTCAATAAATTCTTGTAATGAATATAGTTGATTGTTTTCTTTTATTTTTTCTTGGGTTTTATTTTTATTTATGGCTATTAAATAATTAACGTTTTCTGGGTATTTTAAAATTTTTAAGTTTTTAACCCTTGGATTTGTTTGATTTTCCTTTAAATAGCCTACTATTAATTCCATTGGTATAATTAGAAAAGTTTTTGTATTTAGTATTGTTTCCATTGCGGTGTTTATATCCCTTATTTTATGAGAGGAAAGATTTGGAAGAAAGAGATTTAGGTTTTCAATGGTTACAGCTTCATTTTTCTTTGATAAATTGGATATGGTTTCGAATAAATCCTTTGTAAGGGTGCCTTTGTCCCCTATGTTGGAGTTATTTATTACAATTGCTATATTATCGGTATAAATAGGTTGCGGTATATAGTTTAGGTAATTTAGATTATTTTCATCAAAGGTTATGCCTATTATCAAATCAAAAGTTTGGGATGAAAGGTGTAGCATAGATGCCTGAAGAGAATCGTTGTAATTGTTAAATGGTGTATAGGTTAGTTTTGCATTACTGTTTTTGAATATTTCTGATAGTATGCTGTGGATTGCCCCGTTGACATTTGTGTTATAGTAGTTTTTATTTGCGCTTATGTTAGGGTTTAGGGTTTGCATACCTATCGGTGCAGTATAGGAGATATTTACGGTTGAGTTTTGGGCAAAAGAAAAATCCTTTACAAAAATTAAATTAAGTAAAGTTGAGAGTAGAGTGATGAAAATTTTTACCCCTCGTTTCATTACTATCCGTCCTCTTCATATAATAAAATAGTGATACATAAAAGTATTGTAACAGTTGGAATGGTTATGTTTGCTATGAATATAGGAATTCGTCCGGAGGTTCCTATTGCACGGACAATTTGGTCCATAAAAAAAACACCGAATCCTATTAAAATTCCGCCGGTTAGTTTGAAAATTAAGTTTGCTTGATTTCGTTTCGGCGATATGGAAAATATTGCAGAAATTAAAAGCATTGCACAAAGTGTTAACGGTAAAAATAAAAGTGTGTAAAAGTAGGACAGATGTTTTCGTGCAGAGAAACCCGATTTTTCAAAAAATCTTATAAATCCGGGTAATTCCCAAAATGAAAAACTTTCCGGTTCGGAGGAATTTTCCTCTATCTTATCCACAGTCAGAACGGTTGGATAATCATATACATCAAATTCATCAATAAAAAGTTTCGGATCAATTATTTTGACTTTGTTTAATATTAATCGGCGATTTTTTAAAGTTGCAGAATCTGCCTCTATTCTTTTTAAAAAATTATTTTTTAAATCTGTTATAAAAATAGTTAGATTTTTTGCGTTTAGGACGTTACCTTCTTTTTTAATATATTCCGCATAAATGAATGATTGGGAGAGGTCCGATTTTTCCTTTAACCACAAACCGTTTTGGGAAAAAAGTAATGGGTTGGAGTGGGTGATTTCGTATTTATAGCTTAGTCTTGAAACACGTTTTTGAAGAGCGGAGCCAATAGGACTTAAAACTGTCATATTTAAGATTCCTATTGCAATGCAGGTTCCCAAAATTGGGGTTAGAAATTGCCAGACCGATATTCCTATGGAACGAATCACTGTTAATTCAGAAGTTCTTGATAATTTCCAAAATGTAAGTATTCCGGCAAGTAATACTGATAACGGCAGGGTTGTTGTTAATGTGTAAGATATATCAAGAAGTGCGTATTGTATTGTTACGCTGAATGGAATGTCGCGAGCCTTATTTGCGAAAGATTTCAGGTTATCTATGATAGAAAATAGTCCAATAATGCCGGCGATACAACAAAATACCAATCCGAATGACTTTATAAAATGGATTGCCAAAAACTTGTATAGTATGTTGTATTTCTTTATTTTCATACTTTTATTTATACTATATTATTTGAGAAAATAAAGATATTTTTTTATATTGATTTGAATGAGACTATTTTGTCCTTATCTATAATTGATAAGAAATATCCACCAAGGTATCCGGCAATTCGGATATTTATTCCGTTTATTGTTTCATTAAGTGAGAATATTTTATCCTCAGTACCGGTTATAGGATAGGAAATTTCAATAAGATGCAGGACAGTCCCATTGAAAATTGCGGTGGAATCTATTACTTCATATAAAGGAATTTGTAATCTGTGAAGTGCACTTTTAAGCCATGTATTGGTTGCGGTTTCCGATGTTGCAATTACAATTATACTTCTGTCAAAATTCCAAAAATTATCGGTATTTGTTATTAAATATTCGGGTGTTTTATCATTTTCCTCTGTTAATGGAATTTTATTTATGATTTTTATGTTTTGCTTTTCCGGAGCAAGCATATTCATCCACCATACATCCTTTGGTGAAGTTTGAGTTGCCGGAATAGATGCCATTAAGTTATTTGTTGTTGTTATATTTTTTATAATATCAGTGTATTTCGGGAAAATTTTGTATTTTATATTATCAAATAAGGGGAAGGTATTTTGCAAATGTGATATAATTGTTTGCATATCATCGGATTTGTTTGATTTCAAAGAAATTCCTATTTCAATATTTTTTATACTCATATTAATAAGTTTTATTAAGCCCATTGTTGTTGAAAGGGTAGTTTTATCATATTTCCTTTCATTTGTGATTTTTTCAATGGTTGTTGATGTGGATTTTGATAAATCGTATATGCTTAAATTTGTTTTTTGGTTTAACTCTGTTACCAATTCGGTGCGTTTTTTTATTAAATCATATAATGATATATCAATTATATCTAAAGTAGAATTTATTTCTTGGATTTCTTCGTTACTTAATGTTTTTATTTTTTTTGAAAGCATTTTATCCTCTTACATTTGATTTAGTTATTATATCAAAAAAAATGGAAAAGCGAAAGTATAAAATCATAAAATAAAAATGTATTGTAAAATTTCTTAAATTGAGGTAATTT
Organism: bacterium; assembly: GCA_014803575.1. GTDB lineage: Bacteria > Pseudomonadota > Alphaproteobacteria > Rs-D84 > CACZYB01 > CACZYB01. Next base: position 26,565 of record JAAVBO010000004.1, on the reverse strand, counting down.
ATTTATTATGAGGAGAGAGAAATTATATGGCAAATGAAGTTTTAAATTCTGCACTTAAATATCTTGCAAATTGGTATATGCAATCTAATATAGAAGAGGTTGCCGTGAATTGTGAAGGTGAGGTTTGGTTGCGTCTTCGCGGAAAGCGGGAAATTCCTTGGGTAATGGAAAAAGATGCACATCTTTCTAAATCATATTTAACTGATATAATGAATATTATTGCAAATACTTATGAGGTTCCGTTTGATCCGGTGATGGGGATTCCCGTTGTATATGCGACACTTCCCGGGGATCACAGATTTTCCGGAATTGCAGGTAAAAATGTCCTTTATAATAATGATGATATAGAAGGGGGAATTGCCCTTGCGATAAGGACGAAAAAGGATACTGTTGATTTTAACTTTGCCGATTATGGTTTGGTAAAGGGGGAGGATTTAAAAAAGCTTTCATCCCAAAATATAGAGCTATCAAGTGATCCATATCAAAGGTTGATGGATGCTATTGCCAGAGGTGATCATATTTTGATAAGCGGTGCAACCGCGACAGGTAAAACAACTTTTTTAAATAATATTTTGACATTGTTAAGTCCTTCGCTTCGTGTAATTACTATTGAAGATTCAAGGGAGTTAATTGTTCCGCAAAAGAATCATATACATTTGCTTTTATCAAGAACGGGACAAACAAATATGTTTACATATAAGGATGTGATTGATTTGGTTGTGCGTATGACTCCTGATGCTATTATGGGTGGTGAAATTTCCACGGAAAATGCCGGTGCTATATGGGAGCTTATGGGAACAGGACATAAGCATTTCTATGCAACAATTCACGCCGAATCGGTGGAAGGTGCATATAAGGCTTTTATTGACAGGATTTTGCATACGTTTCCTGAGCTTGATCAACAAAAGACATTTGAGGAGATGAAAAAGAAACTTCGCGTTGTGCAAATTGGACGTGAAGGAAATATCAGGGCAATTACTGATATTGCATAAAATTATTTACCAAAAGGTTTAAGTGAAAATAAAACAACAAGAGGTGTTTCGGATTCTATTGTAAGGATTAATGCCTCGTCTTCGCGTTTGAAAGTTATATTTTTTCCCTTTTGTGAGATTTCATTCCAGCCAAGTGATTTTAATGTTTCACGGTAGAATTTTAAAAACTCGTCCTTTGATAAATTACTGCTTGAAACATATTGTTCTATTATTCTTATATCTTCGTTATCATAGGAAAAAGGTTCTTCTTCGGATAGTCCGTCTTGAAGCGGAATTTCTTCGAATGCGGACATAAATCCCTCTGCATAGGAATTTAATGACACCATAGAGAAAAGTATTAAAAATAATATTAAAATTTTACGCATTTTATATTCTCCTTTGTTAATATCCACCTTGGTCATATTGGCTGTCACCGAATAAGTCATTCATATCTTCATCAATACGAAGCATAACATCTTGATCAAGAAATACCATAATTCGGGTTCCTGCGGCAACGGTAAACGGAATTGATTGTTGTGCGGATTGTTCCATTAATTTTTGCATGGTTGTTTTCCAGTTTTGCTCAATTTCCATTTTCATTTTGTCCTTTGATGACATATTGGCAATTGTTTGAGTATCGGTTGGGGACCATCCGTATTCAGTATCTGCACTTGCCCAGCTACCTTCCGGATCTTCTTCATCAATAAAGGTATCTAATGCCTGATAAGTTCCATCACTTCTTTTTATACGAGTGACAAATTGAGATGATGTTGGAAATAGTGCCTCCATCGCAACAGGAAGTACAGAGTAGAGAAGTGGTTTTATAAATAAATCACGCATATATTCTGTATCGTTTTTTCCAGGGACCCCCTCGCGACCTTGGGCATCTGCTGTATAATTGTCGATGTTTGTTAAATCAAATTCTGCACCATCTGGGCGAATAAGTCTGTTCCATGTGATTGAAATTTTTTCAATTTCTTGAAGACCTGCACGTGCTGGTTCCTCGGCTTCTCCTATAAGTTGTGAACCGGAAGGAATAATTATGGTTCGTCCGTCGCCACCATAAACGTTTCTTTCAACTGTAGCAACTGCATTTGCATGTGTGAACATTGTTCCATCGACACCTTCATTATTAACATTTCCAAAATATATAGGTCGGTTAAGAACGGCAGGAATTGGTTTTGATTGTCGAAGGACATATCTTTCATCCTTTGGCATAGATGATACCTGTGAAGGCTCTTTTATTGAAAAAGGAACAAGAGAGTTTTTTTGTTTTCCTATAATATTTAAAGGGTCGTCAGTTTTGTATGCGTCCGAATTTGTGTATTTCTCTGAATTAGTTCCTCCGTAACCTTCAAGTTTTACGGCCTCACGATTTGCCCAAACGTCATTGAAATCCGGATTGAAATTTTCAGAATTTATTGTTTGCATTACTTCGTCAAGAAGAGGAAGAGCAAGTTCAATACGTTTTTCCTCTGATTTTTTCTTATCAAAAACGGCACCCTTTCCTATAATTTTTCCGGTTGCTGTTTCAAGAATCATACCATCGTCTTGGATAACACCGATAACTTTTGAACAGTTTGGAGAAAAGACATCATTGTTTGATTGAACCCAACCTATGAAAGTTCCGGAAAAGTCATAAGCTTTGCTTGCGTATTTTTTGCAATCATCAGGATATACTGTCCTTTGGCGTTCTTGTACCTGATTGATTGCCGGAGCAACAGCATTTGTGAAATCTCTTACCTCTTTTCTTCCGACAGGTTGAAAATTATCTTCGTCTTCATCTTCTTCGTAATATTCATCATCATAGTCGTCATCAAAGAAGTCGTCTTCTTGGTCTTCGACATAAGTTTGTGTTACAGGCTCAGGTTTTTCCATTGAAGAAAGATTTATGTTGATTTTGTATGTTCTTGGTTTCCCCTTTTCACTTTGCAAATCAATATTGGAAGTAATGTCTGGGTCGTTATAAGTGATTAACATAAATATGCTTTTGTTTTCAACTTTTGTAGGGGTCCAAACTAAATTTATTATACAACCGGATTCGGGAGTGATAGATTCCCTTTGTGTGCAATCTTCGTCAAAAGACAGTCCGGATACTTGTGTTGAAAAAGATATATCGTTGATTTTTATGGGGCTGTTTGCTACGGAAATCATAATAGAGCTGAATGCTTCTGTTCCTATTAATGTGTTTTCAAATTTTATTGATTGAGGATCTGTGCTTACAATAGGAGATATGTAAGTAAATGTTTCTGTTGAAATTTGGGTTTGTGTTGTCGGTGTGGGGGATGAAACTTGCTCTATGGCTCCTACATCATTTTGATTTTGATTTGCAGCAAATATTGCACCCAAAACAAAAATACCGAGCATTACAAAAGCGATAAAAAGCAAAATAGCATTTGTGTTTTTTGTTGTTATTTCGGATTTGCTTTTTTTATCGTCAGGTAGCATTTTGGCATTTTCATCAGAAGGCGCCGGTGATTGTGTTTGTGCTACTTTTTTATTTTTAAATATTGCCATAGATAAATTCCTTTATCATTGTGTTCTGACTACATTACATGGAACACTTTGAAGAGAAAGTTTTTGACATATTTCATCGGCAACTTCTATTTGTGAGAATGGTCCGATTCTTAGACGATAGAATTCACCGCCATAGTATCTTTGTTGACCTATCTCATCAACACCGCTTGTTTCAACGGAATAGAATGGTGTGTATTCATCAAGCCATGGCAGTTTTTCGGTTAATTCCAGCCATTTGTTTTCAAGGTCGGAAACTGACTTGCCTTTGAATATTTCCACACTTACGTTTTGTGAATTTTGTTTCACAAGTGGAACATAGTGATTTGGAAGAACCGAGGCATTGGTTTTTGTCTTTGGTAAAAGTTGATTATATATTATTTCGTTTTCACTTTCTGTTAGGTAAGATGTTCCTCCCGTTGAAGGATATCCCATTTGCATAGTTGGTCCATAAGCACCGTAAGGAACTGTTTGCGGATACATATAGCTTCCGTATGACATACCGCTGTCGTAATAGTAAGATTGCATCATATCACCACCGTAATATTGTCCTTGCATACCTCCTGCCATACCGGCATTTCCTCCTATGTTTCCTGCAACAGCGATTAAATCTTGTGGAGGTGGAGGATTAGATAGTAAGTATGGTTTTGAACGAAGCTTTATACATACAATTCTTTGTCCGTTTCTTAATACCAAATCACCGATTGCTTCTACTACAAGAAGACGACTTTGAGGACCTTCCGTTCTTGAACCGACAGGGGTTTCACCGCCTTCGACAAGAAGAGATACAATAGGGCGTTGATTCATATTTAAAGCCTTTTCCCCGAAATCGATATACGTGAATATTTGGTCGCGCCAAACTCTTTCCGGAGCAATTACATAGTCGTCAGGATTTGGAACAAAGACATCCAAATCAAAACGGAATTCCGTCGGATCAACATTTATACTTTTTATCCAGCCGAAATCTTCGCCTTCCCAGTCGCTGTCACCTATTTCATTGAAGCTTTGTCCACCCATCATTGATTTTGATGAGGTAAAGCTGTTTGATGAACCTGATGAGGCACCGTTGCTACCTTTTCTGTATTTATAAGGAACAGAAACATCAATTACAGAAGAGGTAATTTTATCAGAGTTTAACGGTTCTGATTTTAAATAGAATACATATTTATTTCCACTGCTTCCGAAAATGAATAAATTAGTATCGGCCATTGCACGACCGTCAACAGGGGAAATCATAAATGTGTTTTTTTCAACCGGACGACCATCGAAGAAATCCTTATCTCCGACGTAGGCATCCTTTATAGTTTCCCATTCAGGGAAGTTTATGATTGTAAGCATTCCGTCGCGAAGTTTTATCGGCATAACAGATCCCGGTTCCCATTGTATTTTTTGGAAGCCAGGTTTGGTTTGATTTTCACCCATATTTTGCATTGGGTTATCCCATGCGTTTTGTGTTCCGAATCCTACACCTGGGATTATTTCTTGTGAATAAACCGGTGCCGATAAAAGTAATATTATCAAAGGTAAAATTTTAAAAATATTTTTCATTTTTATTCTTTCCTGTTCCTCTTCTTTATAATTTAGCCTTTTTTTTATTGATAATACAAGTATTTTTTTTAAAATTTTTATTATTTTATATATTTATACTCTTCAATTACAAAGCCGAGGGGATTTTTCCACATTGCTTTTGCATTTTTTTTGTATGGAGTTTCAAGGAATTTAGCCTTTATTTGTATTTTTTTTACTTCTGTTTTCTTATTTAATCCAAATTGGTCAGTTATGTTTAATGTTATAAAAGCCTCCCATAAATTTAATCCGGAATGGTATTGAATATCGTCCGGATTTACAGATACGGTTATAATTTGTTTTGATGGATTTAAAAATCCGTTTCTGAAATCAGGGCTGTTGTAAAAATCCTTGTATACATTTTCAGAGCTTAGAAAAAACAGATTGCTTTCCGGTCCCCAAAGATTTTTCATTATTATAGGGTTTGTGTATAAACTTTCTCTTTCAATAATATATTGTGTTATATATGTTTTTGCAATTTGACTTCCGATAGAATTTTGATATATGTTCAAGTTTGATGTTCTTTGTATATATAAATTTTCTATATTATCATCTTGTGCTTCTACAAAAAAAGCTTCCCATTTTGTTTGGGGAGATATTTTATTAAATGAAAAAAGAAGGATAAGGTTCAGTATTAAACTTAATACCATAAAAATTCCGAAGACTCTGAGTAACCATAAGTATCTTTGTTCATCTATTTTTTTCAATTTCTCTCTCCTCAATTCTCTTATACTATAATAGCAGGAAAAATAAATTTCAAGTAAATATCATCTTTTTTTTCTTTATTTTTTAGGATTGTTTTTTGGTTGATATGATGCAAAATAAGTGTTATATTAAATTATAATTTTAGAGGGGAATATAAATGGTTGAGAAAACTTTAAATATTGGTATAGTTAAGGAAATTGAAGGAAGTATCGTTGTTGTTTATTTTGAAAAAAAACTTCCTGCAATTTATGAAAAGTTGGTTTCTACTATTAATAAAAAAACTGATAATCAACGTGAAATTATTGTAGAGGTTGAAGATCATATTGATGCTCATCATGTAAGATGTATTGCTATTACGACAACCCAAGGATTGGCACGTGGTGATGAAATGGTTGATACCGGCGGTCCGCTTACAATTCCGGTCGGAAAAGGTGTTCTTGGTCGTATGATAAATGTTAACGGAAAACCGATTGATAATAAGGGAGAGTTGGAAAATATTGTTGCCTGGCGTGGAATTCATAACAAGCCTATACCTCTTATGGACAGGAATGTAAATTCCGAGATTTTTCAAACCGGAATAAAGGCTATTGATTTATTAACTCCGTTAGAAAGAGGTGGAAAGACAGGGCTTTTTGGTGGTGCCGGTTGTGGTAAAACTGTTCTTATTACAGAAATGATTAATAATATGTTCGGAAGGTATGAAGGAGTTTCTCTTTTTTGTGGAGTAGGAGAGCGAAGCCGTGAAGGTGAAGAGCTTTATCGTGAAATGAGTGATGCCGGTGTTTTGGATAAAACTACTATGATATTCGGGCAAATGAATGAACCGTCAGGTGTCAGATTCAGGGTGGCACAGGCAGCGTTGACTATTGCGGAATATTTTCGTGATGATTTAAAGCAAGATGTCCTTCTTATGATTGATAATATTTTCCGTTTTGTGCAGGCAGGGTCCGAGGTGGCCGGACTTATGGGACGAATTCCATCTCGTGTCGGGTATCAGTCTTCTCTTGGTCAAGATTTAGCGGCGTTGCAAGAAAGGATTGCATCAACTAAGTCTGCGTCTATTACTTCGATACAGGCGGTTTATGTGCCGGCTGATGATTTTACGGATCCGTCGGCGGCGGAAACTTTTTCCCATTTATCGGCAACGGTTGTATTATCACGAAAAATGGCTTCGCAAGGGTTATATCCGGCACTTGATCCACTTGCATCAAGTTCAAAGATGTTATCTGCGGATGTGGTAGGGCAAAGGCATTATGATGTTGCAAAAAATGTAAAAATGGTTATGGCTCAATATGTGGATTTGCAAGATATTATTGCTATGCTTGGGTATGATGAGCTTTCTGATGAAGATCAGGCAACTGTTATTAAGGCTCGTCAGCTTGAAAGATTTTTGACGCAACCTTTTGCAACTACAAGACATTTTACCGGTTTAGAAGGTAAACTTGTGGATTTGGATAAAACTTTGGAAGGGTGTGAAAAAATTTTAAACGGTGATTTCTTACATCTTAGCCCTAATGCCTTTTATATGATTGGAGATATTAGTGAGGTTAAAGTTGATATGGATAAAAGGGAAGATGAAAAAGTTGAAAAAGAAGAGCGTAAGATAGAGGAAAAACAAGAGAACTAAAATGAATCTTAAGATTATTACACCGCTGGAAGTTTATGATGTAAGCAATGTTGATAAAATATATGCTGAGGGGTTGGAGGGATATTTTACCATACTTCCAAAGCATGCTGACTATGTGTCTTCGCTTGCAACTTCTGTTTTTAAATTTGTAAGCGGTGGAAAAGAATCTGTGTTCGCGGTTGATGGCGGTGTGTTTGTAAAGGTTGGCAGTGATGTAAGTCTTGCCGTCAGGCATATTATTAAGGGGGATGATTTGGTTGATTTGAAAAATAAAATGGAAAAGGAATTTTATGAAATCGATGATAATGAAAGAAAGACAAGAACTGCACTTGCATCATTGGAGGGAAATATTGCAAAACTTTTATTAGAATTAGGGGGAGAAGTGTAATATGGTAAGAGAAGGCAACATAGAAAATAAGAAAAATTCTAAAATAGACAGAGATATGCAAATTAATGTCTCTAAAAAAATTGATAGAAAGTTGACTGCAAAAAAAAGAAAGCAATTTGTGTTAAGGGCGTTTTCTTTGTTTGGTTTGGTCGGATGGAGTGTTGTTGTTCCCGCAATTATTTGTGCATATATAGGAATGTATTTTGATAGGCATTATCCGTCAAAGTATGTATCTTATACATTATATTTCATATTATTTGGTTTGATGGTCGGATGTTATAATGCTTTTAGATGGGTGAAAAGGGAAAAAGATAAACTTGATAAGGAGTATAACTAGTATGGAAAAAATGCTTAGCTATTTCATAATTATTTTTGTGACGGCTTTGTTCAGCATACTTTATTTTGTTATGCTTAAATTTGGTATGAATAAAGTTTTATTACGAGAAGATGAAAAGTTTGGGAATATGGGTTATTTTTATCTTTCTTTTTTGATAAGATTTATTCTTGCAGGAATATTTTTCTTTTTGCTTTTGAAATATTATAAGGCTTTGGATGAATTGGCTCTTATTGTTTTGACTTTTTTGGTTGTGCGTTATTTTGTTATTAAAAGAGAGAAGAAAAATATTAATAATCAAGGGGGATTTAAAAATGAAAATCAGTCCTGATGAAATAATATTTTTTAAAATTCCTTTTGTATTATTAGGGCGTGATATTACTATTGATATAAATATGACCCTTGTCGGGACATGGGGTATTATGTTATTTCTTTTTATATTTTTTAAAAGGATGACAAGGAATTTTAATTATTCGTTTGAGCTGTCACCTTTTCAAAATGGAATAGAAGTTATTGTTCAATTTGTAAGAGATCAAATAGAAGGTATGATGGGAAGAAAGGCTGATGCTTTTATTCCTCTTATCGGAAGTTTGTTTGTATTTATTTTAATTTCCAATTGGTCGGCACTTCTTCCTATACCATTTTTTGTTGATGGTGGGGTAGAATGGTATATGCCACCAACTTCATCTATTTCTACGACTGCGGGATTGTCGCTGATTGTTATGTGTTCCGTTATGACTTACGGTATGGAAAAAGTTGGATTTTTCAGATATTTTAAAAGGTTTTTTGAACCTGTGTTCTTTCTTTTTCCTCTTAATATTTTAAGTGAAATTTCAAGCGGTGTGTCGCTTGCGATAAGGTTATATGGTAATATAATGAGTGGTGGGTTGCTTGCAACCATAATATTTGCATTGGCGCCTATTGTTCTTCCCGGTCTTGTAAATATTTACGGACTTTTGGCTGGAACGATACAACCGTATATATTTTCCGTGCTTGCAATGGTATATATAAGTGCAGGTATGGGTGATCCGAGTGAGTCTGAGGAAGAAGAGTTAATGAGTTTGCAGGCGGCAAGGATTTAAAGTTTGATTTGGGAATATTTCTTGAATCATTTTATGATAAAAAGTAAATAAAAAGAAAGGAAGGTATAAAATGGATATGGGATTAGTTTGGATTGCAGTTGCATCAGTATTAGGAGCATCTTTTGCAGTTGGATTTGGTGGGCTTGGTCCTGCACTTGCAGAAGGTCAAGCGGTTAGGCAAACTTTGGCGTCTATGGCTCAACAACCAGATGAGGCAAGTAGTTTAAGAAGCACTTTGTTTGTGTCTTTGGCTATGCTTGAATCTACGGCTATTTATGCGTTGTTAGTAGGTATGATTTTGATATTCAGTAATCCGTTTTGGAACTATGGTGTGGCACAACTTGCAAAGTAGAGGACTTCTTAACAAATAAATATAAGGATTTATTATGAATTTGAATTGGAGTACCGTATTTTTTCAGATAATAAACTTTTTAGTGATTGTTTGGATACTTAAAAAGTATCTTTTTACTCCTGTATTATCTTCTATGGAAAAAAGAGAAAAGGCTATTCAATCAAGGTTGAAAGAGGCTGAGGAATCCAGAATATTAGCTGAAAAGGAAAAGAAAAAATTAGGTATTAAAATAGCAGAAGTGGAAAAATCAAAAAGTGATGTGATTTCTGAGGTGTTGAAAAAATCCGAGAAAGAACAGGAGGTTTTGATTAAGGCTTTGAATAAAGAATTGCAGGATAAAAAAGTTGCATTTGATAAAAGGTTGGTTGATGAAAGAGAGGCTTTGCGTTCTTCTATTAAAGATATTGCGGGGGATGTGATTGTTAATACTGTTTCATCGGCTTTGACTGATTTGGCAAATGAAAAAATACAGGCTGTGATTTTGGATAACTTTATTGAAAAATTGGGTCGTGGTGAGCTTGAAAAATCTACTCTTCTTAAAGATTTTTATAATAAATCAAAGCATATAGAAGTTAATACTTCGTTTAGTATTGGAAAAACGGATGAAGTGAAGATAAAAAAGTCTTTATCTTTGTTAATCGGAAAAGATGTAAGCAGTGTTGATTTTAAAATTGATAAATCTATTTTGTGCGGGATTGAGGTTGTTTGCGACTCTCTTTTGATAAGTTTTGGTATGGATACTTATATTAAAGAATTGCGAACGAATCTTGATAATGCAATTGCAAATTTGACTAAGACACAAGAAATAATTGATAAAGAAGATAAGTAGGGGACGGATATGTTAAAGGAAACGGTAAAAGATACTTTAAAAGAGGTTGGTGCGGTTTCTAAAAAAACCAAAGCAAGTATTGTATCAGAAGAAATAGGTGAAGTTATCGAAGTTATTGGTAGTATTGTAAGGGCAAAAGGTCTTTCTTCTGTGAAAATGGATGAGCTTGTGGAAATAGGAAATTCTTTTGGTATTGTCATTAACCTTAACGAAGATAGTGTTGGTATAGTTCTTCTTGACAGTGTGCAGAATATAGAAGCAGGGGAGAAAGTAAAAAGGACAGGACGAATCGCTGATGTGCCTGTTGGTCCGGCTCTTCTTGGTCGTGTGGTTAATCCTTTGGGTGAACCTCTTGATGGCGGGGCAAAAATTGTTGCAACAGAAAGGTATAATATAGAACGAGAAGCTCATCAGATTATGGAAAGGCAGGAAGTATCAGTTCCTCTTCAAACCGGACTTAAGGCAATAGATGCGATTATTCCTATCGGTCGCGGGCAAAGAGAACTCATCCTTGGGGACAGACAGACCGGTAAAACCGCAATTGCTGTAGATGCCATACTTGCACAAAAAAATACCGGAGTGATTTGTGTTTATTGTGCAATAGGAAGCAGGGCTGATAGTGTTGCAAAGGTTATTGATGTGTTGGAAAAAAATGATTGTATGAAAAATACTATTGTCGTTGTTGCCGGTGGAGAGCAATCCCCTGGGCTTGTGTATGTGGCACCGTATGCGGCAACTTCCATGGCAGAATATTTTATGGAGAAGGAAGGTCGTGATGTTCTTATTATTTATGATAATTTGACTTTCCATGCACAGGCATACAGGCAGTTATCCTTGTTTTTAAGACGCCCACCGGGACGTGAGGCGTTTCCAGGTGATATATTTTATGTTCATTCCAGATTGTTGGAGCGTTCAACAAGACTTAAAAAAGAATATGGTGGTGGGTCATTGACTGCACTTCCTATTTGTGAAACGTTGGCGGAGAATGTTTCTGCGTATATTCCGACGAATCTTATTTCCATTACCGATGGACAGATATTTTTAACGAATACTTTGTTTTCAAAGGGAGTTATACCTGCAATTAACATAGGTATTTCGGTTTCCCGTGTTGGATCAAAGGCTCAGCTTCCTGCTTATAAAGCGGTAGCGGGGGATATGAAAATTTCCTATTCTCAATTTGAAGAGTTGGAGGCATTTTCAAAATTTGGAACTCAGCTTGATGAAGAAACACGAAAAACTTTGCGTCGCGGTGAAAGAATAAGGGAGGTTTTAAAACAACCTCAGTATCATCCGCTTCGTGCATCAGAACAAATTGTTGTTATTTATGCAACAAATATTGGAATATTTGATGATATTGAAATAAGCAAAATTGCATTGGTTCAAGAGGAACTTATTAAACGAGCAAATGCTGAAATAAAGGCTGTGCTTTTGGAAATTGATAATGGTGAAAAGTTAAAAGATGAGTTTAAGGAAGCTATTAAGAATTTAGCGGAAGATGTTGCAAAAAAATATATAGAGGAATAGTATGCAAACACTTGAAGGATTAAAAAAGCGAATAAAGACTACTTCTTCACTTAAAGACATAGTGAGCAGTATGAAAACTTTGTCTGCGGTAAGTGTAGGGCAGTATGAAAAGTCTACTCGTGCACTTCAAAATTATTCAAGTGTGATAGAAAAGGGATTGCAAGCGATTTTGCGTGACAAAACCATACCTGAGAAAAAAGAAACAGCAAAAAATCAAAAAATAATTGCTGTCCTTATCGGTTCGGATCAAGGATTGGTTGGAAAGTTTAACAAGGCTATCCTTAATTATGCTTTTGATTATTTCAAAAAAAATAATATTGAAAAGAAGGATATTACATTGCTTGTAGCAGGCAGAAGTTTAGGATCAAAGGTTGTTGCATCAGGTTGGAATGTGAATACTTTGTTTTCTATGCCAAGTTCCGTGAAGATGATGATTTCTGTTGCAAAAAAAATAATACTCAGGTTAGTGGAGTTTAATATAGAGGGTAAAGACGAAGAGGAGTATTTGAATTTTTCAAATGCGAATTTGAAAGTCCTTGTCTTTTATAATAAGAAAATTACGGCCAGTTCTTTTTCACAAGATATGGTACAGATTTTACCTGTGGATATTAATTTTTTGAAGGAGATAAAAAGCAGGAAATGGGATAATAAACAAATTCCTATGTATAATTACAGCAATGTAGCTTTATTTTCTTCTTTTATAAAGCAATTATTGTTTGTTAATATTTACAAATCTATTTCACAAAGTTTGGCTGCGGAGCATTTTACTCGTATGATTACCATGCAAAATGCACAAAAAAATATTGATGAGCATTTGGAACAAATGAATCTTGAATATCAACAAAGACGGCAAACAGAAATTACAGATGAGCTTTTGGATATAGTAATCGGTGCAGAGGTTTTAAAAGGTAAAAAGTAAAATGTGTTGATAGTTTTGTTTTTTTGGGGTAATATAGTTTAAAGTGTTAATAAAAAACGGAGGATATTATGGTAAATAAAAAAACTAAAAATAACGGTTCAAAAAAGGGATGGTTAATTCTTTTTCTTGTTCTTTTAATTGTTGCTATTGTTGTTGGGGCATTTACTTTTTTCCCTTGTAATAAGGATTTGAAAAGATATGATTTCAAGATTACCTCGGCTGATGGTAAGACAGAAAAAGTTTCTTTGAAATTGGAAGTTGCTGATAATGATGAAACAAGACTTAAAGGTTTAATGCACAGAAAAGAAATTCCTGAAAATACAGGTATGATTTTTGATTTTGAAACACCTGATTACTATTCTATGTGGATGAAGAATACTTATGTTCCTTTGGATATGATTTTCTTTAATAATGATAGTGTTGTTATAGCTCTTGCAAATGATAGAGAACCATTGACGGAAGATTATATTAATCCTTGTAATTTAGCTTATGAATTATCGGTTTCAGATTCTGATCCTGATGATAAAGATTGGAATGCATTCTTTGATGGCTGTGAAGAAATTTATTTAAAGCCTGAAAAAGCAACCAGATATGTGATAGAAGTTCCTGCTGGCACAATTAAAAAAGCAGGTATTGAATATGGTGATAAACTTTCAAAATAATATTGCAGATTTTTTTAAATTTTGTTATGATAACTGCTATATATTTTATAGCAGTTTTTTTTAAGAGGTGAAAATGAAAAAAGAAATTTCAAAAAGGCATTATCAGGTTGGCGAATCTATTAAACGAACTTTATCAAAATTATTTTTAGAGGGTAGGTTTGAGTATAAAATAAAGGATTTATTTTCTATATTGGAAGTGGTGCCTTCGCGTGGGTTTGAAAGTGCGGTGGTGTATGTTTCGGCACTTGACCAATCTAAAAATGAAGAGGTTGTGAAAAAGTTGAATGAAATAAGGTCGGAGATTAGGTATGAGCTTGCAAATAACAGTGAGTTTAGGACTACACCGACATTGATTTTTAAACTTGATACGACTTTTGATTATGCAAAGCGAATCGATGATATTTTAAATTCCGATGATGTAAAAAAAGATTTGGAAGAGTAGTTTATGCACGATATTTGGAATCCTTGGCACGGATGTTTTAAGAAAAGTGAGGGATGTCAGAATTGCTATATGTATTACCTTGATAAACAAAGGGGAAATCTTGGCTCAAAGATTTATAAGGTAAGAAATAATTTTGATTATCCTCTTCATAAAAACAAGGATGGTTCGTATAAAATAAAGAGTGGAGAAACTTTGCGTGTGTGTATGACCTCGGACTTTTTCCTTACGGAGGCGGATAAGTGGCGTTCGGACGCTTGGGATATTATCAGAAAGCGTAGTGATGTAATTTTTCGTTTTATCACAAAAAGACCGGAGCGAATCGAGGCTTGTCTTCCGCCAGATTGGGGGGATGGTTGGGAAAATTGTTTTCTTCATATAACTGCCGAGAATCAAGTTAGAGCAGATGAGCGTGTGCCGATACTTCTATCGCTTCCGTTTAAGCATAAAGGTGTTATTTGTGCNCCNTTTATNGGNGAGGTTTCTCTTTTGCCTTATCTGAAGACTGGGAAAATTGAAGAAGTAATTGTCGGCGGTGAGAACTATGATGGTGCACGTGTTTGCAATTATGATTGGGTAAAAAAGCTTTATGATGAATGTGTCGGTGAGAATATAAGATTTTGTTTTATGGAAACNGGTAATNTTTTTTTNAAAGATGGTAAAAAGTATCATTTAAAAAATAAGCGAATCCAGTCTGTGATGGCNTATAAATCCGGATTACAATTTGAAGGAANGAAGTCTGAGTTTAAACTTAATTTACCAAAGGGTGATTTGTTNGGAAATAACAATATTTATCAAAAAAAGTTTGGTAAGAATTGTGAGGAATGTGGAGGAAGGCTTATTTGTAACGGGTGCAGTGGATGTAATAAATGTGGCAATATGTAGGGAGGAGAGAATATGACANACATTAAAAAATATTATTTGGAGCAATCGAATCGTTCAAAAATTTCAAAAAGTTTTGCGGATAAATTTCCTGATACTCCGAATGAAATTATGAAAAAAGTAAGGAAGTTGATTTTTCATCCTTGTGAATGTATTGATAATTTTGATGATGAAAATTGGCCCAGATATTTTACGATAAANGAGTTGGAGGAAAAGTTGAAAAAACAAACTCCTGTTGTTGGTAAGTGTAGGGAATATACTTTATTATCTGTTGCGGTGATGAGGGCAAAGGGGATTCCTGCTCGTTCAAGGTGTGGGTTTGCAACATATTTTGATGCCGGAATTTATGAGGATCATTGGGTAGTTGAATATTGGAATAAGGGTTGGAAGATGGCTGATGCTCAAAAAAAGATGTATAATCTTACAACTGGNGAATTTATAAATGGGGCGATTGCGTGGCAATTGGTTCGTAAATATAAATTCAATCCTTCTTTGTTTGGATTTACAGGTGGGGATTGTTCGCTCGGATTNCATTATGTTGTTGGGCAACTTATTCGTGATGTAAGCGGACTTTTGAAAGATGAGTTAGAGTATGNNGANGAAAGCAANATTATGTTAAAGGGTTATAAATTAAANGATGAGGAATTAGCCTTTTTTGATAATATATCAGAATTAGTTTTAAATGATGATATTGAAAAGTTGAAACCTATATTTGCGAAACTTAAAGAGAATATAAAAATAGNTAAGTAAAATAAAACCCCTCNNTNTGAGGGGTGTTTTTTTTAGATGTTTAAAGCAGTNCGGTATGTGTCTGTTAACTCATCAAGNTCNGTTCTGTCTGCTTCATCAAGTTTTTGAAGTCGTAGCATTACTTTCATAATTTTTGGATCATAGCCGTAATCTTTTGCCTCTGCAAAAATTTCCTTTATATCATTTCTGATATTTGCCATTTCTTCTTCTAATCTTTCGATTCTATCCATAAAACTTTTAAGTTGTGTTGCATCTATTCCGTCGGTTTTTGCCATTTGTATCTCCTTTTTTAAAAGTTAATAAAAAATAAGTTGTAAAACTTAAAATATAATGTATTATATTACCCATAAAATTACTTAACTACAAGTAAAAAAATAAAAAAAATAATAAATAACAAAGAGGAAATTAAAATGGATTTAAAAAATCTTGATAATAATTACAGATTTACAAAAATCGTTGCAACTATCGGACCATCAACGGAAGAATATGAAAATTTAAAGGCTGTGATTGAAGCAGGCGTTAATGTTTGTCGTCTTAACTTTTCACACGGAACACACGAAGATCATAAAAAAAGATTTGATAATATTAAAAGAATCGAAAAAGAATTAAATAANAAAATTGCTATCATTGCTGATATGCAAGGACCAAAACTTCGTGTAGGTAAATTTAAAAATGAAAAAGAAATGCTTGTTGATGGACAAGAATTTACTTTTGATAACAGTGAAGAGCTTGGCGATAATACAAGAGTTCAACTTCCAAACGTTGCAATTCTTGATGCATTAAAAGTNGGTGATTATGTTCTTATCAATGACGGTAAAATNAAAGTTCAAGTTATTGAAAAAAATACCGGTTCAGTTAAAACAAAAGTTATTGTTGGCGGTATGATTTCAGACAGAAANGGATTCAACCTTCCAAATACTGTTGTTGATCTTCCTGTATTTACAGAAAAAGATTTGGANGATTTGGAATTTGCTCTTTCATTAGGTGTTGATTGGGTTGCTGCATCATTTGTGCAAACTCCTGATGATGTAAGATATGCAAAGAAAATTATTAATGGTCGTGCATCACTTATTTTAAAAATCGAAAAACCAACTGCTGCGATTGATTATTTGGAAGAAATCGTTGAACTTTCCGATGCTATTATGGTTGCTCGTGGTGATTTGGGTGTTGAAGTAGAACCTCAAATGGTGCCACTTCTTCAAAAAAGAATGATTAAAGTATGTCGTGAAAAAAGAAAGCCAGTTGTTGTTGCAACACATATGTTGGAATCTATGACTGATAATACTTTCCCAACACGTGCNGAAGCAAGTGACGTTGCAAATGCTGTTTACGAAGGAACAGATTGNGTTATGTTGTCAGCNGAATCTGCATCAGGAAAATATCCTGTTGATGCTGTTAAAATGATGGTTTCTATTATTAAACAAGTTGAAGCTGATCCTGAATATAGAAAGTATATAGGTTCATTTATNAGNGATATAAAAGAAAATACTTTGGGTGATGTGATGACTGCGGTTGCATCTGATATTACAAGAAAGACAGAAGCAAAAGCTGTGTTCGCATATACAACAAGTGGAACAACAGTTATCAATCTTTCAAAACATAAACCAAATGCTCCTATCGTTGCTGTGACAACAGAAGATAAAGTTGCTGGAAGAACTGCTCTTTGCTGGGGTGTTGTTCCAAAGATTGTTGAAACAACAGATAGCGATAAGATTGACGACTTATCAAGAAATATTGCAAAAGAACTTAAGCTTGCAAAAGATGGTGATGAATTAGTTCTTACATTCGGTAAGGGAACTGCTACTTCAAAATCTATCTTTAAAGAAGGTGCAACAACTTTGGTAAGTGTTATAAAAGCTTAGTTTCTTTTTTGTTAGTGAAAGTCCCCTCCTTTGAGGGGATTTTTTTATTGAAGGAGTAAAAAAATATTTTTATGCAAATCTATTGACTCTGTATAACTCATTGAATTTACAGGTGTTTTACCCCCCCCATAGGGATTTTTTCCTTGTGGATTTTGTCTCTTTATGCTATTATTAAATATGTTAAAATTTAATATTAACTTACAAATAAGGAGGAAAAATGAAAAGTAAAATTTTAACATCTTTGGTAGCTCTTTTATCGGCTTGTTCAATGGTGGATTCTGCAAAAGTAGAAAGCGAATCGGCAAAGGATAAACATATTGAAGGGTATAAACTTTATACTTATGATAATACAAAAGATTGCGGTGAAAAAAATAATCAAAATCGTTTTATCAGAAAGTGTGAAAAAGAAAGTGGTGAATTTATAACTGGTGTTATTAAAAGCGCTTCTAATAGTGAAAAGTATGGTGATTCCTATACATATTATAAGGACGGATTTGAAGTAAAGTATATTTCATATTGGAAAAATGGAAATGTTAGATATACTTCGGCAACTGAAATAGATGCAAAAAATCTTATAAGCAGGGAAACTTCTAAAACTTATTTCAAGACAGGCGAGCTTTCCTCAGATTATGATAGAAAAATAGATTTAATTAAAGATGATGATATTAGTTATACTGGTGTGAATTATTATAAAACCGGTGTAAAAAGTTCTTTTATGAAAGGTGGAATGAACTTGAAATCTGAAAGTTGGAATTATGATACAGACGGAAGTTTTCTTTTAAAAGGTGAACGCCCATATAAGGATTATAATGAGAAGGAAAGTGAGTTTGATAGAAGTAGGAATGATATTTGGGTAAGGTATGACAAAGATGGAAAGCCATATAATGGTATTGCAATATATCATTTTGATGAATATCCAGATAAAATTACATCTCATGTAAGTTTGAAAAATGGTAAGAGAGATGGTGTTTCTGAATATTTCTATATGAAAGAAGATGGTGGAAATGTTGAACATAGCGTAGAAACATATAAAGATGGTGTTAAAATTTCAATTATAGCAACTCCATTTGATAAAGAAAATAACTCGGTTACTGAATTGTATTACTTTGATAATGCTAGGTATAGAAGAGATATATATCCAACAGGACAGAATAAACTTAAATCAGAGTGTTCATATAATGGAATTGATGGAGAAGTTACTTTTTATGGAAGTATAGCTGAAAAGTTGAATAATATATTTGAAAAGGATAAGACGAAAAATCCTTGCCCTGTTTTGGACTTTGTAAAATAAAAATATGATATTGTTTAGTAACGGTAGCGTTCGTGTGGACGCTACTTTTTTTGTGTTTAACATTTTACTTGACTTTTATCTCCTAAAATTGTATTTTGTCAATAAAGACTATATTTAGGAGTATAAAATGTTTAGAAAGAAATTGAAAAGTGATATAAATCCTGAGGCCATTTATGTTCGTAAATCCGGACTTTATATGTCTTTTATTAGAATGTGTTTGTTTATGGTGGCGATACTTATTTTAATATCATTTGTTGCACCGACACTCAGGAATATTTTTCTTTCCAATAAAGTTTTAAACTCATTTATTTTGATGGTGTTTGTTTTTGGTGTTTTTATTAATTTCAGAAACACAGTTATGTTGATAGGTGATGTCGATTGGATAAATGATTTCTTTGCCGGTAGAGATAAAGGGAAAGTTCCAAATATTATTACTCCTGTTGCATTTCTTTTAAAAGAGCATAGGAAAACGCATAAACCATATATGGAAGCCGGCACAATGAGAACTTTGCTTGGGATTGTGGATTCAAGGCTTAGCGATTACAAGGAATCGGCCGGATATTTTTCTGGTGTGTTGGTGTTTTTGGGGCTTCTTGGTACATTTTGGGGGTTGCTTTTAACAATTGGTTCTGTTGGTGATGTGGTTCGTAATCTTGATATTGTGGGTGGTAATGTCGGTGCTATGTTTGAAAGTTTGAAAGCGAATATTTCAAAACCTTTGTCCGGTATGGGAACAGCATTTTCAACATCGCTTTTCGGACTTGGTTCTTCGCTTATATTGGGATTTTTGCAACTTCAAACGAATCTTGCTCAACATTTCTTTTATAACGAGTTAGAAGAAAATATGACAAGGTATACAAGGATTATTTCCGCGTCGGCTTTGGCAGAAGGCGGAGACGGGTCTATTATTACATATCTTCAAGCTATGTTGGAACAGACTGGAGATAACATAAATAAGTTACAAAAGACAGTTATGAAATCTATTGATAATAATGCTGAAATATCACGAAAAATTGCTGTAATGGCGGAGGAAACTTCGAAACTTGCAACTCAGATGCAAGAAAAGTTAAAAGTTATGGAAAAAATTTCGGTGGCTCCAGAAAAGCTTTATCCTGTTCTTAATGATTTGGTTAAAATTTCAAAATCCGGTTTTGGTATGGATGACAAAACCAGAGATCATATCAGAAATATGGATTTGGGACTTTCAGATATGACTGAAAAATTATCGTCTGATATAAGATTGCTTGCAAAAACAGTTGCTATGACAAGCAGTGAAACAAAAAAAGATAAAAAATAACGGAGGTTTATTATGTATAGATATGTTGTTATGTTTGTTAATTGTGTATCTTTTGAAAATAATATAATACAAGTTTATACGCAAAAATTAAGCAGAAGAAAACAAGATAAATGTTTTTATTTGGTGCCTAATGAAACAGGAAGTTCGTCTGATAATGAAATAACATTTGATACATTTAGAAATATTTTATCTTCTATGACAAAAGCAGAATTGCTTAAATTGAAAAAGAATATAGAAGGTGATAAAAATGGTATTGTAATATCTATCCTTAATGATGAATTTAAAAGAAGACGTATTTCTGTGGTTAAAGATAAAAGTATGACTTTGCCTGGACTTATTAAAGCATCACAACTTGAAAAGGATAAATAAAATGCGAAAAATAAAATCTATTGTTGGAGATATGGTATACTTTTCTGATATAAAAGATAATACTTATTGGGACAATATGTATGACAGAATGGATAATAATGCCTTTTATACCGCAAATCAGATAATAGAATATTTAGATGATAATCATATTCAAAAATATATTGCTGTTGATAGAAAATTAAGTATCAGTGAGTATGGTGAAGAAACTCTTTTATCCGATATTGTTAAAATGAGAGCCGATGATATAATGAATCTTTCATTTAATATAAAAGGTAGTCCAAAATTTTTTAGGATTGTTCAAAGAATGATTGCTGATTGTTCCAGTCCAATAAATAATTTTTGTAATAACCAAAGGTAAAAATGTCAAGAAGAAACTCGGACAATTTCTTTAATTCCATGTGGCCATCATTTGTTGATGTGATGAGCAATCTTTTTGTATTAATGCTTTTTATGGTGGTTGTCTTTTTAATGACTAACTTTATTTCAACCGCAATTAATCCGACAGTTAAAGATGACAGGATTGCCCAGCTTGAAAAAATGGTTGAGGATAAAGATAACCTTAATCAAAAACTGATTGCGAATATAAAAGCGATTAAAGGTAACAGCGGTAAGGTTTTAGAAGAAAGCAGAAAAAAAGATGAGGCATTGCAGGAGCTTACCAATACTTTGGATTTTACATCAAATAACCTTAAACGAGAAGAAATTAAAAACGAAGGTTTGGCAAACAAGGTTGCGGAACTTAATATGTTTATTCTTCAAATGGAAGGTGATATTATTAAGAAGGAAAATCAGATAAAGGCGTTAGAGAACAATGAAACGAATCTTAAAAATACTGTTTCAAAATTAACAACGGAAATGCAAAAGTTAAATGATGTTTTTGATGCGACGGATAAATATATTGCATGGCAAAAAGTGCAGATTGTGGAGCTTGGTAAAAAGCTTAATCGTGCGTTGGCAAACAAAACTGCGGAACTTTGGAAAGTGCGTTCAGGTTTCTTTGAAGAGTTATCACAGGCTCTTGTCGGTAATGATAACTTTGTGATGGAAGGTGACAGATTTGTGATGCCTTCGGAAATTTTCTTTGAAAAGCAGTCGGCGGAAATTGGCCCGAAGGGGTGTGAAGAACTTCGTAAAATTGCAAATGTTTTAAAGGATGCGATGAAAAAATTCCCCGATGATATGGATTGGATTTTGCGTGTTGACGGACATACGGATATAACACCTATTAAAAAAGGAAACGGGAAGTATCTATCGAATTGGGAATTGTCGGTTGACAGGGCTATTTCAGTTGTGAAATTTTTAATTTCCGAAGGTATTCCTGAAAACAGATTGGCGGCAACCGGTTTTGGGGAATTTCATCCGCTGGTAATGGGGGTGGACGCAAAATCGCTTCAAAAGAATCGCCGAATCGAATTTAAATTAACAGAAAAGTAGTGAGACTGTACTCCTTATATATTATAATATATAAAATTTTTGGTTTGACTTTGGTTTCAAAATGGAGTTTTATATTATAGTTAATAAATGAGGTATTTTTATGAAACTTTTGGTAGTTGAGTCTCCTGCAAAATCAAAAACTATATCAAAATATGTTGGTTCTGATTTTGTTGTTGTTCCATCAGTTGGTCATGTCCGTGATTTGGATCCGCATGACGGGGCTGTTGATGTCGATAATGGCTTTGCAATGAAATGGGCTATTATGAAAGATAAAGAAAAGCAGATAAAGGAAATAGAAAAATATCTTAAAAAGTCTGACGGACTTTATCTTGCAACCGACCCTGATAGAGAAGGAGAAGCCATTTCTTGGCACATAGTGGATATTTTAAAATCACGTGGGGAGCTTGATAAACCTATACATAGAGTTGCCTTTCATGAAATTACAAAAAGTGCGGTTAATAAGGCATTGAGCGAGCCAAGGGAAATTGATGATAAAC
Source organism: bacterium (assembly GCA_014803575.1). Taxonomy (GTDB): domain Bacteria; phylum Pseudomonadota; class Alphaproteobacteria; order Rs-D84; family CACZYB01; genus CACZYB01. Next base: position 4,271 of record JAAVBO010000004.1, on the reverse strand, counting down.
TTGTTAATGCTTATTTGGCACGACGCGCACTTGACTTTTTGGTGGGATTTAAACTTTCACCTGTGTTATGGAGAAAATTACCGGGATGTAAATCCGCCGGTCGTGTGCAATCGGTTGCACTTAGGCTTATTTGTGACAGGGAACGTGAAATTGAAACCTTTGTAAAAAAAGAGTATTGGTCAGTTGAAGGTAAGTTTAAAACAGATGAGGGAAAAGTTTTCTCATCAAAACTTTTCTCATTTGACGGTGCAAAGTTAGATAAGTTTGATATTCCGAATGAGGAGAAAGCTCGTGAGATAGTGGAAAAACTTTCTTCCCAAGATTATCATGTCGGAAATATTGAAAGAAAAAAGCAACAAAGAAAGCCTGTGGCTCCGTTTACTACATCCACTTTGCAACAAGAGGCATCAAGAAAGTTGGGATTTTCTGCAAAACAGACTATGCAAATTGCACAAAAACTTTACGAAGGTGTTGATGTAGGTGGGGAAACTGTTGGTTTGATTACCTATATGAGAACCGATTCCGTTAATTTGTCGCAAGAGGCTTTGGTCGTTATTCGTGATATGATAAAGTCAGATTTCGGTGATGACTATTTACCGAAAAATCCTGTATCATACGATAATAAAAGTAAGAATGCACAAGAGGCCCATGAGGCGATAAGACCAACCTATGCAAATAAAACTCCTGCTATGGTAAAGCCGTATTTGGATGCGAATCAGTTCAAACTTTATGAACTTATTTGGAAGAGAACTGTTGCGTGTCAGATGGTGCCTGCAGAACTTAATTTAGTGGCGGCGGATATCGTCGGTAGTGACGGAACTTCTATGTTTAGGGCAAATGGTTCCATGATTGCGTTTGACGGGTTTATGAAACTTTATAAGGAAGATGTTGATGATTCCTCCGATGATGATGAAAATAAAATGCTNCCTACTATGACAGAGGGGGATGAGTGTTNNAAAAGATCANATTACTCCTGAACAACATTTTACTCAACCNCCACCAAGGTTCAGTGAGGCATCTTTGGTTAAAAAAATGGAGGAGTTGGGTATTGGTCGTCCATCAACTTACGCATCAATTCTTTCGGTTATCCAAGAAAGAAATTATGTAGTTTTGGAAAAGAAAAAATTTGTTCCACAGGAAAGGGGTAGGGTTGTATCAGTCTTCCTTGAAAAATATTTTTCAAAGTATGTAGAATATGATTTTACCGCATTTATGGAAGATGAGCTTGATGAAATATCAAATGGAAGAAAGGATTATAAAAATGTTCTTTCNGAATTTTGGAGCGGATTTAATATGGCGGTGCAAGCGTCCGACGGTTTGACCATGACGGAAATTACAAATGCGATTGATGAGGAATTGGCTCCTCACTTTTTNCCTGTGCGTGAAGATGGTCAAGACAGTCGTAAGTGNCCTGATTGTGAAAACGGACGTTTAAGTATTAAACTTGGAAAATTCGGTGGATTTATCGGTTGTTCAAACTATCCGGAATGCAAATATACCAAACCGCTTATTTTAAATGATGATGTGAAAAGCGAATCGGATAATGGCGAATCTGTAAAATCTGATGGCCAGATTTTGGGACAGAATGATAAGGGTGAAAAAGTTTATCTTAAAAAAGGACCTTATGGTGATTATCTACAGCTTGGTGAGGCGGTAAAGGGTGATGTAAGAGGTCCGGTTAGGACTTCNATNCCAAAAAATGTTTCCATTGATGCGTTGACACTTGAAAAGGCATTGTTTTTACTTTCNCTTCCAAAATCAATAGGATTTGATGATGGTGNGGAAGTATTTCTTGGTATAGGTAGATTTGGTCCGTATGTGAAAAAGGGTGATATTTACAAAAATGTGCCTGCTAATATGGATTTATTTACTGTTGATATTATGACTGCNCAGGAGCTTTTGAAGGGTGCAGTTGCAAAGCCAAAGGGTAAAGAATTGGGACTTCATCCGGCNGATAANAAACCNGTTGTTTATTTTTCAGTCGGAAGATATGGTCCGTATGTTCAACATAACAGAGTTTTTGCATCTATTCCAACAAATGTTGCGACGGAAGAAACTATTACTTTGGAGCTTGCCCTTGAAAAGTTGGCACCAAAGGAACCAAAGGTAAAGGCTGATAAAAAACCGAAATCAGAGGTTAAAGAAAAGCCAAACCCCAAAAAGTAATTTTTAATTTCAATTCTAAAAACTTAATTTTAACTATAAAAAAAGGATATATAAAATGTCAGGACATTCAAAGTGGGCGAATATACAACATAGAAAAGGTGCCCAGGATAAAAAAAGAGGAAATTTATTTACTAAACTTGCAAAGGAAATTACCGTTGCAGCAAAACTTGGGGATCCGAATCCGGATATGAACCCTAGGTTAAGGTTGGCTGTATTGGCAGCAAGAAAAGAATCTATGCCAAACGATAATATTAAAAGAGCTATACAGAAGGCTCTTCCAGGAAGTGGTGAAGGTGATTATTCGGAAATCAGGTATGAAGGTTATGCTCCGGGNGGAATTTCCGTAATTGTGGAATGTTTAACCGATAACAAAAATAGAAGTGCTTCTGATGTAAGAGCTTTGTTTTCAAAGCATGGAGGTAATCTTGGGGAAACAGGTTCTGTGTCATTTAATTTTGATCACATAGGTTTGTTTGTTTACAAAAAATCNGTGGCTGATTTTGANACTGTGTTTGAAACAGCATTAGAAGGTGGAGCAATTGATGTTGAGGAAGATGATGATAATTATATGATTACTTGTTCTATTCCTGAATTTGCGAATCTTTCAAAATCGTTGGAAAAATTTGGTGAACCGGAAAAGGCTGAAATCATNTGGCAACCAAAACTTACTGTTGCAGTAAGTGGCGAATCTGCTGATAAAATTGACAGATTTGTTGAGGCTTTGGAAGACAATGATGATGTGCAAAAAGTTTATACCAATGCCGATTATGAATAAGTAAAAAATTGTTAATCAAATCCCTCTTTTAAAAAGGGGGATTTTTTTATTGAATAAAATTTATATTGAGTGTATTATAAAATCAGTCTTATGAAAATAAGATTAGTATCAGAGATGATACGGGAGTGTCAGAACTCTTTATTATCAGACGAGGTATATATAAACGATACTCTCAGAGTATCTTTTTTTTGCTTTATACCTAAACTGCCCAACCTTTGGTTGGGTGGCTTGTGATTATACAACAGGAGTATATTCTTTATATTCTAAAAGTCGCAAGAATCATTGTCTGATATGGTTTCTGAACTGCCCGGCCACTATCTCTGATATGTGGGATTTTTAATATAGAGGGAAAAGAAAATGAACAAAAAGCAATCAACAATATTGGTGTCTGCACTTATGTGCGTGACCTTATCTTTACAATCCAAATCACAAACATTAACAGAGATATTACAGAATTACTGTGTTCCGAATTCTTGCAGTAATGACAAGGCTACATACACTAACGGCAGGTGTGAGTGTGGGGCTTGTGGGCTTTATTATGATAAGTCCACGAGGACTTGTAAGGAATGTCCTGCAGGGACTTATGTAGACGACAGATATTCTACGGAGTGTAAAAAGCCGGATTGTGGTGTAGGCAGTTACGGTGTGGTAGAGGTAGGGGCTACCGACTGTGGAGTTGGGTATTACAAGGTTACATTATCCAGTTGCAAGTAAGAATATGGGAGGAAGTATTTTCATGGTCTTCGCTTCCTCCCTCCCGAGAATGTATGGAGAGAAATAATGAAAGAGTTTATAAAACTTGAAGTCTGTGGAGGCACACCCGACCCCCGCCCTTGCGGGTGTGCCCAAAGCCTTTCGGCTTTGATGAATGATGAAGATATGGGAGAGCAATTGAATGGGAAAAAATAAGTCAGCACAATGGGAGTGAAACGACCGTGGGCGCCCTGAAGGGGCGGAGGGCGCCCACCTGCTGATAAGGGAAAAATTATAAGAAACGAAAGGAGAGAAACAATAATGAAAGAAAATCAACAAGTAAGTAATTGCGAAGACAATTACAGGCGACCCCCAGAGGGGGGTACGGGGGTCGCCTTGTGACAAAGAGGGGGAGTGTATGAATTACTTTACTCGAAAAAAATTTAACTAACAAAACTTAATATTAACAACAAAACGAAAGGAAACCGAGCATACAAAAACTTGAACGACGAACGGGGATAGTGAGGAGTTTAGTTTGCGTTGCGAGATTACCTGACTGGTCCCAAAAGGGATTGAATATTAACAACAAAACGAAAGGAAAAAATAAAATGAAGAAAATGAACAAATCTTATATATT
>JAAVBO010000003.1:59960-204572 GCA_014803575.1 bacterium | reverse complement strand
TCGTAATAAAGCCCACAAGCCCCACACTCACACCTGCCATTAGTGTATGTAGCCTTGTTATTACTGCAAGAATTCGGAACACAGTAATTCTGTAATATCTCTGTTAATGTTTGTGATTTTACCCCTTCTGATAATAAAGCCATACATACAAATGTAGGCACAAGTAACGTCAACTTGCCGTTCATTTTCTTTCTCCTATTGTTATGTTCCACGATAAAAATCGTAAAACTTATTATCCCATCGCATCCACAACAGGCGGGGAGTTCGCAAATCAGTAATATCAATGATTCTTATGATCTTTAAAAATATGTATAGACATATTCTCTGGACATGCACCATAAGCTCCCCAACAACGGGGATACGACTTTAAGTGCTTTCCAGCACCGATATTACTAAGGCTTGCGACAGCCCGCATCCATCTTTGGACACTAATTTAGATATAAAAATCTAAACATATTTTCATAATATTACATTTAAGATTAGTTTTCAAGATAAAAAAAGAAATTACATATTTTTAATTTTAAAAACAGTATCATTAAAATCTTTTTGCTTAAATAAAAAACTTCCGACGACAACAGAATTAGCACCATTTTCAAACACTTTTTTTGCAGTCTCAAAATTAATTCCGCCATCAACTTGAACCAAAATATTTTTTCCCTTTTTCTTTACAAGAGAAGAAATTTTTAAAACTTTATCAGCAACTTTCTCAATAAACTTTTGCCCGCCAAATCCAGGCTCAACACTCATTACCAAAATTTCATCAACAAAATCCAAATACTTTAAAATCTTTTTATATGAGGTTTTAGGATTTATCACAACCCCACTTTTTATTCCCAAAGATTTGATAAGTTTCAAAGATTTAAGACAATTTTTTGCTTCAATATGCACAGATATCAAATCACTGCCTGAGACAAAAAAACTTTTAATATAAGGCAAAGGATTTATAATCATCAAATGCACATCAAAAAATTTCTGACTGTAAGGTTTAACAGAAGAAATAAAATCCATACCATAAGTAATATTTGGCACAAATACACCATCCATCACATCAAAATGAATCCTGTCTGCATCAGATTTATTTATAATATCAATAGTCTTTTTTATATCAAAATAAGATGTTGATGTAATACTTACCGACAAAAGTTTTTTATTCTTTTTCATTTTAATTCTTCCTGAAAATTCGCCTAAATAAAGCTCTATTTTCCGAAGAATCCTCTTCTTCGGAATTATCGTTATCCAAATTATCCACCGAAACAGTTATCTTTTCATTTTCAATATTGACAACTATATCATTCTTTATGTCCTTTTCCAAAGTAGAAATAATAATAATTTTATCAGTCGAAAACTTCTCAATAATTTCCAACAACTTTTCTTTATAAACTTTTCTTAAACCTAAGAAAGGTTGATCAAAAATCATAATCTTTGGATTGCCAACAAAAACTCTTGCAATACTCAAAAGTTTTAATTCTTCTTGCGACATTAAATCAGTTTTGCTGTCAATAATAGTATTATAGCCATTAGGCAGTTTCGAAATTATATCATCAAGCCCAAACATTTTGCATACTGCTTTGTAATCGACAAATCCAGCAAAAGAACTGTCATCATTTTCAGATAAGAAACAATTTAAATTTTCCTTCACAGTGCCCTCTATTATAAAATAATTCTCACCGACATAATGAATATAATTTTTAAGACTGTCTGCACGAAGATTCGAAATATTATACCTGTCAAAGAAAATCTCGCCACTTGAAATATCATAACCACCAATTAAACTTTTTAAAAACAAAGATGTATCAAAAGTATTCTTTGCACGCACGACATAAACTATACTATCCTCAAATATAAAATCGACATTTCTTAAAATTACATTCTTACGAGCATCTTCCAAACTAACCCCTTTAAGTTCAAGATTCGCAAAAGTCACATCCTCAATCATATCACTTTTTAAAGCTTCCACCTGCTCCACCATAACTTGACTTAAACGCTCAGTCGAATTAATAAATTTAAAATATTGAGGAAGATACTTTAGAAAACTGTTTATCAAATAAAAATTTAATGTAAAAAGCAAAAGTATTGCAAACACAGTTCCAACACTCATATTATGAAGATTAAACGAATAAACTCCAATCAAAGAAAATACAACCAATCCCAAAAAGAAAATCACAAAATTCAAAACCAAACAAATATCCAATGTATAATTTCTTTTATAAGTAATATCAATAATACTTTTCTGATAATCATACCACATATTCATAACTTTATCAGTCAATGACATAGTTTTAAGCGATGAAAGATTATGAATTGAACCGGACACAAGCTCATCTCTTTCCTTTATCGCCAACTTTTCCTTATCATCAACAATTCCCAAAATATAAGAGGCAAATACAATAAAGATTGCATAAACAAGTAAAAATAAAAGCACGACGAAAAAATATCTACCAAGCAAAATTCCTATCACTCCGATAAAAAGTAATACAAAAGGAATATCAACAATATTTATGATATATGAACCGGAAAGACCATTCCTTATCACATCAATATCAGAAAATAAAGTAGTCCAAAAAGCATCTTTCTTTTTTTCAATTTTTTTTGCAGGCAACTTAAACACCTTATCCAAAATATTCATACAAATATTATTATCTATATTAAAAAGTATGTAATTTATCATTCCGACCCTTACATACCTGAATATAAAATTAAACCCAAGAACACAAACCAAAAATACAATATTAAATATCCCAGCGGAATCAAATGAAAGATTAAACTTTCCATCAATCAAAAACATAATACACAAAGGTATTAAAACCGTTAAAATATTTATAAAAAAAGAAATATAAAAAATTCTATGTATAGCATTTCTGAAAGGAGTTAATATAGTAGAAAAACTATACTTAGAATTATCATAATAAACGGACATCACATCATTTTTTTTTAAATCTAACATTTTATTTTCCTAAATTTTTATATAAAATATTATAACATAAAATATCATTCAATACAAATTTAAAAATTATCATTTATAAATTTTCTTATCTTTCCCAAAATTCCGACATCTTTATCAATTTTCACATCGGAATTAAATCTTAATGCAGTTGAAGATTTTTGAAAGTTAAAAACAAATAAACCAAACAAAGTTGAATAAGACGGATTAAGACACTCCTCCTCAACTCCGTTTATTTTTAACGGCGTTGCAACCCTTACGGGCAAAGAAAATACATCTTCACAAATTCTCTTTATATTTTCAATTTTTGCACCTCCTCCGGTAATAATGACCCTATTTATAAAATGCGAAAAATCCTTATCCTCCACATACTTTTTTATAACATTAAATAACATTTTAACAACCGGATAAGTAATATTTAAAATATCAGCCTTTACCATTTCAACATTCTCCTCCTCCCCGTTATCGGAAATAACCGCGACATTAACATATTCCGAATAATCAATAGGAAGAGGCTCCATCGCACCATACTTTATTTTAATACGCTCTGCTTCATCAAACTTAATATTGGTTTTCTTACAAATATAATTAGTAATATAATCACCACCAAGAGGAAGCGAAAAAGTATACACAAAATTATTTTCAAAAAATATTCCAACGGACACAGACGACTTTCCTATATCAACAATCATACTTCCAACACGTTTATCATCATCGACAAGACAGGAAAGTCCCGAAGCATAAGAATTTGCAACAACATCCTTTACCTTCAAATGCGACTTTTTAACAGCCTCAATCATCTCCGTCATCATAAGACTGTCAACCACAATAATATGATACATAATTTTAAGTGAAGTCGCTGACAAATTCAAAGGATTCGCAACCTCTTTCTTACCGTCAATAATATACTTTATCGGAATAATATGAATAACGGAATAATTGTCTACATCAATATTTTTCATAACGGGAATCTTTTTTGCACATCGCTCAATATCCTTAACAGAAATTACTTGTTCAAAGTTAAATGCAACTTTTGATTCCAAAAAATACGACTTAAATTCAAATCCGGAAAGAGAAACTACTACCTCATCAATATGGCATTCAGCTTTCTTTTCTGCAACCGCGACAGCCTCATCAATAGCAGAAGAAAGCCTTCCCATATCAGTAATTTTTCCATTACAAAAACCACCATTAACAGAACTTCCCATACCAAGACAAACCGTCTCTCCAGACAAAGATACCGCTCCTATCATACAAATAACTTTACTTGTCCCAATATCAAGAAAACCTATAACACTTTTTTTATCATAATCAAAAGCCATTTACAAATTCCTTTGTTTTATAAGTATTTTATTAATATCTCTTATATCTATTTCAGAAATATTTCTTTTAAGTAAATCTTGCTCCATATCAAGTTTGTTTATTTTTTCCAACGTTTCCTCTAAATTATCACCAGCAAGCTTTATCAAAATACCATCTTCGACATCATATAAAAACACATTCCAACGCAAATTATTTATATATTGAAGATAAGCAACTTTATTCCATATTCTAGGATATTTTTTTACAACCGAAAGAAAATCTTTCAAATTTTCATTTGCACCTTCCCCTGTAATCAAAAGTCCGGACCTGTACTCAACACTCGCAGGTATAATTTTTCCGTCACCATCAACAGGAAAATATTCCCCATCACTAAACATATACGCAACAATATCCTTTGGTTCTATTACAAGCAAAAGTTTTGACGGATACTCCTTTACCACAGAAATATTTTTCACCCACGAAACTTGTTCAAATTCTCGTTTCAATTCCTCTACATTCACAGAAAAAGTTTTAGGTTTCAAAAGCACACCATACCTATTAAGGATATCCCGCACATCAGCAAGTGCCAAATTAACATCTATTGATAAATCCCCTTTAAACTCTACCTCTGGATAATCCAAAACAAAGCCATCATCAACAAAATTCTGTCTTATTGCGACAAAAAGATAAGACACACAAAATACAACAAATAATAAAAATAAACCTTTTCTTATATTCAAAAATAATTCTTGTATTTTCAACTCTCTCTCCATTAATATATTAATTAGGAACATTATACCANNTTTTTTTNTTTTTTTTTTAAATTAAATTTATTATATAATAAAAAAATATAAAAAAAGGCTTTATTATGACTATACAAAGATTATATATACCACAAAAAATAGAAGAAAACAAACATTTATATATTACAAATGACGATTTTCATTATATAAAAAATGTCATAAGATTAAAAATTGACGACGAAATACTCCTTTTTAACGAAACAAACGGNGAATTTTTATCAAAAATAAAGGATATTACAAAAAAAGAANTCATAATCANTCCAATAAATCAAACAAGAAAAGCAACAGAGGAAAACATTTCCGATACAGAAATAATCTTTTCCCCAATAAAACATAATCGCCAAGATTTAGTTATTGAAAAAACAACAGAACTAGGAATTAAGGAGTTAAGCCCTGTCATCACAAAATACACCAACAACAAAAATATAAATATTGAACGATTAAACATTATTGCAAAGGAAGCAACTGAACAATCTCGCCGTCTTTCAAAACCAAAAATCAATGAACCTGTATCATTTATTGAAAAAATCAAAAATTTTGATTTTGAAAAACGAACTCTTGTCTATCTGGACGAACGACCTGCACAAACAAATTCCATAGAAATACTTAAAAAATTAAAGGGAAAACCCGTATCTTTCTTAATAGGACCGGAAGGAGGNTTCGCCCAAGAGGAATTTGAAATACTAAAACAAACTCCTGCAATAGGTATCAGCTTAGGACATCTTATACTTCGTGCCGAAACTGCATCAATTTCAATAATCGCAATATATAATTTAGGAATGTAAAATGAACAAACTGCCACCGGAAAATATGACAACATCAGAAATAAAAATAGAATTAAAAGACCTTACAAAACAATTGGAAAAGTTTGATGAAGAATATTACACAAACGATGCCCCAAGTATAACCGACGCCGAATATGATAAGCTGAAAAAAAGAGCCTTAGAGTTAGAAAACTACCTCTCNCAAACCGACCTTTTCGGAAATTTAATTGTATCAAAAAAAGTTGGAAGCAAAGTCAAAAANGGNTTCAAAAAAATCACACACAAGGTCCCAATGCTATCCCTTGAAAACCTTTACAACGATGATGATTTAAAGGAATTTACCACAAGAATAAAAAAGGATTTATCCCTTCTTCCGAATGAAACTTTTGATATAGTCGCCGAATACAAAATCGACGGACTAAGCTTTAATGCAAGATACGAAAATGGCACTCTTGTATCCGCCACAACCCGTGGCGACGGNACCATAGGCGAAGACATAACCGAAAATATAAAAACAATTAAGGACTTCCCTCTTCATATAGAAACCACCCTTNCTGTATTAGAAGTCCGTGGTGAAGTCTATATGTCAAANGATGATTTTATAAACCTTAATAAATATCANGAAGCACACGGCGAAAAACTTTTCGCAAACCCNCGAAATGCTGCCGCAGGCTCTCTCCGTCAACTTGATGCAAACATNACAAAAAAACGAAACCTTTCTNTAATAGTTTACGCATGGGGCGAAGTTTCAGANCCAAAACCATGGACCTCCCAAACCGAATTTTACGAATACGCAAAATCACTTGGNTTNCCAATCCAACCTATATACAAACTTTGCCACACCTATGACGAGTTAAAAGACTTCTATCACAAAATAGAAAACGAACGCCACGCAATCCCGTTTGACATAGACGGTATAGTTTATAAAATAAATGACCTAAACCTTCAAAAAAAACTAGGATTTATCGCTCGTGCTCCGAAATGGGCAATCGCCCACAAATTTCCACCGCAACAGGCAATAACTGTCATAAAGGATATTACCTTGCAGGTTGGAAGAACCGGCGTGATTACTCCGGTTGCCGAACTCGACCCTGTAAATGTNGGTGGCGTAATGGTAGCCCGTGCAACTCTTCATAACCAAGATTATATAAAGACAAAGGATATAAGNAAAACCGACACCGTNGTAATTGAACGTGCCGGCGACGTTATTCCTCAGGTAGTGGAAGTAAAACTGTCCGAAAGACAACCAAACNCAACCGAATTTACAATGCCTACAATCTGCCCCGTTTGTGGTGGACATATATCACAAAAAAAGGACGAAGTCGCCCTTCGTTGCACAAACCCAAACTGCCCCGCACAGACAAAGGAATATTTAAAATACTTTATTTCTCGCGATGCCTTCAATATCGACGGACTTGGNTCCTCTCAAATTGAACTTTTNTACGACAAAGGCTGGATAAAATCCCCAACCGATATTTTCANCCTTATCACTAACCATAAAAATGATATAGAGAAATTAGAAGGATACGGAAGCAAATCCATAAAAAACTTAACAACCTCTATCGAAAACGCAAAAAACATAAAACTTGATAAATTCATTTATGCCTTGGGTATTTTTGGCGTAGGTTCCGCAACTGCAATACTCCTTGCCGAAAAATTCAAATCAATAGAGGCCTTACAAAGAACAACTTTNGCAGAACTTACCTCCATTTACGGCATAGGCGATACTATGGCAATGGACATATTAAACTTTATGCNTGATGAAACAAAAATAAATCTAATAAAGGACTTAACTTCAATAATCACAATTGAAAATCCGGAAACAATTGAAATAGATAAAACAAACCCACTATTTGAAAAAACAATAGTCTTTACCGGCACCCTTTCAAGTATAGGAAGAAAGGAAGCCGAGGACATGGCAAGAAAGTTTGGCGCACACCCTACCTCATCTGTCAGCAAAAAAACAAACATAGTAGTTGCAGGCGAATCCGCCGGCTCCAAACTTGACACTGCACAAAAACTGGGAATAACAATTATGTCAGAACAAGAATTCCTTGATATGACAAGCAAAAAATAACTGTTGTTTTTAAATAATCTTTCCTTTATAATAAAATTTCAAATAAGGCAAAGGCTAATTATGTTGAAAATTTTTATAATTCTGTTCCTTTTTATCTTTCCACCATTTGCTTTGGCGGAAGATATTGAACTTACCGCCGATAATGGTCTGGAATGGAATCAAAAGGAACAAAAAATCATTATGCGGGAAAATGCAACTGCAAAAACTCCCGAATATGAATTAANGGCAAGTTATATTGAGGCTTTTTACAAAGAACCCAATAAAAAAATATATCAGGTTATCGCAACCGACAATGTAAATGTTATATCAAAGGAAGAAAATATAACAACNGACAAACTAACCTATGACATAAATAATGAAATTATAAAACTGTTTTCTGCTTCAAATCCAACAACCCTTAAAAATAAGGACAGCGAAATAATTGCAAAGGATGATGTGATTTATTACAAGGCAAAAAATTACGCCACCGCAAAAAATGCAAAAATCATAAACACCGGTCGNACACTTTTCGCTGATGACATAAAAGTTGAATTTGAAAGAACAAATGAATCCTCAAACCAACTAAAAAAAATACTTGCAAACGGCAACATAAAACTTATTGATGGCGAAGAAGAATTATACGGTGACACTGCTGAATACAATCCAAAAACCGGTCTTGCAACAATCTCAGGAAATGTGTATTTCAAAAAGGGAACACAGGCAAACCTTTCCGGCGGAAAAATAATTTACAATATGAAAANCGGTATAGCTCGNGTTCTTCCAAAGGACGGTGAAAGCAAGGTAAAGGGTGTATTTTCCACCGATAAAAAATAAGGGATAGAAAATGGAAACAGAAAATAAAACTATAAAAGAAATTATTGTAAAAAATATTGCAAAAAGCTACTCCAAACGTCCCGTTTTAAAAAATGTTTCAATCAATGTAAAACAAGGCGAAGCAGTAGGTTTGCTTGGTCCAAACGGTGCCGGAAAAACAACTTGCTTTTATTGTATAACCGGACTTATCACACCGGACACAGGCTCCATAACCCTAAGCGGTGAAAACATAACAAAACTTCCATTTTACCACCGTGCACAAAAGGGTATCGGCTATCTTCCNCAAGAATCTTCAATATTCCGTTCTCTAACTGTCGAAGATAATATTATGGCAGTATTGGAAGTNGTCGAACCATACGAAGATAAACGCAACCAAAAACTCGACGAATTACTTGCCGAATTTTCTATCACCCATTTAAGGGAAAGTCCGGCAATCGCCCTATCGGGTGGTGAACGTCGCCGTCTTGAAATTGCACGCGCCCTTGCCGCAAACCCTGATTTTATATTGCTCGATGAACCGTTCGCCGGCGTTGACCCTATCGCCGTCAACGACATAAGAAANCTCGTTTTCCATTTAAAAGATAAAGGCTACGGCGTTTTAATCACCGACCATAATGTCCGCGAAACTTTGGAAATTACCGATCGTGCCTATGTNCTTCATAACGGAACCGTGTTATGCGAAGGTACCCCTGATGCAATAGTATGCAACACAAATGTNCGCAAGGTCTACCTTGGTGAAAATTTCAAAATGTAATTAAAAAAATCTCCTCTTGTTTAAAATCCAAAAATATGATAAAATANAAACATATATTTTTAAGGANGGCAAAATGAGGAATTTCAATTTAAAAACTATTTCAATTATAACTTTATCTCTCATAATGTTTGGAACTAACACTTCTGCACAAAGAAAAACAAGCGGGAAAAGAAATATTACAGGAAATATAAATAAAAGAAATAACCTCAAAAGAAATGCTACTGAAAAAACTGCAACAAATACAATTTCTGAAATTGCCGAAGACACAACTACACAAACAATCACTTCAACAATAAATACAGAAAATATTCAATCTGAAATTGAACAATTAATCGCACAAAATAATTTAATAAGGAATAACATAAACGAAAAACAAACAAAACTTNATAANCTTAATAAAGAAGTCAGTGATTTAAAAGATTCTATTGCAACCATTACACTTAAACAAAATAAATCCAAAAGTGCNTGCACCCAACTAAACATAAAAAANATGGAAGAAATCCAAGGTTGGCTTATTGCCTCCGTTGCTTCCTCTGGTGTTGGAACTGTCGCAAACACAACTGCAACNGTCACTTCCTTTATGCAAAAGGATAACTCACAAATCGATAAACAAAATCAAAAGGCTGTGGAAAAGGCAACCGAAAAAGCAAAAAATGAAGAAATACAAAAATTAAAAAATGAACAACAGGAAATATCCAATAAAATAGCTGATAACAAAATAACCTTAAATCATCTGAGCACACCAACCGGAGATGATCTTTTTGACACTTTGGATACAAAAGGAATTGAATATCTGACAAAACAAAACCAAGGATACAGCGAAACATATAATGAATACGAAGAAAAAATAAATGACGTTCAAAACAATCCATACACAGGTGAAGTCNATGCAAAAAATACTTCATACGAACAACAAGAAAAGAAAAANAAAACTCTTTCAACCGTATCAAACATTTCAAGCATAGTTGGAACTGTCGCATCCGGCGTCGCAACCGTAACATCAACCGTTGCTACCGGCTTAATAACAACAATTGCAAAACAAGTAAAAAATTGTAAGGAAACATTTTAATGAAAAAACTTCTTATCACATTTATATTTTCTATACTAACCCTTCCGTCATTTGCCCAAACCCCAGAGGAGTTAGAAGCACAACTTACCCAACTTCAACTTGAAAATCAAAGTCTTACCTCCCAAAACAACAACTTTGATATGAAAATCCAAGAAAAAGAAAAGGAATTAACAAAATCTAAAACAGAATTAAAGCAAATTNAANCAAAACGTTCTATAAGCGAAGACACTTGCAAAAATATATCCGATGAGGATATAAAACTTATGCAAGCTTTGGCCGGTGGAACAGCCGCAATCTCACTTGTCGGAACCGGTGCCGGTGNAATAAAAAATGTCGCNGGAAATATCNNAAACAAAAATGAAAAAACAAAGGAATCCTCAGAACCNCAACCTNCCACATTAAAAAAATCAACAACACTTGATAAAGCAATGAATATAACAACCACNGCAACNTCTGCCGGTGCCACAGTCACAAGTGCCATCGCACTTTCAAAAGTCAAAAATTTAAAAGACAATATACAAGATTGCATTGATAGTTTTAATTAAGATTTTCTTTGACTTAAAAAATATGCAACACTTTTTGGATTATCAAAAACATCTTTANCCAATTTATAAGTCAANTTATGTATAAAATAAGACTTCAACAAACAAATAATTTCTTCCTCAGATAACTCATCCGCTAAAAAATAAGAAAGCTTATGATTATCATCTTGCAAAATAACCGGCATTTTATCAAACTCCGCTTTCAAATCATCTCTCAAAAGAACTGTTCTGAAAAGCAAATGNGAAACAAAATATTCAAGTGCCCTATTTTCCCGCCTCCAATACTCCGTCATAATATCACGCCATGCAAGAATAAGCGGATGNNCGGCAACCGAATGAATAAAACAATTATTTATCAAACTCCAATGCCATTTGCCCGATGAATGAAACATAAAAAATTCCGTATTATCAATAATCTTAGGCAATTCCGCAGTCATAAGCATTGTTGCATCAATCCAATAACCGCCATATTTCGCCAANAAATAAACCCTNATAATATCGGCAAAATGAGCATTGCCAATCTTTCCTTTTTTATACTTTTCTAAAATAAAATCAGGAAGCACAATCCAATCAGACAAATTTTCCATAGTAATGATAATATGTTTTTTGTTTCCCTTAAACTTATCAACCGTTTCAATACAGTTTTTAACAAGATTCGGTGCATTATCCACCCCCTGCAACCAACATTGAAATATATATTCACTACCATCTTGACGCCTACACCCTTCCGTCAATGATACAGAAACAAGAGGCAAATACTTCTTCCTAAAATAATTGATAAGATTCACAGGAGAACAAGGATCCAACTTCCATCTAACTTTTCTTCTTAATTTTTGAGAATAAATAAAACCACAAACAAATTGTGCAAAAATTTTACCGATACGCCACTTCATTCCTTTTTCATAACCTCAACAATCGCTTTTTTCAAATCTTCAAGCCCAAGTTTGGCAACACCGGAAATCGCAATTACTTCCTTTTTAGATGCCTTTTTAAGAAGTTTTACTTTTGCCAATACTTCCTCTTCACTTAAACTGTCAATCTTGTTAAGTACTACAATTTCCGGCTTTTTAAGTAGCTTTTCACCATAGTTTTTAAGCTCAGATTCGATAGTTTTATAACTCGCAACAACATCTTCACTTGTCCCGTCAATAAGATGAAGTATCACACGACAACGCTCCGCGTGTCCTAAAAACCTGTGTCCAAGTCCGACACCTTCACTTGCCCCTTCGATAAGCCCTGGTAAATCCGCAATCACATACTCCCTATCATATACATAAAACACACCAAGATTCGGATGAAGTGTTGTAAAAGGATAATTCGCAATTTTCGGACGTGCTGCAGTCAATACAGAAAGAAGTGTAGATTTTCCAGCATTAGGAAAACCAACAAGCCCTATATCGGCAATAAGTTTTAATCTTAACCATACCGCCAATTTTTCACCGGGAGTCCCTGGATCCGCCCGCTCCGGTGCTTGATTAGTAGAGGTTTTATAGTGTGCATTACCGAAACCGCCACGTCCACCCTTTGCAAGCAAAACTTCTTCACCATCAACAACCATATCGGCAAGCACAGTTTCCTTATCCTCCGCTAAAATTTCTGTCCCAACAGGAACCTTTATAATCAAATCCTTACCACTGCGTCCGGTTCGCTCACTTCCTTCGCCACCACGTCCCTTTTCCGCACGAAAATGTTGCTGATACCTAAAATCGATAAGCGTATTAAGATTTTTCACCGCCTTGAAAATAATGCTTCCACCATTTCCACCATCACCACCGTTTGGACCACCAAATTCGATATACTTTTCACGACGGAAAGAAAGACAACCATTACCTCCGTCACCAGCCTCTAAATAAATCTTTGCCTGATCTAAAAATTTCATAATAAATCCTTTATCTATAATTTATTAACATACAAGAAATGGCAAGAAAACACAAGTATTATTTTACAGACTTTTTTCCCAAAAATAACGATCGTTATTTTTGACCGGTTAAAAAGGCAAACCTTAAAATTTACAAAAAATTTAAAATATAGCGTATAATCAAAAAGATATAAAAACAAGTTGCAATGTTTCCTAATTAAGGATAATATTATTTTAAATAACACAAAAATAACGATCGTTTTTTTAACAAAATTTTAATATAAAAAGGAAAAATTATGAAAAAACTTATATGCACATTTATCCCAAGTAAAGCTCTACGCTATGCAATAAGAGAAGGTTTAGTCAAAGAATATCTCAAAGCAAAATCCCAAATAAAAAAGGACATTAAATTAGAACCTACAAGAACATTCAAACATTTTCTAACTTTAACTGCAATATGCAAAAACGAAGCACCATATCTTCCAGAATGGATTGAATACCATAAAATGTTAGGTGTTGAAAAATTCTATATCTATGATAATGAATCAACCGACAATACAAAGGAAGTTTTAAAGTCATACATAGAAGACGGCACAATTGAATATACATATTGGAAAGGCAGAGGACAACAAGGAAAAGCCTACGACCACTCTATCACAAACCACAAATACGAAACCAAATGGATGGCATTTGTTGATATTGACGAGTTCATAGTCCCCCTTTCAAAAGAAACTATACCTGAAATAATAAATGACATACACCCAAAGGCGGGACTTTCTATCCACTGGCTAATTTATGGCGACAACGGACATAAAACAAAAACGGACGGACTTGTCATTGAACGATTTACAAAACATTCCACAAAGAATTTTGAAAGAAACGGATGGGTCAAAACTATCATAAATCCAAGATTAGTTTTCAAAATGCGTGCCCACAATGCAGAATTCATAGGCAATATTCTTGCAAAAGATGAAAACGGAAAGAAAATTACCGGTCATTCAAATCATATATCACATAATAAAATACGAATAAATCATTATTGGGGAAAAAGTTTTGAAGAATTTCAAATCAAAAAAAATCGCGGAAGAGCTTCTACAATAACCGCACAAGGAATCTTAACCAAAGACTTCAACTACTATAACCGTAATGATATAGAAGATAAAACTACTATGCAAAAATATATAAAAACAATAAAGGATAATTTGAAAAAAAGAGGACTTATTTAAACTCAAACACACCTATCTGACACGCCTTCCACAACACAACATCAATATACCCACGTGGAAGGTTTGTTTCATTTTCAATCATACAAAAAACTTTATCACAAACCGCCTTTACCCGTGCAGTCAATGGAAAACTTACCTCCATATCATCATCACCGTAAAGGGCAATACCAAGCCTTTGTATCCAAACATCATACTTCACATCGTTAATCCCAAGATTCCTCGCCAAATGATTTTTTGTAATGGAACCTATATGCGGAAGTCTTGCAAGATAAAGCATTTTCGAAGGAATATCCGAACATTCATAAAATCCATTACAGTATTTTTCACGATTTTCCCACACCTTGCAAATAGCATTTATCTTATTTTTATTCCCGAATATAGGAAGCAAATTTTGCGGGATTACATCCCCACCGTTTTTGATAAATGTTACAATTTCCAAAAACTTCTGCTTTGCAATTTTCTGCTTAAACCCACTTGCAAGAATTACATAAAAAACTTCCTCTGCAAATTCATCAGGATTCAAATAAGGCGGATTTATAAGTCGTCTTTTTATCTCATCAAAATCTTCTTTATCAGATGCAACACCAGAAGCAATAAGATAATTCTCCACTTTAAAGAAAAGATTCCTATCTATATTTTTAACAACAGAATTATCAAAAGATAAAAAAACTTGCATAACAAAAAACCTAGATATTATCTAAAATAGGTTGCAACTTATCCATAACTCTATCTAAAACACCTGCCTCTTTTTCTGCAACATCAAAAGCCTTATTCATATATTGCTTCATAATATCAGGATGTTCAAAGAAACTCTTTACTTTGCTTGCTAAATCTTCCTCATCGGCAACCATAACAACACAATTTTCCTTAACAAGAATATCGTATGTTTCTTTAAAATTATGCACAGCTTTACCGCTTAACACTGCACAATGAAGTCTTGCCGGTTCCATAGGATTATGCCCGCCAATAGGAGCAAACGAACCACCAACAAAAACAACATTTGATAATGTATAGAAAAGTCCAAGCTCTCCCATAGTATCAGCAATATAAACATCAGTATTAGGCTTAATCACCTCACCAGCGGAACGAAGTGCAACCTTTAACCCGTTTACTTCAACAAGCTCCTTTATTTCACTACCACGAGCAGGATGGCGAGGTGCAATCACCATCAAAACATTTGAATATCTTTTTTTAATACTTAAAAAAGAACAAAGCAATCTTTCTTCTTCCCCAGGATGTGTTGAAGATACAACAAACACAGGTCTGTCCCCAATAACATTTTTCAACTTTTTCAATTCATCTTTATTATATGAAAGCGGAGCAACTGCATACTTTAAATTACCGA
This sequence comes from bacterium, assembly GCA_014803575.1. Classification (GTDB taxonomy): domain Bacteria; phylum Pseudomonadota; class Alphaproteobacteria; order Rs-D84; family CACZYB01; genus CACZYB01. Next base: position 189,078 of record JAAVBO010000003.1, on the reverse strand, counting down.
CACAAGTAGTAGTCTTAACTCCCATCACTTCCAAACGCTTTCTATCCTCCTCCGATTTTCCGAAACCGTAAATAAAAGCACTCATCAAAGGATTACAGAAAGAAAGATTTTCCTTATACTTTGCAAACGATTTATCAGAAATTCTTCCATTCATAACAATAAGAGGGATATTCTTACTTTTCGCTGATAATATTAAATTAGGCCAAAAATCACTGTCAACAAAGAACCCAACCGAAGGTTTCCAATAATTAAAAAATCTATCTACATAAGCACGCCTATCAATAGGTAAAAATTGATGAAACGCTCTTTTCCCATCAAGTTTTTTCGCCATATTATCCGCTGCCGTCACAGTAGTAGTTGTCACCAAAACAGACACATCTTTATATGTTTCAAGTATCTTATTTACCACAGGAATAATGGAATTACTTTCTCCGACACTTGCAGCATTGAACCAAAAAACTCTGCCCTCAGGTCTTTTTACAGAAGAATAACCAAACCTTTCCCCACGACGTTTTTTATCGTTTGTTTCCAACCCTTTTTTCCTTCTTACAAACAAAACAGGTCTTACAACAGGTTTTAATAAAAATGTTAAAAGTCTATATAAATATAATTTCATTTTATACTCTCCATAATAAATTTTGATAATAGATAATAAACCATAAAATAAACAAAGTCAACTTTTATGATTTTGAATGCACACCCATCTTTTTATCAAGCTCAGTTGTTTTTTGTCGCATAACATTTTCTAAGTTTTTCTTTATTTTTTGTATATCTTCCACGGATGCATTTTTATCAACAAATACAAAATCCCCAACCTCAATAACCGATTTTGAAAAAGGCTTCACAAGCATAAACCTGTCCCACGAATTAAGAAACTTTACCCTGTTTGCCGAAGCATACAAAGGGACAATAGGTGCCCCACTGCTTTTTGCAAACAAAAATATACTGTCTGTAGTAATAGTTTGTGCAGGTCCCAAAGGTCCATCAGGAGTAAGCCCAGCGGAAACTCCACTTTTTAAAAGCTTTAAAAACTTAAAAACAACTTCCTTTGCACTTACCGTAGATTTAGAAGAAGTTAAAATATTTTTAATTCCCAACCAATTATAAATCTTACCAATCATACGCCCATCACTATGGGTCGAAAATATACCATACACAGGAAATTTCTTAGGCCAAACTTTCGTAACCAACATAGTCCTTGAATGCCAAAAAACAATTATTACCGGCTTTCCGGATTTAAGATAATTAACTAAGGACTTTCTGTTTATATATGTAGTCCAAGACAAAAGTTGCACCAACCTTACAAGCAAAAATAAAACAAAAGAAACTATATTTATAACAATATTTTTCTTTAAAAACTTTTTAACAACCGACATTACTACACATCTCCATCTTGAAATAAATACATATTTTTATCAGCATTCTCTTTATCATCTTTTATCTTATTAATCAAATCATCGGAAAGTTTTCTGGAAACCATTTTATTATCAACCTTTTCAACATAAATAGATGTAGACGGATAAGCAAAATTTGCACCGGCTTCTTCCACAACTTCCTTTATTTTTAAAACTAAATCCTCTCTTATTTTAAGCCAATCCGCCCATACATTGGTATTTGCAAAACAATATACCATTAAATCAATAGACGAAACACCAATCTTATCAATCCTGACCTGCATAATTGATTCGGGAGGCTTCACGAAATCATTATTTTCAATCAAATATCTTTCTATTTCCTGTCTTATATATCTAAGTTGATTAGCTGTAGTCCTATATTCAAGAGCAATATACCACTCAATACGTCTATACTTTCGTGATGAAAAATTTATAACCGCCGCATCGGATAAAGTACTGTTTGGAACAAATAATGGAGCCCTGTCAAACTTTCTTATCATAGTAGAACGAAATCCAATATTTTCAACAATTCCTTCAATAGGATTATCAGGATCCTCAATCTTTATAATATCACCAATATTGAATCGCTTTTCGGAAATAATAGCCATACCAGAAATAATATTCTTAAACATATCTTGCGCACCCAATGCAACCGCCATACCGACAAGTCCCAAAGAAGCAATCAAAGTACTTACCTTAACACCCCAATTTTCAAGCAATGCCGACGCACCAATAATAAAGATAAGAAACTTAATAATACGAACAGACCAAGTAATGATAACCGTCTTTGTATTATCAAGATGTGTCTTTCTAAATATCGCCGCCACAGGACTTATAAACGAATAAATAAGCCATGTAATATTAAAGATGTAAAGCGATTTCAACAAATTCCTTGTATAAAAAACAAATGAATGAGGAATTCTTAAAACATTTATAGCCAAATAAACACCTGTAACAACAGGAATAAACTCTATCGGTTGTCCTATCTCTCTTAATGATTTTTCTTGTCCGTAAGTAATTTTTTTAAGCACCAAAAAATTCAACAGTTTCACAATCAAAAACGAAAAGAAATCCTTCACTATAAAAGCAATTAACATAATAAAAACGGCAATAACAAATCTTCCGATATTAGTCATTTGCAACCAATAATAAAAATTACTTACATAATCAAAAATCAAAGAAACATCAGGCATTCCAAAATTAAAATTAAACATAATACTCCTTATTTATTATATATATTTAAAATTATAACAAAAGAATTAAAAAAATCCAGCATATTATTTTAATAAATATTTATATAGTTGATAGGGAGTAATAACCCTTAACGAAGAAATACCCAAAATCCTTTTAACCACCTCTACACAAGTAAAGATCCCAAATTTCCAAGAAGAAGGAACATTTTCATTTATAAAAGCTTTAACAACTTTCATATCACAATTTTCTAACTCCTTAATCAATTTATCTCCTAAGATATGAAAACTCATAAGCTCTATTTTTGATGAAAGAGGATCAACAATAAAGAAATATCCGTTATCTTCTAAAATTAAAAAACAATGCTTAAAACCGACACGTAAAAATCTTAAATACCATAAAGTTGTAACGGGCGAAAATACCACCCAAACATTATCCCATTTTGCATTCAAACCAAATCTTCGCATCTGACAATCCCCTTTTTCCTTAATACTGTTTCAAGTTTATCTATAGCATCATCCCACCACAACGCCTCCATCTCCTCATCCTTAATCCTACTATCCGGAGGACATTGCAATCTTCCATATTTTATAAGGGTTTTTAGATGCCTTTCACTTATTTTTTTTGCTAAATACAATTTAACCACAGACAAATAAATATCATCAAGCATACAAGGACGCACAATCACCTTATTGGAGTTATTACTTTTATACGGATTTCTTTTTTCATATTTACAATACCAAAACCAAGCATCCTCTGCACATTCAAAAAGCACTTCTCCCGATTCATTTTCTAAAACAGTCAATTTTTCAAGTTTCATATTCCCTCCTCTCAAAATTTTTAAAATTAAAACATTCTTTAGAACAAATAAAGAACGTAAAACACACACTAAATCGATTCTTTTTAAAAGTCAATGAAGATGTAAAGTTTTTTCCGTAAGAAAAAAGAATTTCAACCTAAAATTGTAAAAAGATAATTATTTTCTACAAAAACATATAAAATAAAAAATATAGTAGAAAATTTTTTATTTTTATAGTATAATACAAAACATCAACATAAACTAAGAAGGGAAAAAAAATGATGGATAGAGAAAACGAATTCTTCGGAGATATAAAATCAGAAAACTTTGAAGATACAAATACATCTTCAACAGGAATAAATTACGGTGAAAGAAATGATAAAACCGGCATTAAGAATATAATTATTGCTGTGTGTGCAGGTGCCGTATTCGCAGCAGTTTTAGTATTACTTCTTTCACCAAAAAAGGATAATCACGACACAAACAATTTCGCGGAAATTCCAACACTTTCACAACCAACCGGTCCAATAAAAATTGAACCGACAGATCAATCATCTACAACCCCAGATGTATTCGAAACCGCAACAATTTATAACATTCCGGCAGATACTAAAACCGAACCGGTAATTCAACCACAGCCGGTAACACCTGCTCCTGTTGTAAAACCGGCAACCCCTGCAAAACCTGTGGTAAAAACTCCTGCAAAACCACAAACTGCAAAGCAACCGGCAAAAACTGAAACAAAAAAGCCTGCTCCTGTTGCAAAACCAAAATCAGAACTAAAACCTTCTGTTCCAGAAAAGGAAATAATTGAAACAAAAACAAATATCCCAGGCGAGGTAGAACTTTCTCTTGTCACACCTGCAACGGGAATCTGGAACGTTCAATTGGTATCAACAAGTTCCGAATCCGCCGCACAAAATGAATGGGAAAATTTATCAAAAAAATATCCTGCAATACTTGGCGGTAAATCCCATACTGTAAGCAAAACAGAAATAAACGGTAAAACATATTACAGATTAAGAGTTTCAAATATTTCAACTTCTGACGAAGCAACAAATATCTGTAATCAACTAAAAACATACCAACTATCTTGCTTTGTTACAAAATAAGGAACTGATATGATAGGCACAACTGAAATAATTTTAATACTTATTATAGTTATTCTGATTTTCGGTGCAGGAAAATTCCCAAAAATTATGGAAAATTTTGCCGAAGGAATAAATGTTTTCAAAAAAACAATAAAGGAAGATAAAAACAAAAATAATAAGGATTCAAAAAAGAAAAAAACAACCTCTTCCAAAAAGAAGAAAACTGCAAAATCAAAATAATTATGAAAACACAAGAAAGTTTTATACCGGAAACAATAAGACATTATTTAATAAACTTATGTCAAAAAGTTTTCGGTATTTTTCTTATCATATTAAGTGTTTATTTCACAATTTCATTACTTTTCTTCTGCCCTACCGATAACAGCTTTGCTATATCATCAACCTTTCCAATAAAAAACATCACCGGAATAATCGGTGCAAATTATTCAAAATTTATGTTCGAATTTTTTGGAATTTCTTCATTCTTTATAAATTATTTTATCTACATTTTCGGACGATATTTTATAAACAAAGAATTTCTAAAATATTCACGCACAAAAATTTCCTCCTATATGATTCTAAGCATAGTATTCTTATCACTAAACTTTTCTTATATTTCAAATATTATTATGCTAAAACATTTTCCAACCCAATCAGGTTTGGGCGGACTTACAGGATTTATACTTAAAACAGATATAAAAAACTTACTTACAAAATTAAACATAACTCCATATATCCAGCCATTCATATTTATAATAACTTTATGTATAAATACAGTTACTCTTTATTACGCACTGAACCTAAATCAAAACTCATTAACTGTCATAAGAAATAAATTCATAAAAATTTACTTCTATACAATAACATTTATAAAAACAAAAATATTAAAAAAGAAAATAAACAAACAAACTATAATTGAAAAAAGAAATAAACTCCTTAAAACTCCGCAAATAAAAGAGGAATTAAAGGAACCAACACCTACCCCACAACCGAAAACGGAAAAAAGGATTATAACAAAAAAATCATCCTATATACTTCCAACAACAGATTTATTAACCCCTGTAAAAGCTGATAAAAACATAAACAATAATGAAGAAATCAATATTAAAAAAGCAAAAATGCTGGAAAGCATCTTAACAGAATTTGGTATAGAAGGAAAAATCACCAACATAAAAACTGGTCCGGTCATCACCCTTTTTGAAATGGAACCTGGAAGAGGTATCAAAACATCAAGGATTACAAGCCTTTCCGAAGATATAGCAAGAAATATGTCGGCTCTTTCCGCACGTGTTGCCGTAATCCCAGGAACAAATAAAATAGGTATAGAACTTCCAAATACCCACAGAAAAATGGTATATCTTCGCGAACAATTTGAAAGCAATATTTTCGAAAATACCGAACACATACTTCCAATTTCTCTTGGAAATGATACAAGCGGAAACCCCGTATTCGTAGATTTGGCAAAAATGCCACACTTACTTATCGCAGGAACCACCGGCTCCGGTAAATCAGTCGGCGTCAACGGAATGATTCTCTCACTCCTTTATAAATACACACCTGACGAATGCAAATTCATAATGATTGACCCGAAAATGTTGGAGTTTTCTGTTTATAACGATATTCCACACCTTCTCATTCCTGTTGTCATTGATCCGATAAAGGCTGTCGCAGCCCTTAAATGGGCAGTCCGTGAAATGGAGGAAAGAAACCGCAATATGTCCGCCCTTGGCGCAAAAAATATTGAATCCTATAATCAAAAGGCAAAATCAATGCAGGGCGAATTTATCACCCGCGAAGTCCAAACCGGATTCGACCCACAAACCGGCGAACCAATAATGGAAGAAAGAAAAATCGAAATAAAACCTATTCCATATATTGTTGTAATAGTCGACGAAATGGCCGACCTTATGCTTGTCGCCGGTAAAGAGGTAGAAGCAGCAATCGCCCGNCTTGCCGCAATGGCTCGNGCTGCCGGTATACACTTAATCCTTTCGACACAACGCCCATCAGTCGATGTTATCACCGGAACGATAAAATCAAACTTNCCTAATCGNATAAGCTATCGCGTAGCATCTAAAATAGACAGTCGCACTATNATNAATGAACAAGGTGCCGAACTTATGCTTGGAAAGGGAGATATGCTCTATATGGCAATGGGTGGCAACCTTATCCGTATTCACGGAGCCTTTGTATCAGANGACGAAATTGAACGAGTTGTATCTTTTATAAAGGCACAGGCAAAACCAAACTATGTAAAAAACATTACNGCNGAAAAACCGACAAAGGATGCACCGCCAAGTCTTCTTGATAAAACAGTATTTACCGATACAAAGGAAAACAAGGACGACAACCTATACAATCAAGCCNTTCAAATAATATTGTCTGCTGAACGCCCATCAATTTCATATTTGCAACGCCGTCTTGGTATAGGATATAACAAATCGGCAACCTTAATCGAAAAAATGGAACAAAACGGAATTTTATCAGCACCGGATTCCACTGGAAAGCGCACAATTCTCACAAAAAAGAACTAAAATGTTTCACGTGAAACATTTCCACACAAAAATAACTTGATTAAATTACCAAGCTAAAATAATATATAGTTTTAAAGGAGAAATTATGAAAACATTATTACTGCTCATCGCACTGCTTTTTTCAAATATAACTTTTGCAAACACAAATCTTGCAAACGACATTACATTAATTAAAAATATTGAAACCTATATAAACTCACTTCAAAGCATAAGCGGGAATTTCAAACAAATATCTTCAAACGGTGCAACCGATTCCGGTGTGTTTTATATAAACAAACCCGGAAGAATGAGACTTGAATACAAAAGCCCTATTCTNCTTGTCGCAGACGGCTCATCCATAGTTTATTTTGATAAAAAGTTGGATCAAATTTCATATATATCTCTTGATTCAAATCCCGCATCAATAATACTAAACGGCAACATAAACTTAACTGATGAAAAATCACCTGTAAAAATTTCAAACATAACAAAAAATAATGATATACTGGAAGTAGAACTTACTGTCCCAAACGAAAAACAATCAGGAAAAATCACCATGATATTCCAAGACAAACCTCTATCTCTTCTCGGTTGGAAGGTAAAGGATGCACAGGGTATCACAACAACAATTTCACTATATAATATAAGACCAGAAAAAAATCTAAGCGATTCACTTTTCAAAATAACAAGAAACAAAAGCTTTGATAATAAGAAAAAGAACAGCAAGTATTACTAATGAAATGCAAAATATCATAGATATAGAAACAGAAACTAAAACAAAAAACTTCGCCTCACAACTTGCAACNGAACTNAAAAAAGGCGACATAATACTTCTTTATGGAACTTTGGGTATAGGGAAAACTTTTTTCACCCGCTCCCTTATCCAAAATCTTACAAATAAAAATACTGATGTNCCAAGCCCTACATTTACCATACTGCAAAATTACGACAGCCCAAAGGGAACCATCTCCCATTACGATTTATATCGTATAGAAGACGCAAGCGAACTATACGAACTGGACTTTGATAACTCCCTTAACAATAACATTACAATAATTGAATGGCCAGAGATTATAGAGGATTATATCACCGAACATTATAACCCGATAAAACTATATTTTGAATACAAAAATAATAAACGAANAATAACAAAAATCTAATCAAAAAAACAGCGATTCGCAAAACAATTTCATAGAAAAAATTCCAAAAAAGAAATTAAAAAAAATTTTACAAAACATTCAATTTTAAAATCATTTTTAACACATTGATTTTACANAGAAAAAANAATCTAAAAAACANCAAAAATTTTTCAAAAAAATGTGTCTTTTTTCCTTGCATTTAAAAGGTAAAATTGCTAGTATCAACCTATATTTTAAAAGAAAAGGAGAATAAAATTGGATAAAGAAAATATCTTAGAAAATAATACTGATAAAAGCATAAAAATTGCTCCTATCGTTCACGAAATGCAAACCTCATATCTTGACTATGCNATGAGCGTTATCATATCCCGTGCCCTTCCTGATGTCCGCGACGGTTTAAAACCAGTNCACAGACGAATAATCTACTCNATGAAGGAAAACGGTTTCGAATACGGAAAGCCATTCAGAAAATCCGCTCGTGTAGTCGGNGANGTTATGGGTAAATACCACCCACACGGTGNCGCNGCAATCTATGACGCTATGGTCCGTATGAGTCAAGACTTCTCTATGAACATAGCAATGGTCGATGGTCAAGGAAACTTCGGCTCCATGGACGGCGACAGTGCNGCTGCTATGCGTTATACCGAAGCAAGAATGTCAAAGGCCGCCGCCTATATGGTGGACGATTTGGATAANGAAACCATAGATTGGCGTCCAAACTATGATGAATCAACAAAGGAACCAGAAGTCCTTCCTGCACGCTTCCCTAACCTTCTTGTAAACGGAAGCGGTGGTATAGCCGTAGGTATGGCAACCAATATACCAACCCATAACCTAAGCGAAGTTATTGATGCTTGCTGTGCAATAATNGATAANCCNGATTTGAATGTGGAAGATTTGGTAAAATACGTTCCTGCACCTGACTTTCCAACCGGNGGTCTTATCATCGGACTTTCAGGCTCTTACAGTGCATTTACAACCGGTCGCGGTTCNATCATAATTCGTGCAAAAACTCATTTTGAAGAGGTCCGTACAAAACAGGCAATCATAGTTGATGAAATCCCATACCAAGTAAATAAAAAGGTTATGATTGAAAAAATCGCCGAACTTGTAAAGGATAAAAGGATTGAAGGCATNTCCGACATTCGCGATGAATCTTCACGCCAAGGTGTCCGCGTCGTAATTGAACTTAAAAAGGACGCAAACGGCGATGTAGTTCTTAACCAACTTTTCAAATACTCTCAACTTCAAGTAAGCTTCGGTATCAATATGCTTGCAATTAACAAGGGTCGTCCNGAATTNATGAACCTTAAACAAATACTTGAAGCTTTCATTGAATTCAGAGAAGAAGTCATCCGTCGTCGCACAAACTACGACCTTAATAAATCAAGAAACAAAGCTCATATCTTAGTTGGTCTTTCAATCGCNGTTGCAAACCTNGACGATGTCATAACCCTTATCCGTAATGCAAAGGACCCAATNGATGCAAAGGATAAATTGATGGCTCGTGATTGGAAAGCCGAAGATATGCAACCNCTTATCGACTTAATCGATGATCCGGAAAGCAAAATCGTAAACGGCACTTATCGTTTATCCGAAGCACANGCAAAGGCAATCCTTGAATTAAAACTTCACAGATTGACCGGTTTGGAACAAGATAAACTTGCCGACGAAATCAAACAAACCGGACTTGAGATCCAAGAATACTTATCAATACTTCTTAACAGAACAAAATTGATGACTATCCTTAAAAATGAATTGATTGAAGTAAAGGAAAAATTCGGCACNGAAAGAAAAACCGAAATTGTTCCATCCGAACTTGAAACAGATTTGGAAGATTTAATCGCACGTGAAGATATGGCTATCACAATTACAAACACAGGCTATATCAAACGCGTTCCATTAAATGTATATAAAGCTCAAAACCGTGGCGGTAAAGGAAGAACCGGTATGAATACCAAAGAAGAAGACTTTGTGACCGATGTATTTGTTGCAAACACACATACACCTGTGATATTCTTCTCTAACAAAGGTATAGCATACCAAATGAAGGTTTACAAACTTCCACTTTGCACCCCACAATCAGTAGGAAAGGCTTTAATTAACCTTCTTCCACTTGAACAAGGCGAAACAATCTCAACCATTATGCCTCTTCCGGAGGACGAAANCGAATGGGAAAAACTTTACGTAATGTTTGCAACATCAAAGGGAACAGTAAGACGTAATAAACTTTCCGACTTCCTAAACATTCGCCAAAACGGTAAGATTGCAATGAAATTTGATGAGGAAGNCGACGAACTTATCGCGGTTAAACCATGCCGTGAAGACCAAGACGTATTCTTGACTCTTCGTGGTGGAAAATGTATCCGCTTCCCTGTTCCAGAAGTCCGTGTATTCCAAAGCCGTAATTCAACCGGTATAAAGGGTATAAAAGTTGAAGATGGCGACAAGGTTATCTCTATGTCAATAATCAACCACACAGATGTTGACCAAGAAACCCGCACCGCATACCTTAAACTTTCACGTGCTCTTCGCCATACCGAATTCGAAGATTTAGAGGGTGAAGAAGTCCTTGAAACAACAAAGACTCTATCCGAAGAAGAATACAAGGAAATGGAGGCAAAGGAACAATTCATCTTAACCGTAAGTGAAACCGGCTTCGGAAAACGCACATCTTCATACGAATACAGAATCACCCACCGTGGCGGTTCCGGTATCGCAAATATAAAGATTGCGGACAAGACAAAGGCTATCGTTTCATCATTCCCTGTCCTTGATACCGATAATATCCTTATGGTAACAGACGGCGGAAAAATGATACGCTTGGCAACAAACAAAATCCGTATTGCCGGACGCCAAACTATGGGTGTAACACTCTTTAAAACTGCTGAAAATGAAAAGGTTGTATCAACTGCCCTCATAGCAGAATCAGATGAGGAAGATGAAGAAGTTATTACACAAGATAATAACGAACAACCATCATCAGAGGCAAAAGAGCAACCCCAAGCTTCCGAACCAACAAGTCAAGAAACTGTATCTGAACCAAAAACAGAAGATGTGAAAACTGACCTTTTTGAGTAGGATATAAAATGCTTGGCATAAGTTTAAACGAACTGATACTTGTAATACTACTGATGGTAATATTCATAAAACCAAAGGATATTCCATCAGTGGTAAATGCCATAGCTAAATTTTGGAAAAAAATAAAAAGTTTTATGGGCGAAATTCAAACCCAAATTAAAAATATTACAGAAGAAATTGATGAAACAAAAGATGCAACCTATGAATCTTTTCACGATAAAATTGAAAAAGTCCGTCTTGAAATTGAAAAACAAGAAGAACTTGATTTATACGATGATATTGATAAAAAAACACCCAAATTAAAAATTGAAAAAGCAAAAAAAAGAACTAAAACAAAATGACAAAAGAACAATTAAAAGAATTTCCATTAATAGAACACCTAACAGAACTTCGCTCAAGGATAATACATTCTTTGCTTTTTTTTATCTTTGCATTTGTTTTTTGCTATACATTCAAAGATGATATTTACAATTTAATCACATATCCGTTAATATCAACCTTACAAAATAACCACATCACAAATAAACTTATATACACAAAAATAACAGAAGCTTTCACCTCCACACTTTCCATAACATTTTCATCGGCACTTTTCATTTCTATCCCATATTTTGCAATAGAACTTTGGCTTTTCATAACTCCGGCCCTTTACAAAAATGAAAAAAGATACTTTTTCCCATATTTACTGATAACTCCTATCTTATTTTTATGTGGCATAATATTCTGTTATTTTCTGGTCCTTCCCAAAACATTTGAATTTTTAATCACATTTGCAAACGGCAAAGGTATGGCAACACCTCTTGTTTTACAGGCAAAAATTACAGAATATATTGATTTAACAATAACTTTACTTAACGCATTCGGACTTTGCTTTTTATCACCTGTATTTTTAATATTACTAATAAAATTTAATATTTTAGAAAGACAAACTTTGATAAAAGCAAGAAAATACGCAATCATTTTAATTTTTATAATTTCTGCAATTCTTACCCCTCCGGACATAATTTCACAAATACTTTTGGCAATACCTTTAATGTTTATGTATGAACTTTCAATCATACTTACAAAGCAAAAACATTTTGAACCAACCGCAAAGAAAATTTCAACAAAGAAAGATAAAAAGAAACCGACAAAATCCATATTTCAAAAATTGAAATTTTTTAATAAAAAATAATATATAGATTTTATAAAAAAAATATAGTATTATAAAAATATGAGAGAAAAAAATCTTAAAAAATTGTTGCTTGCTGTTACTTCATTTATCATTCCAATAAATTGTTGTAATCAGGTTTTTGCAAATCCGCCACAATCGGAAGAACTTATTTCCTCCACCGACAATCTTTTTATACCTTCCGCATTAAGGAATACACCGGAATACGAAATTGAAATTGTCTCCCCTGAAAACATAAAGGAAGAAAAAGTTACAAACGAAGAAGTAAAAATCTCTCCGACAGAGGCAAAAAAAATCACTGTAAAAAAGGGGGATACTCTATACTCCATCGCACAATCAGAAAATATAAAGGTTTATGATTTGGCAACATTTAACAAAATATCCTCTCCTTACACACTTAAAATAGGACAAATAATTTCTATCCCAAGCAACGAAAAAACTACCTCTGCACAAATTGTAAAAACCACAACAAATGTAATTACAAACCTTGATAAAACAAAATCATTTATAGAGGAACCTAAAATAAACTTTGTCACAATAAAAAAAGGTGACACAATCTACTCCATCGCAAAAAACAATAATGTTCCATTAAGGGATTTAATCATAAGAAACAATCTTAAACCACCTTACACTCTTTCCATAGGACAACAAATCTTTATGCCAAATACCGCTTTTCATATAGTTCAAAAGGAAGATACCGTTTATTCCATTTCACGAAAATATAATGTTAATTTAAACTCCCTTGTAAAACTAAATAATTTAAAAGAACCATACATAATCATCACAGGTCAGAAAATAATTCTTCCTGCTTCAAACATAGATGTAAAACTTACTTCCAATGAAAAAACAACCACTACACCTGCTACACAACCAAAACTGACAACTCCCGCAAAACAAGTTGAAAGCGAAATAAAAACTCCAACAAAGATAGAAACCGAAATTCAAACAACAGTAAACACCCAAAAATCCGAACAAACAAAGGAAACCGTAAACAAAATTATCGCACGCCCTGCTCCGCTTACATCTCAAAAATTTATGTGGCCTGTCAAGGGCAAAGTTATTTCTGAATTTGGAGTCAAAACAAGCGGAAAAAGAAATGACGGTATAAACATTTCCGCTCCTATCGGCACAAATGTAGTATCCGTTGAAAACGGAATAGTCGCATACGCGGGAAATGAATTAAAGGGTTTAGGCAACCTTATCATCATAAAACACGACAAAGATTATATGACAATATACGCCCACAACGATGAATTAAAGGTAAAAAAGGGCGACAAAGTAAAACGCGGTGATACAATAGCAACGGTCGGCAAAACCGGACGCGTAACAACTCCGCAACTTCATTTTGAAATACGCCAAAAAACAAAATCCATAAATCCTATAACTGTTTTTGAAAGAAAATAATCTTATAAAAATCCTTACACTTCGCATAAAAACAAAATCAAAAGAATAATTTCAAATACAAAGAATATAAACTTATTTAATTAGTGCCACCATAATGATAAAATCACCTTAAACAGGAGGAATTATTATGATAAACAAAACAAATTTACAAATTTTATTTTTAATCGCAATTATTTCTACAAGCATTGCAATCATATCATCTGCCGATGCAACAACAACCCTTACAAAAACAGAAACAATAGAAGTTCAAGCAAAAAATCAGGAAGAAGCTAAAAAAATAATGAATGATATGGAAAAAAAACTCGACAGCCAAATAGAAAATTAAAATACCCATAAATAAAAATTGCTTTTTAAATAAAAAATATCTATAATTATAAAAAACTTACAAAAAGGGTAAAAAGTTGTTTGATATAAAAAAAACAAATAACAAGTGGGAAATAATTCTACCATCAACTTGGGAAAAAATCGATTCCGATATAATATATAGGGATTTTGAAGAAAAACTAACAAAACCACTTCCCGAAAAAATTATAATAAATGCAATAAATTTAAAATCTTGGGATTCAACACTCGCAATTTTTATCACAGATATTTACAAAATAACAAAACAAAAAAATATAAACATAGAAAATAAAAATTTTTCACAAGATTTAATAACCTTACTGTCTCTTGTAAATAAACCACAAATAAAGCCATCAATTCCAAAGGTAAAAAAACTCGACTTTCTATCAAACATAGGAAATTCCTTTTTAATTCTTATCACAAAAATAAAAGATGTTCTGAAATTTCTCAAACAAACATTATTGTCAATAGGAAGAACCATTAACGGCACAGTCGTAATGCGTCCAATAGACTTTTTCTTTGCACTTGATGATTGCGGACCAAAGGCAATTGGCATAGTATCATTAATAAGCTTTATGGTAGGATTAATCCTCGCATTCGTCGGCGCAATACAATTAAAACTTTTCGGTGCGGAAATTTACATTGCAACCCTTGTATCAATAGGTATGACAAGAATTATGGGTGCCATTATGACAGGTATTATTATGGCAGGCAGAACAGGTTCCTCTTATGCTGCAACAATTGGCACTATGCAAGTAAACGAAGAACTGGACGCTATGAAAACAATGGGAATTTCAAGAATTGATTTTCTTCTTATCCCTCGACTTCTTGCACTTACAATAGCTATGCCATTTTTAACGATACTATCCGATATTATGGGAATAATTGGTGGAGGATTCGTTGGAATTATATTACTTGATATACCATGCTTGGAATACCTTAAATATACAACACAATCATTCACAACAACAAACTTCCTCGTCGGACTTTTCCACGGTCTTGCATACGCAATAATAATAGCTCTCTGCGGTTGCTATTACGGATTAAATTGTGGAAGAGATGCCGACAGTGTAGGACAAACCACAACAAAGGCAGTTGTTTCTTCCATAGTATGGATGATAGTAATAACAGGAATTATAACCGTAATATTTGAAAGGTTGGGAATATAATGACCCCTATAATAAAGGCAGAAAAATTAACGACAGGATATTCAAACCAAATTCTTCTCAATTCGGTTAATTTTGATGTAAAACCTCACGACATATTCGTTATTATGGGAGGTTCCGGTTGCGGTAAAAGTAGTCTTCTTAGAGTTTTAACGGGACTTCTTCCTGCAATAAGCGGAAATATTTATATAAAGGGAACTAATATTACCACCGCCACCCAACAACAAAAAGATGATTTAATGAAAAACTGCGGTATTTTATATCAAAGCGGTGCCCTGTTCAGCTCTATGACACTTGCTGAAAACATAGCATTACCACTTGAACAATACAGTGATTACAGCAAATCTACCATAGACGAACTTGTAAATATGAAACTAAAACTAGTCGGACTTGACGGCTATCAGGACTTTTATCCATCCGAAATAAGTGGAGGAATGAAAAAACGTGCTGGTCTTGCCCGTGCATTGGCACTTGACCCTGATATAGTCTACTTTGATGAACCATCCGCAGGACTTGATCCGGTAAGCTCCAAACAACTGGACGATTTAATCTTAAATATAAATCAAAGTTTCGGCACAACAATTGTTGTTGTAAGCCATGAACTTGCCTCAATATTCACAATCGCAAACAACAGTATCTTTTTATCAAAAGAAACTCAAAGTATTTTGGCTCGTGGCAACCCACACGAATTACTAAAAAATCCACCAAACAAACAAGTATATGAATTTTTAACAAGGGGAAAATAAATGAAAAAAACACCTAATAAAAAAAGAATTGGCATATTTGTAATAATCGGCATACTCCTTCTTTTGGGACTTGCGGGCCATTCCATAATAAAAAAATTCTTTCAGGAAAAAGAAGACGTTTGGGTCATGTATTTTGATGAATCAATAAAGGGATTAAACATAGGCTCTCCTATTGTTTTCAAGGGTGTTGAAATAGGAAAGGTATCAAACATTGAACTTTTCGTAAATCCCGAAGATTTAGATGTAAGAATTCCCGTTTTCGCAGAAGTTTATCCAAACCAACATATAAAAAGGGCAATAACTGCCATTGAAAAAAAAGAAGCAATCAAAACTCTTATTGAAAAAGGTCTTCGTGCAAGACTTATCTCCCAAAGTCTGCTAACCGGTTCTCTTATGATTGAACTTGAAATACTTCCGGACACACCTATTGAATACAGGGCACCAAAGGACTTTAAAATATTAGAAATACCAACCACACTGTCATCACTTGGTGAAATACAAAAGGGATTACAAGATTTACGTATCAGAGAAACCATCAAAAAATTTGATAATATTTTAACCAAAATAAATGACATTATGGATAATAATGCAAACCGTGTTGACGATATATTAATAAATCTAAATAAAACTTTAATAAGTATAAAAGATATGAGCCGAGCATTCAACAATATGGCAGAATATCTTGAACGTCATCCGGAAGCACTTTTAAGAGGAAAGGGAAAATAAAATGAAAAAATTAATACTCGTTACAATACTTGCATTTATAACCGGTTGTATATCAGCCCCAACTGCAACACCCGAAAATTACTACACACTACAATCAATTAATTCTGAATCATTAAGTAATAACACTATATCCATAGGAGTGGAATCTCCAAACATTCCAGCATATCTTGATAAATCACAAATAATTATTGAGGACAAAGACGCATCTATCTTACAAATAAATGAAAAAGAAAGATGGATAGAACCATTTGGAAAATTACTTGAAAGAACAATCACAAATGATTTTTATACCTATCTTCCAAATGCGATAATTTCAAATCCCCTTATCAATCCGGAAAAAACAGATTATAATATATCAATACAAATAAATAAACTCGGAGGTCCTTTAAATGGAACTTTAACCCTTGATTCCATATATACAATACAAAACAATAAAACAAAAAATACATATCAAAAAAGAGTAATTTTGAATGAAAAATGCGGTCCTACATACCTTGAGTTTACAAATACTGTAAGCAAACTTGTAAACGATATGGTAAAACAAATCGCAAGTGTAATTGCAAAATAAATTCAAAGTGCAATGTATATTATATAGTAAAAGACCTAAACCAAAAACTTAATTACTTTATAATATATTTTTAACCTTAGTTACTACTTCATCAATATTAGATTGAATTTTTTCTAATAATTTGTTTGCTTCTGGGAATTTTATAATTTCCTTTCCTTCATCATCTTTATCCAAATCTTTAATATTAAATGTGTCAAATTTGTTGTCATTATAAATATCTTCTGTTGAAGAATTAGAACCATATAGGTTTGCAAAAGTATATAAATCAATAGAATATCCCTTTTCATTTTTATTCTTATGAACATAAAAGAAAATACCATATGCAAGATATTTATCAGTCTTAAATCTTGAATGAATTATAAATTTTCCTTCATCGGCTCCATTTCCAGTTCTTACGGCAAAATGTCCAGCTTGATGTTCTTTATAATTGGTGCAATTATTTTGAATGAAAAAATCTGTATATGGACTTTGAACTTTATCACCTTTATCTTTATATCTTTTAAAGATTTCCAAACTTACTTTATGAACATTAGAAAGTAATGCACGTAATAATGTTGGATATTCATCCATTGTTGATTGTGTAAGATTTTTACCTAAACCGTCGTTATGATCCCAGCCTATAGCATTTTTCATAAAACGAATAAGAGCTTTTTTATTTATATTTTGTTCATATATCATTGCGTTCTCCTTTAAAAAGTGAATAAATTGTTTTATTAACCAGTTATTTTTTGAATTTTTATGTCTTATAAGTTTTTCATATAACTCTGGACAAGTAAGTTTTTCTGCTGTTTCACAGTCTTTAATAAGCTTTAAATCATCCTCCCTGTCTTCTAACTCATTAAGTGTAAGAAGTAAAAATTTAGCATTTGTTTCCTTATTAACATTGTCGATGTAGTCACAAATTTGGTTTTCGTGAGTATTATCTTCCCACTTTATTTCAATATACAGTGTTTGAGGTTCATTTGTGTTATCCACATATTGAATTTCTAAATCATTTCGTCTGTTTTTCCCGCTTTCTCCATTAAATGAGGTTTCCTCTTCTACACTTATTATATCAACTTTTTCAGGAATATCTTTATAGAGTATAGAAAGAAACCAAGGATTTTCTTTTATCACCTCGGCGATTACCTTTGCAAAGTATCTGCCACCCAAATCGCCTGTGTCATCTTTTAATGAATTTTTGAATTCTCCAAAAAAACTCATATTATTCTCCTTTCATATTATATCCTATAGGATACTAAATTCAGTTATAGATATGTACAATATAAAATAACCACATCTAAAAATAATTCTATGTTAAAATAAATAATAAATCAATTCTTAAAAGAATTTTATCTTATTATGTTATTTTTAATTATAAGAAATTGAATATATAAAAAATAGAAATTTTTATTTGCAATTTAAAAAAGAATAACATATAATAGAATGCATTCTGTGGGAATTTAGCTCAGTTGGTTAGAGCTCCCCGCTCATAACGGGGTGGTCGTTGGTTCGAGTCCATCAATTCCCACCAAAATTTAAAAATCCGTTAATCATAGTACTTTTTAACTATTATACTCCCAATTTTTTAATAACTCAGTTAAAACCAACAAAGGATTATAACCTATTGCATTTACAAGCTCTATAAACTCAATAATATCTATACGCCTATCACCATTTTCTATCTTACTTATATTAGATTGAGAACTATTAAGTTTATTTGCTAAACTTTTCTGAGTTATATTATGTTTCTTTCTAATAGAAATAATAATATTTAATAAACATTTATAATTATTTGTATATGTAGATTTAGTCATTTTTAATCTCCCATTTATTAAAACAAATATATTTTATATCCTTTTATGGAATATACCAAAATAGAATATTTATTCCATAGAAAAACATAAAATAAAAATTAATAAATAACAAGATTAATCTTGACTTTAAAGGTAATATATTTTATTTTTATCTAAGTTGCTACTGTGGCTCAGTGGTAGAGCACACCCTTGGTAAGGGTGAGGTCGTGAGTCCGATTCTCACCAGTAGCACCATTTGATTTTTCATTAAATATCCTACTAAAGAGCTGAGAAACTAACCACTTCAAGGCTCTTTTTTTTAATTATATTACTTTAGGTAAACACTTTTTAAATATTTTTTAATATTTGAATCGAAACCATTTAACCGATTCGCTTTTATTTAATAGTAAAAAAAAGCACTTAAAATAAATTTTAAGTGCTTTTCATACAAATAATAACAAAAATATAAACTAATTACATCCAAGTCCTCTCAATAAACCTTCAATTTTAGTTAAACAAGAACAAGGAACTCCCGTTTTATACATTGAGAAACGATCTACTCTTGAAGAAGAAAGATTTGTTACTAAAGATTTCACAGTATCTTCACAATTCTGTTTATTTCCGTTAAATGCCTCTTTTACAATGGTAGCACAATCTGATCCATTTATTCCCGAATCAATAGCACTACACACAAAACAAGTTTGTTGTGGTATTTCAAAATATCTAGTATTACCAAGAATATCAACTATTGCATGAGCACTCGTACGATAAGGATTTTTTTCAGCAGAATCTCTGTAATAATTTTTTATCTGACCAGTTGAACAATTTGTGCTTGATAAATTTGAACAATTTGTAAGAGCTTTTGAACAATTTCCATCAGAATAATAATAAGTTTTATCAATACTAGGACATCTAGCTGTATCATTGATTTCATTAACAATAGGATCAAGACAGGAACCTTCAATTTTAAAATTCTTTACAGGAACCATACCTGAAACATCTGTACCCTTATATATACCACTTGCAGTTTTATTAACATTATTATAAGATTTAACACTCAATTGTAAATAATCCTTTCCATCTTCTGTAGTAATATATTTCATTTTTTCTTTCACAAGATTTTTTAAAGGCTCTATTCCCTTTTCTGTATTTGTAAATCCCGTATAACAAATCTTTGGATATGCTGCAGAATATGCACCTACATAACCATTAGATTCTGCTTTTTCATCCCAATATCTAAAAAACTTTCCTGAAAAATCGTTACCACCTTCATTTAATATAGTTTCTGTACCACCAGCATAGAATCCAGATACATCTTTTGTTGTAGTTGGAATCTTATATTTTGTTTCTTTATCAATATTAGAAACTTCAACATCACATTTATCAGAATATTTTCCTGTTTTACAATTTACACATTTTCCATTTATTTTAAGACAAAAGTTTTGTTCATTTGGCTCAGTAAAAAATCTAGCATCCTCACTTCTGATATCCGCATATATAGCAGGAGGATTATCTGTATTTGGATATTGTTGATTAATATTTGCATTCAGAAATTTCATAGGATCTCCTGTTCCTTCCCCATTATCAGCAGCATGCACAGAAAACGGAATCATCAACATTGCTATAGAAAAAAGTGATGTTAATGATAAAATTTTATTAAAAGATTTAATTTTTTTATTCATTATTCCTCTCCTTTAAAGATTAACCTTTTATATAATAAAATAAATTTATACAATTTTCAAGAAATTTTTATCAACTACCTTGAAAAACAAATTTTTCAAACCTATATCAATAATTGTAATTTTATTAACTTGTATAAAAGGAGTAAAAAATGAGCAAAGTTATAGGTATTGATTTAGGAACAACAAACTCTTGTTTTGCCTATATGGACGGTGGTGAAGCAAAGGTTATTGAAAACAGCGAAGGTAAAAGAACTACCCCTTCCGTTGTTGCAATAAATGAAAATGAAGTTTTGGTGGGAACTTCTGCAAGAAACCAAGCTATCGTTAATCCGGAAAGCACTATTTATGCGGTCAAAAGACTTATGGGTCGCAGATTCGATGATAAAATGGTTACTCGTGACAGAGAACTTGTCCCATACAAAATTGTAAAGGCCGACAACGGCGACGCTTGGGTTGAAGTAAGGGACAAAAAATACTCTCCTTCCCAAATTTCCGCATACATCCTTTCTAAAATAAAAAAAGATGCAGAGGCTTATCTCGGTGAAAAAGTGGAAGAAGCCGTTATCACAGTTCCTGCATATTTCAACGATTCGCAAAGACAAGCAACAAAGGACGCTGGAAAAATCGCAGGTTTAAATGTTCTTCGTATTATAAACGAACCAACTGCTGCCGCACTTGCATACGGTTTAGATAAGAAGAAATCCGGCACTATCGCCGTATACGATTTAGGTGGTGGTACATTCGATGTTTCCATTCTTGAAATTGGCGACGGTGTTTTCGAAGTAAAATCCACAAACGGAGATACTTTCCTTGGTGGTGAAGACTTTGATAACCGTATCATAGATTTTCTCGCAGACGAATTTAAAAAAGAAAATAATGGTATTGATTTAAAGGCAGACAAACTTGCACTTCAAAGATTAAAGGACGCTGCTGAAAAGGCAAAAATCGAACTTTCAACTGCAATGCAAACTGATATAAATCTTCCATTTATCACAGCTGATGCAACCGGTCCAAAACACCTTAATGTAAAATTGACACGTGCAAAACTCGAATCTCTTGTTGGTGATTTAATTGACAGAACTTTGGAACCTTGTGCAAAAGCATTAACCGATGCAGGTATTGATAAATCAAAGATTGATGAAGTTGTGCTTGTCGGTGGACAAACTCGTATGCCAAAAGTTCAAGAAGTTGTTAAAAACTTCTTTGGTCGTGAACCACACAAAGGTGTTAATCCGGATGAAGTTGTTGCAGTAGGTGCAGCAATCCAAGGCGGTGTTTTAAAGGGTGATGTGAAAGATGTTCTTCTTCTTGATGTGACTCCACTTTCACTTGGTATAGAAACACTTGGCGGTATATTTACCCGTCTTATCGACAGAAATACAACTATACCAACAAAGAAATCACAAATATTTTCTACCGCAGAAGATGGACAAACTGCAGTGTCTATTCGTGTGTTCCAAGGTGAACGCGAAATGGCACAGGACAACAAACTCCTAGGTGCATTTGATTTAGTCGGCATTCCTGCTGCACCTCGTGGTGTTCCACAAATCGAAGTTACATTCGATATAGACGCAAACGGTATTACTCATGTTTCCGCAAAGGATAAGGGAACCGGTAAGGAACAGGCAATTTCCATTAAATCCGACGGCGGACTTTCCGATGCCGAAATTGAAAAAATGGTAAAGGAAGCAGAAGCAAATGCCGAAGAGGATAAAAAGAAAAAAGAAAGAATTGAAGCTGTAAACCAAGCTGAATCTCTTGCTCACCAAACAGAAAAGAATTTAAAGGATTTCGGTGACAAGGTTGATGATGCTACAAAAACAGCAATAGAAACTTCAATAAAAGAAGTTCGTGATGTAATTGCAAAGCCAGATGCAACTGTTGATGAGATAAAGGCAAAAACAGAAGCTCTTTCTCAATCTGCAATGAAACTTGGCGAACTTATGTATCAACAAAACCAAGCACAGGCTCAACCTCAAGGTGAACAACCAACTGGCGAAGCTCAAACCGAAAATGGTGAAAAGGTTGTTGATGCAGAATTTGAAGATAAAAAATAAAATCTTCTTACCTACTACAAAAGCCCCTACTGTGGGGCTTTTTTATTGAATTATAAATATTGATGCTTTAGCTTCTTTTATATTCAATGTAGGAGCTGGCAGTAACGTAAGAAATTCAAATACAATAAATATGATAAATAAAAATCTTGAATTTAATCCAATAAGTGGTAAAACATTAGAAAGTGAATTTAAAGAATGGAATACTTCAAATGGAGTATTTAAAAACGCATTAAAAGATAGGAGAGAAAAAGAATGGGAAATCTATTCAAATGGAAATTACTAACATTTCTTATCATATTTTCAATATCATCACTAAAATTATCAGCAACTCCCGCTTGCGAAAATAATGATTGGAGTGAATTAAATAAAATACTTGATAATTCAACTTGCGAATTAGATGATAACAAACAATTAACAGAGTGTATAAACAACACTTGTGGCGTCAATATGGCAATAAATGATTGTATTCATAATATGGTAAAAAAATGCGAAACAACAATGAATAATATTTATAATCAGAATTTAGAAAAAGCAAAAAAAGTAATATACAATGATGAATTTAACGAAGGAAAAGGTTCTGAAAAACAACGCCTTGAAAATTCTCAAACATACTGGAAACAATACACAGATTCTTTCTGTAATGTAAATATAAATTTTAATTCCAGTAACGCAGGAAATAATATATTAGAATGTAGACTCAAAAAAATAAAAGAACGAATAAAAGAACTTCAAAATATTTACTAATTTATTAAAAGCCCCTACTGTGGGGCTTTTTTTATTTGACTTTGGATAATTATTTTATGATTGACAAATAATTTTATATAGCATATAATAATAAATTATAAAAATAAAATAATATAAATAATGAAAAACAATAGTTATTACATAACAGCAAAACGACTGACATTACCAAAGGGTGCTTTTTAAAAAACACCTTATCTAAACTATTTTTCACAATAAAAACAATTAAAAACAAAAGGTAATGACATGAGAAAATGTAATAACTGTCCTTTGTATAATCACGAAGACAAAATATGTGAAAGCACATTTATAAAATACATAGATAATCCAAAAACTTGCTTGGAACAAAAAATTTACATATATCCAATGGGATCTTTACAATTAGGTTGCCCGACAGAAGAAGAAAAAGAAAACGGATTAAATATTCAGATTATTAAAAATAAACCTGAAGGCGGTATAGAAGAAAAAATAAAATTTGTTAAAGGTAAGTTTGATAAAAAGAAGTTTTATGAAGATGATATTTTCAAAGATTACCAAAGATAAATCTAAATCACAAACGAAAAAAAAGCTCCCTCAAAAAAGGGAGTTTTTTTATTATACTAAAAAAAGAAAAACAAATACTAAATTTTATTTTCAACAAAAACTTCGTGTTTACGAGTCTTTTTATCATACTTTCTGAAAGATAATTTTTCAGTAGTATTTGGAGATTTTGGATTTCTGTAAGTTGTATAGAAAGTACCAGTTTCAGGATTTCTCAACTTAACTAACATTTTTACACCTTTTTTAGCCATTTTCTTGCCTCTTTCTTATTATTTTGCAGATTTTTTTTCAAGACATTTTTGAATTCTTGCCTTTAATTTTTTAGCTTCATCTGTCAACTTTGAATTGCCAGTATTTAACAAATAAGCATCAATTCCGCCATTTGCTTCAACAGTTTTAAGTCCACGACTTGATACAGTCATAGAAACTTTTGTACCTAAAATCTCTGATAAAAATGAAACTACTTGAAGATTTGGTAAAAATCTTCTGTTTGTTTTAATCTCAGAATGAGAAACATTATGACCAGCCATAGGTTTTTTCTTTGTTATTTCGCATACTCTTGACATTTTTAATCCTTTATTTTTAATTTGATTTTGAGATAATAGCTTAATTCATTCCCATTGTCAAGAGCTTTTTGCAAATAAACTTCTAAAAAAATATTGAAAAAATTTTTTAATATAATATTATAAAAATATGTTTGGAATTTTTCTAAACAAGTGTCCGAGAGGATGCGGGACTGTCGAAAGTCCTTTATACAGCTAGTGCTAAGATATACGGCACTAAAATGTCATATCCCCGTTGTTGGGGAGCTTATGATGTATGTCCAGAGAATATGGTTCAGACATATTCTTAAAGATCATAAGAATCATCTAGCTGTATATGATTTTCGAACTCCCCGCCTGTTCAAAGACACGAGAAGGTAAAACAATTTACGATTTTATCGTGAGAATGGGGAAAAGAACATGAACAAAAGAGAGAAAATATCTAAAACGATATTATCATCAATAGGCATAGGAATCGTGTCATCAATGATAATGTTAAAATCCAACAACAGCTATGCAAATCTAACCGATACACTAATGAAATATTGTATACCAAAAGAAGGATATTGTAGCAACAAAGCAACCTACGGAACCGTATCTAACAAATCTGTCTGCATATGTTCCGCTTGCAATATGTATTACGACGAAACAACAAGAAGTTGTAAAACTTGCGCCACAGGCACTTATGTAACCAACAAATATTCAACATCTTGCTCAACACCAACCTGCCCAGACGGATATGAAAAACAAGTAAACGTAGGGAAAAGTGTTTGTCCTGACGGATATTACGGAATAACTCTATCCGGATGCTGATTTTTATATGGGAGGAAGTCTTTTTTCATGGTTCATTGTCTTCGCTTCCTCCCTCCCAAAATTATAAAGGTAATTTTATAAAAAGTATACAAGTAAATAAATGAAAGGAGAGAAATAGAATGAAAAAAAATAAGTCAGCACAATAGGACCGCAGGTCCCAGCAACTGCCCCAAGGGGGGGGGGTAAGGCTGTTGCTTTACTGACTGGGGAAAACCCTCTTGAATAATTTTATTAACAACAAAAATAAAGGAAAAAACTATGAACAATAGAAAATACTTACTTATATTAGGGCTGATAAGCACAGCTTACATCCCAAATGCAAAAGCAGACCTTGTCCAATGTTTGGCATGCTCTGCCGGAACCTACGGTAAAAACGGAAAATGTATAAAATGCGAGGAAGGATATTACTCCGATACCTTAGCATCAACATCATGCAAAAAATGCAACGCCGGAACTTATTCTAATAGTGGTGATACTTCCTGCACTGACTGTCCTACCGGATACAAATGCCCAGACGGGAAAAAGATACAATGTGAGGAAGGAACCATTTCAAAAACAACCGGAAGCAAATCTTGCACAGCTTGCAAAGAAGGAACCTACGCAATCAAAGACAGAACATACTGCGGAGATAAATGGACCGCATATAAATCATATAAAATCGCAGGCACATACACAAAAACTTTACCAGCAGGTATGTATAAAATAGAAATAGCCGGTGCTGGTGCTGGTGGTGGTGCAACATCATATAATGGTGATGGAGTTTTCGTTTCTAGCTATGGAAACGGAAAAAAAGGATGTAATGGTGAAAAAATAAATATACCTTTAAAATACTATAATTCTCAAACAATAACTGTTACAGTTGGTGCTGGCGGTAAAGGTGGTATAAGTGCAGGAAAAAACCAAGGACACAATAAGCAAACAGCTCCAACTTCAGGAGGGAAAACAACACTCTTAATTGATGGAAAAACACTAACAGCAGGTGGTGGAACAGGAAAAATTGATGTTAATGCAAGCGTTAACAGTAAAGGGTCCTCTACAAATGGAGAAGAATGCAAATGTGAATATTCGTCTTGTACTTACAATGGAGGTGATGAAAAAAAAGGTAAGGTTAAAACTAGTTATGACGGCAACCCTGGTTCTGACGGTTATGTAATAATATACAAAGCTGATGATGACTGCTATTCTAAACCAAATGGAACTGGCTGTACTTCTTCAACTTCTACCGGTGGTTATTATGGTGGAGGATGTAGTTAATACGCTTATATACAACCTATCCCTTATTCAAAAAAACAATAAGGGATATTTTTTTTTATTTTCTTATTGACAAAATTATTTTATTAGTTTATATTGTAACCAGTTTAACAAAAAGGAGCAAAAAAAATGCACGATGGTATATTATCAGAAAGAGACATTAAAGTTTCAATCGAAGCCGGTTTAATAACCAACATACAAATGGCTATGCACATATATTTTAGTAATATAAAAAACAATCCAAACGTTGCTGTCACAAAAAATCTGGATACACTAAAACGCTTAATCGCAAATTATAATGATTTCACAAAAAATATAGATAAACTTCCACTAAATAAATTAAAAAGCATTCATAACTATATTTTAGTCGGAAAATTAAAACTTTCACACATACTAACAAGATTTCCACACCTATCAACTGAAATAACAGATGAAAAATTTATAGAACTTTTCGACTTTATATATGAAACATACTATATACCTTTCATATCAAGAGTTGTAGAATTACATATAAAAAGAAGAAAAAATAAAGGCGCAGATATAGGAGAACAATCTATACTAATAGATAAATCAAGGTAATCTTTTATTTAAATACTTTGAAACTGTTAAAAATAAATCCTTTAACTTTCTGTTGTATTTACTATTTGCCTCATTTATAACTGCATAATCTAATTTAGCAGTCTTCTGCTTATTAACACCGGTCACAAAAGCCTTTATGGTATCATCAAACATAAGGGTTTCTGCTTCCGATTCAATAAGAAGTCCATCACACGGCACGGGATTAAAAAATGAAAAATCAAATTTTTTAAGTTGTGGAGACACGGCAATAAATCCCGTAATTTCAATTCGTCGCATTAAAATTTGCATTGCAATCCATGCACCAAATCCAAATCCGGCAAGCCAAAATTCGGACGATTCCTCATTTTGCTCCTGTATCCAATCAACAATAGTTGAAGCATCGGTCAACTCCGCCTCACCGTTTTCAAAAACACCCTGAGTATTCCCAATTCCCCTAAAATTAAATCTTATGACATTAAAACCCTTTTGCACAAAAGCATAAAACAAAGTATATGTAACCTGTTCATTCATATTACCGCCATTTTGCGGAATATCGTGAAAAATCACGGCAATAGGTGCCTCTTGCTTAGAACTTTTATGATATGAGGCCTGTATCCTGCCCCCTGCTCCTGTTAAATTTATATCCATTTATATCCTCAACTCTCTTATTATATTTTGTTATAATACACTATATAATACATAAAATGCAACAAAAAGAAATTTATTTTTTAAATTAAACTAGACATTTTAATATAAACTTGCTATTAAATATATAAGAACTTGTTAACAGGAGAGAAAATGATAAAAAATATTTTTAAATTCATTTCATTATTTGTATGTGTATTTTCAATAATGGAAAGCTACTCTTCCGCATCTTTCTGGGATTTATGGGAAGACGAAGATGAAGAAATAAATATGAAAGACGGAAATACTTCCTCTTCTAAATATGATAAAAGGACAAAAAGAAATAATTCAAAATCCACATCAAGAAAATATTCTGCCAGACAGGAATCTTCATACACAAGTTTAATGAATGGCGAAACATTTTTTGATATAAACGAAATAAACAATTCAAAACCTATTGTTATATGCCGACAAAAAGGATGTACGGAATTAAATGATAAAATGACACAAAACTTTTTATTTAATTCTCTTGCAAATCTACTTTATATAAATGATAAAACAAAGGTTTATTTATGCGAAGCAAATACCTACACCCGTGCTTGCACTTCAAACGGATTAAAATATGCCGTAAATATCGGTGGCACAGCCGGTGTGATTTACATACCGTCACTTACTATCACAGACGTATCTTTCTCTCAAAACTTAAAACGTATAAACTTTATGCTATCCTATGACTTATATGCAAATGGACTTAAAAGCTTCTGCTCTTCTGCACACAACACTATTGAAATTTCTGCAAATAAACAAGCTTTGATAAGGGATAATAATTACAATTGTCAACTTACATCCGACTTGCCATCTACATCATATAATATTTACAACATTGATTATATTGATTTAGATTACGGCATTATAGGTGCTTACTACTCAACCGGTATGACAGGAGCAAGCAACGGCGGAAATAACGGCTATGTTCTAATGAAATTCCAATACACTGACGCAAATATAAAGAAACCACAAAACAATTGCTTAACAGGAACTTGCGACAACGAAAGTTATAAGATTGCACCAGGACAATACGAAATTATACCTCTCGACAGTTCAAAGGATAAATAATGATTGAAGGATTATCTTACACTGCTCACATTCTTGTAATTGATGATGACGATAGGATAAGAGATCTTTTAAAAAAATATCTTGAAAAGGAAAATTTTTTGGTATCGGTTGCTCCTAATGCAACAGACGCTGAAAATCTTATTGAAAACATAAAATTTGATTTGGCAATAGTCGATAAAATGATGCCACAAAAAAACGGCATTGACTTCATAAAAACACTACGTGAAAATAAAAATGAAATTCCTGTAATAATGCTAACAGCCATATCCGATACCGACAGTAAAATAGAGGGACTTTCAACCGGTGCCGATGATTATTTATCAAAACCATTTGAACCAAAAGAATTGGTACTAAGGATTACAAATATCTTAAAACGAATACCTCAAAAAAATGCAAATAAAAATATATTTTACTTTTCAAATTATGAGTATAATATAGATACAGGTATTTTGAAAAAAGAAGATAAAAATATAAAGCTCACAGATTCAGAAAAAACTTTACTGAACTTCTTTATTTCAAAACCTTTACAAATTATATCACGGAACGACATAGCACTACTCCTTGATATAAAAGATGAACGCGGTGTCGATGTAATTATTACTAGGTTAAGGAAAAAAATCGAACCAAATATAAAAACACCGGAATGTATTTTAACAATACGAAACAAAGGTTACAAATTTATAGTATAAGGAGATAATGATGAAGTGGAAAAAATTTTTTGAAATACGAACTTACTTTCCAAAGGGTATTATGGCAAGAACACTTATCCTTATAATATTACCTTTACTTTTATCCCAAATTTTAACAAGTTATATATTTTATAAACGTCATTGGAAAAATATTTCAAACCAAAGTGCAACTGTTTTTGCCGCAAATGTTCTAACTATTATGGATTTAAAGGAAGACGATAAAACTCCGGAGGAATTTTCCGACCTTCAAAAAATGATAAAGAAAAATTACTCCATGAATGTTGATTTTCTTGAAGGTGAAAAAATCACAACAAGAAGAAATTCTAAACGACTTGATTTACTTTCCCTTCGATACATCCGGAAATTTTTAAACAATAATATTAAATACCCATACACAATTTCCGCATCCGAAGATACTAATGTATTAGAAGTAAAAATTCAATATCCAGATGGTGTTTTGGTAATAAACTCCTCCTTAAAATCTGTCTTTTCAAAAACAATTTACATATTTTTCTTTTGGATAATTGGAAGCATAATTATATTTTCAATCATCGCAATCCCATTTGCAAAGAATCAAATTGATTCCATTAAAAAATTAACTCACGCATTGGAAAGTGCCGGCCGTGGTGAAGAAATAAGTGATTACAATCCAACAGGTCCAATTCAAATAAAGGAAGCAGGCAAAGCATTTTTAAAAACCTATAATCGTATGCAAAGATATTTAAAATCAAGGACAAATATGCTTTCCGGAATCTCCCACGATTTAAAAACACCACTTACTCGTATGAAATTGGAATTGGAATTTTGTGACGATAAAAACCTCCAATTCGCACTTTTAAACGACATAGAAGATATGGAAAAAATGATAAACTCATATCTTGATTATGCAAAGGGTAATATTCCGGAAAATTCCCAAAAAACAAATATAACAAACCTTATCAAAAACATTGTTCGCAAACTTAATAAAGGAAACTATGATATAAAAGTCAATGCAAAAGCAAATATCTTTGCTGTGATAAGACCTTCTGCTTTTGAAAGGGCAATTGCAAACATTATCACAAATGCAATAAGATATTCAAAAAAGAAAATTATAATTGATATAAAACAACACGGAAACAAAGTATCTGTTTTAATAGAAGACAACGGCAACGGTATTCCGAAAAATCGTCGCGACGATATGTTAAAACCATTTACTCGTCTTGAAAACTCAAGAAACACTTCAACCGGCGGTGTAGGTTTGGGACTTTCCATAGTTCAAGAAATTATCCATCAACACGGCGGAGAAATATTCCTTCTTGACGGACAAAAGCTTGGTGGTCTACTCGTAAAAATCGAAATTCCATTAAAATAAAAAAAGGTAGTTAATCCTACCTGCTTTTATTCTTTAAATGCTCTTTATACATCCTATCAAACTCCGGTTGATTTCTCTTATTATGTAGAAAAGTTTGTGTATTAAATAAATCAACCAAGATATGTGTTTCATTAAAAAGAAATTCCTCACATAATTCAGGATGCATAATATTATACAAAGCACTCAATTTATACTCTTCATTGAGTTTATTTGCTTTCAAAACAGTAAGAGGCAGATTAAGCAATTCTTTCTTTTCTTCATCAGTTGCAAATTTCGAAGAATTTTTCTTTGATTTAAAATCTTTTGCATCATAGATATATGATAATATATTTGCAATAAAGTAAGCATCATCTGAATCTGTTGATAAAAGATTTATAAAGTCAACAACCTGCTTTTTAAAATATGGTTTTTTATAATAAAAATGTTGATTTAAATAAGTAGTTAATCCAGATTCATTATTAACAAAATTTTTCTTTACATATTTATAATTATCAAAATTATCATCTATCATAAACATTTTTTTTAAAATAATTTCCCTTTTATCTTTATATTGTTCAAAAATATCTAACTTAATACCATCATCAAAAGGTCTAAACAAAGAATATTTATCAGATAATTCTTTAAGTCTGTTATTCACATATTTCAATGATGTATAGTCAATTCTTTTCATATTTATCTCCTTAATTTATTGAACGACAGGATTGGGTGTCGGCGTATTCAAAATATTTTCAAAGAAATTTCCGTCTTCTTTTATTGAAGTAAAAGAAGATGTAAGAGCATATTTCAACACATCCTCCGCAGTTTTCACAGGAATAATTTGAAGTTCATCTTTTACCACTTGCGGAATTTCTTCTAAATCCTTTACATTTTCTGCAGGTATAAGAACTGTTTTAATTCCACCGCGAAGTGCCGCAAGCAATTTTTCCTTCAACCCACCGATAGGAAGCACCCTCCCCCTTAACGTAATTTCACCGGTCATCGCAACATCTTTTCGAACAGGTATTTCAGTTAATGTTGAAACGATAGAGGTCATCATACCCACACCTGCAGAAGGTCCGTCCTTTGGTGTAGCACCCTCCGGCACGTGAATATGAATATCAACCTTATCCCAAATTTTCGGATTAATACCAAAGTGCAAAGACTTGCTTCTTACATACGATTTTGCCGTTTCAATACTTTCTTTCATCACATCGCCAAGTTTTCCGGTAAATACCGCCAAACCTTTACCCATCATCACCGCAGATTCAATTTGTAAAAGTTCACCGCCTACCTCTGTCCAAGCAAGACCGGTTACAACACCAACCGCATCATCATTTTCCGACTTTCCGTAATCAAATCTCCTTACCCCCAAAAAGTCAGCCAAATTTTTCGCTGTAATTTTAACTTTATTTTTCTTTGGTTTATCAAGTTTATTTTTATCAAGTTTAAATAAATCCGACGAATTTTCATCAATATTGTTGCAAAGTTTGTGCACGGATTTACGCATCAACTTATCAATCTGACGTTCCAAACCACGAACACCAGATTCCCGAGTATAATATCTGACTATATCACGAATCGCATCATCAGTAATTGAAAATTCTTCCTTTATAAGCCCGTTTTTAAGAAGAGTTTTAGGAACAATATGACGTCTTGCAATTTCAATTTTTTCATCCTCCGTATAACCGGAAAGTTCAATAATTTCCATTCTGTCAAGAAGAGGTTTGGGTATATCATAACTGTTCGCCGTTGCAATAAACATTACTTTCGATAAATCGTAATCCACATCAAGATAATGATCATTGAAAGCATTATTTTGCTCTGGATCAAGGACTTCCAACATTGCACTTGCCGGATCGCCATGATAATCATTTCCCATTTTATCAATTTCATCAAGCATTATAAGAGGATTATTCACTCCTGCTTTTTTCATAGTCGATAAAATTTTTCCACATTGTGAACCGATATAAGTTCTTCTATGTCCACGAATTTCTGCTTCATCATGAACACCACCCAAAGATAGTTTTTGAAAAACTCTTCCGGTTGCATGCGCAACCGATTTACCAAGTGAAGTTTTACCAACCCCAGGAGGTCCCATAAAACAAAGTATAGTTCCCTTTGCACAACCAATCCTTTTTTGCACACTTAAAAATTCCAAAACACGCTCTTTTACTTTTTCAAGTGCATAATGTTCATCATTTAAAACTTTCTCTGCTAAATTAATATCAGTTTGAAGTTCTGATTTTTTAGACCAGGGAAGTTCAAGCATACAATCAAGATAATTCCTTATCACCGTTGCTTCCGGCGATTGAGGGCTCATCTTTTTCAATTTTTTAAGCTCAGTTTTAGCCTTCAAAAGTGCCTCTTTTGAAAGTCCAGCTTTATCAATTTTTTCTTCCAATAAATAATAATCTTCATCATCTTCGCCAAGCTCTTTTTGAATAGCACGAATTTGTTCGTTAAGATAAAATTCTTTCTGATTTTTATCAATTGATTGCCTTACACGATTTTGTATACGCCTGTTCATTTTTATAAATTCAAGCTCCGTTTCCAAAAGAAGATATAATTTTTCAAGTTTTTCCTTTAATGTATTTAATTCCAAAATCTCTTGCTTTTTATCTACCTTTGCACTAATACTCATAACAACAGTATTTATAAGAACATACGGATTATCAATTTTTGAAAAATCAGAAATATCTTCCACCATTATTTCTTTATTAAATTTTATATATTTGGAAAATGAATTTATAATAGATTTCATTAAAAGTTTTATATCCTTATCATCTTCATCATATTCTTTGTTTTCATTTATAATATCAAAAGAAGTAGTTAAATAAGGCTTTGATATATCCAAAGATTTTATTTTCACCTTTTTATTTGCCTCTATTAATAATTTTATAGTATTATCTTGCAACTTTAACATTTGGATAATATTTGCCTCTACTCCAACTTCAAACAAATCGGATTGCGAAGGATTATTTATACTTCCGTCACGTTGAGAAACGACAATTATTTTTTTATCGCGTTTCATAGCCTCTTCAACAGTTGCAATAGATTTTCCTCTACCTATAAATATAGGAACAAGAGTCAAAGGAAACACAACTATATCACGAAGAGGAAGCAAACAAACATCCTCATTACAAATTTCAATACCAACATCTTGATTGTTAGACAATTCTTCATTTAATTTATTTGATTTTTCTTTTCCAAACATAATACTTCCTCTTTTATTAAATATATTAAAAGCTAGCAAAAATTTTAATACTAGTCAAGTATAACAGTATATATAAGGATTAAATTCAAAAACTTCAAGGGGCTAACCTATTTTGCAATAAGCAGGATAAAAGTCCTTGGATTTATGGTAATTGTATTTTTTATAAGTGCATTTTCCCTGTAAAGTTCCGAAGTATCAAATACAACACGCCACTCTTTATATGGAGGTTGTGTAGGAGGTACCATAGATTTGAGTTTTTTTGTATCCGCATTCATAATAACAAAGAAATTATTATCCGGAGTTGCCTCTCCATTTTTATCAAGATGGAACTTATCCCCTGCCTCTCCAGATATTTTGAAAATCAAAGTTTTATTCATAGGATTATGCCAATCTCCGGTTGTCATTTCAACCCCTGCCGGTGTAAGCCACGTAATATCCTTGTTCCTTGTCCCAGGAATTCTTTGCCCCTTAAAAAATTTCGACCTGCGGAAAACAATATGACGTTTTCGTATTTCAATAACTTTTTTCACAAAATCATAAATCTCTTTATTTTTATTCAAAAGTTTCCAATTATACCAACTGATTTTATTATCTTGACAATAGGCATTATTATTTCCATTTTGCGTCCTTTTCATTTCATCACCGCCAAGCATCATAGGAAGTCCCTGCGATAACATAAGTGTTGCAAAAAAGTTTTTAATCTGCCTTGTTCTGATGATATTAATCTTAGCATTTTTTGAAGGACCTTCTTCCCCGTAATTATAACTTTCGTTGTCATTATTACCGTCACGGTTATCTTCACCATTTGCCTCATTATGCTTGTAATCATAAGACACCAAATCATTCATGGTAAATCCATCATGTGCAGTCACAAAATTAACTGTGGACCAAGGCCTACGTCCATACCTGTCAAAAAGCTCCGAAGAACCCGTAAATCTTGTCGCCATATCCCCGATTTGACCATCATCACCACGCCAAAAACGACGCACGGTATCGCGATACCTACCATTCCACTCACTCCACCCAGGAGGAAAATTACCAACCTGATATCCACCAATTCCAATATCCCAAGGTTCCGCAATCCTTTTTACCTTTTGCAAAACAGGATCTTGTGACATAGCATCATAAAAATCAGACTCGCTACTAAAACCATAATCGGTTCTTCCCAAGGATACAGCCAAATCAAAACGAAAACCATCAATTTTCATATCTATTGCCCAATAACGAAGCGAATCCATAGTCATTTGCACAACACGAGAATTATCAAAATTAAGCGTATTACCACAACCGGTCGTATCATCATAATATCTTGGATTATCCTTAACCAACCGATAATAATAAGCATTATCAATTCCCTTAAATGAAAACATAGGACCAAGATGATTTCCCTCCGGCGTATGATTATATACAACATCCATTATAATTTCCAATCCAGCGGAATGATACTTATCAACCATTTCTTTAAACTCATTTATATCCTTTGAATAAAGATATGCAGGTTCCGGAGAAAAGAAATTAACCGTATTATATCCCCAATAATTATAAAGATTTTTTCTCTCGGGAATAGAACCTAAAAAGAAACATTGCGAAGGCAACAACTCTATCGCAGTTATTCCCAAATCCTTAAAATAATTTATAGAACTTTTATGTGCCAAAGCCTGAAATGTTCCACGCATTTTTTCTGGGATTTTAGGATTTTGTTCGGAAAATCCCTTCACATGCACTTCATATAAAATAGAATTACTGCGCCTAGTCCCTATTATACTTTCATTCTGCCACTTGTAATTATTGTCAACAACAACACACTTAGGCATATACTTTGCACTATCCCGTTCATCAAAAGATAAATCCTTATCAGGACTGTTCAATTTATATGGAAAAAGAGCACTTGACCAAACAATTTTTCCAAATGTAGCCTTTGCATATGGATCAATCAAAAGTTTATTATGATTAAACCTGTGTCCTTCATCCGGAGAATACTTTCCATAAACTCTATACCCATAAAGTTGTCCTGGTTTAACCTCGGGAATATAGCAATGCCAAACTTCATCGGTATATTCAGGCATTTCGACTCTGGCAATTTCAGTTTTTCCCTTTGCATCAAAAAAACATAACTCAACTTTTTCAGCATTTCTGGAAAATATTGCAAAATTTGTTCCCTTGCCATCATAGTTTGCACCAAGAGGATATGGTCTACCTGGAAGCATTCTTAATTTTGTCATAGAATCTCCTTATTATTATTTTATAATAATACCAGATTTTAAAAACTTAGTAAATAGGATTTTAAATAAAAAATTTTTTGATTAAAGTTGCATAAGGTTCTGTTAAACTTAATACTTTCATTTTGGAATCCTTTATAAGAAATGGTGGGAAGAACAGGATTCGAACCTATGTAGCCCGAAGGCGACAGATTTACAGTCTGTTGCTTTTGACCGCTCAGCCATCTTCCCAACGATGGATAATATAATACTGATTTTTGGTATAAAGTCAAGCATATTTTATTTAATTTTAAAAGAACTGACTAGGGAATTCATCTCAGTTGGTGTCATATTACGAGCAATTGCATCAATATCATCATACTTTTGTTTATCTATTTCTTCCCAACCGGTCAAAGTATTATAAAGTTTATACGCCTCCGGCAAATGCTTATTTTTTTGAAGTTGCTCCACAAGCGATTTAGGATATGTTATTCCAAGATAAGCAGGAAGTCCATAAATCCCACCAAAAACACAAACAGCACCACTTACCCATGGAAGCCCACGAACAGCTAACTTTGTAGCAGAAACTATCTTATCATGATTATTCGCAGCAAATCCCAAAAAACTTTCAAATAAATTCATTATATCCCCTTACTTTTTTTTAAATATTAACACAAAATATTTTTTTTGTAAATAAATAATTTTTTTTCACTAAAAAATGAAATTTTTGTTTTAAATGAAATTTTATAATGCTATAAAGGAAAGAAAAAAAACATAATAAAAAAATGATTGATACAAATAATTTAAAATTAAAAATAAATAAACCAATAGTAATAGTCGGACTTATGGGAGCCGGAAAAACATCTGTCGGAAAACTTATCTCAAAGAAATTATGCTTTCCGTTTATCGATTCCGACAGTGAAATTGTAAAGGCTGCCGGCTGTTCAGTTGTTGATATTTTTTCCATCTACGGTGAAAAGGAATTTCGTCGTGTGGAAGATAAGGTTATAAACAGACTTTTATCAGATAATGAAATAAAGGTTCTGTCAACCGGCGAAGGTGCATTTATAATCGACAATGTCCGAAAATTAACAAAGGAAAAGGCTATCACAATATGGCTTAAAGCCGACCTTCCTTTACTTGTAAAACGCACAAGTTTCAAGGACACTCGCCCTCTTCTTCTTAATTATGATTCAAGCAAAATTTTACAAAAACTTATTGATGAAAGATATCCTATTTACGCAAAAGCAGATATTACCGTAGAAACAAGAGACGAACCGACATTCAAAACCGCCTCTAATGTAATAAAAGCTCTTTATAATTATTTAGAAAAGGAACAAAAATAAGATGCAAAAATTTTTAATAATAATTACTTGTATATTTCTTTATGCATGCGGTTTCAAACCGCTTTATAAACAAACTTCATACAATGACTTATCACAACAAACAAGCGAAATTGCAATAGCTCCTGTAAAAGATTTCGATGGTGCAAGAGGAATTGATTTAAGAAATACCCTTTTAAACAAACTTACCCCGGACGGTAAACCGGAAAACCCAAAATACTATCTAAACATAACTCTTTCTCAACCAAAAATTACAGATTATACAATTAAAAACGATGGTATTGCATCATCTTACTTAATTACAATGAATGCAACTTACACACTTACAAATAAAAACCATAATGCCGTCCTTTCAAAAAATGCAAATTCGCAAATTTCATATAACATTTTGAAAGATCAATTTTCAACGGAAATGTTAAAAAATAATGCAATAAAATTGGCAATAAACGACATTGCAGAACAAATTTATTTTTCAATAATCATTTATTTTACAGAAAAAGCAAATGGCAAAATTTAAACAAAACGATTTTAACACCGCACTGAAAAATAAATTTTCCAATTTATCCGGTATTCTTTTTTACGGACCGGACAGAGGACAAGTATTGGAAAATTTTAATACCACATCTGACGCAATCGCACCCGACAGCGAGGACGGATTTTCTGTTTTTGAATTCAAAGCAGAAGAAATAAAAGACGACCCGTCAAAACTTGTTGACGAAGCAACAACAATTTCCTTCCTTTCATCTCGCAAAGTTATAAAAATAAAAGATGCTACAAACGATATTGCCGATACATTAAAGGATTTACTTAAATCCACCGATAAACTGGAAGCATTCATAATAATGTCCGCAGACGAACTTCCTCCATCTTCAAAACTTCGCATACTTTTTGAAACCAATCCAAAACTTGCTTCACTTCCAAGCTATACTGACGACGGTGAAAATCTTTCAAACCTTATCCGTCAAACTTTGGTAAAAAATGGTATAAAAAAAATTCCCGATGAAGTTTTACTGTATCTTCGTGAAAATTTTGGTGAAAACAGAGCAACCACAAGGATGGAGCTTGAAAAACTCTGCCTATACTTATATGGCAAAGATTTTATCACCTTGGATGATGCAATAAACTGCATTATGGACTCCTCCGTCCTTAATATGTCAGACCTTCCCATGTCAGTTGCAGAAGGCAACAATAAAAAACTTTCATCTGTTTTAAACCGACTTTTAAACGAAGGAATTTACCCCATACAACTTTTACGAACAGTTTTATATCACTTCAAAAATCTTTACTTTATGGCTGGTGAAGTTGAAAAGGGTCAAACCATTTCTACCGTAATTGAAAATTCAAAACCACCAATATTTTTCAAACTTAAACCCAGTTACGAAAGACAATTAAAGTTTTGGAATACGGATAAAATCATAAAAATTATTTCCAAACTTAACGAAGCAGAAATTATGTGCAAAACAACAAATTCTCCGGCAGAAATAATTCTTTCACAAATACTTTTTAACATTTGCGCATTTGCAAACAAAAAAACATAATTTTATTGAAAATATTCTTAAAGTAGTTATTATAGTAAAAATTAAAGGAGAGGACATTATGAAAAATAAAAAACTATACATCTGGCTAATAATTATTTTAATTTTAATCACACTTTCATTACTGACATTCATTCCTACACACAAAATAACAAATACAACAGATAATAACGAACATAACTACGAATGGTATGATAAAATGGTAATATATCATATCCTTCCAAAGGCATTCAAGGATAGTGACGGCGACGGTATAGGCGATTTTAACGGTATCACAGAAAAACTTGATTATATAAAAGATTTGGGTGTAAACACAATATATTTAATGCCAATTGCAGATTCTCTTTCTGATCCGAACAGACTTAGATCCAACTATGGATATGAAGTAAAGGATTTGAAATCCATCAATCCAGATTTAGGAACATTTGACGATTTCAAACGCCTGTTAAAAGAAGCACACAAACGCAATATTCATATAGTAATAGATTTCGTAACCACAGTAATTTCCGTTGAAAACTT
The DNA here is from genome assembly GCA_014803575.1 of bacterium. GTDB lineage: Bacteria > Pseudomonadota > Alphaproteobacteria > Rs-D84 > CACZYB01 > CACZYB01. The sequence goes on along the minus strand of JAAVBO010000003.1, from coordinate 149,220 downwards.
TATATTCAAGGACATTCTTGCAAATCCTGATACAAGTAAATATAAAGATTGGATTATAGTAAACGAAACCCCTATTGAAGGTCCATGGATGAACTTTAACGATTACCCCGGACAATTCACATCAAAAGCATGGAATAAACTACCTAATGGAATATATTACTATTCTTTATGGGGAGAATCTCCTTTCTTACAATTTTATAATCCGGAAGTTCAAGAATACATTCTAAGTGTTATGGACTTTTGGTTAGACATTGGCGTTGACGGTTTTCGCGTTGACGCGACAAAACATTTATTCATAAACGGACCGGGTGAAGAATTACAATTCCACCAACCGCAAAACTTTGAGTTTTGGAGAAAAATGAAAGCTCATATGATGGAAAAATACGGACCCAACAAAGCCCTTATTGCGGAAAGTATTCCTATACCTTATAATATACCATATAAGGAACAAGACAGACAAAGTTTTGATGTTATGTTGGGAAACACTATGACAGATGAATTTTGGCCATACCAAAGAGTATATTTAAAGGACTATTTAACAAGTGACTTCATTGCCTCTACATTCATAAATCCTATAAAATATCAAGTAAATAAATTACAAGACAGAGTCTTTTACAACAGCGACCACGACGGAGCAAGAATTTCTTCACGATTTATAAATCCAACTCCTGCGGAATTAAAATTAATCGCATCAATACTTTTACTTACTCCGGTTCAGCCAAAAATCTATTTCGGTGATGAAATAGGACTTGCTGGAATTTTAAATGCAAACAGACCTGACTTCTGGTTACATTCACCTTCACATACCATGGCATGGAATAACAAGAAAAATGGTGGCTTTTCCTCTGCCGATAAAACATTAATGCCAATATCAGAAGATTACGATTTGCATAATGTGGCACAACAACAAAATGATAAAAATTCTGTTCTTTCCTATTACAAAAAACTTATCAAACTTAAAAATGATTATGCTCAATTATTTTTCAAGGGCGAAATGGCTCAAATACCATTCTTTGATAACAAAATATATACTTACTTATTAAATAATGGAAACGAATATGCAATAGTTGTATCCAATCTTTCCGATGAATACAAATATTTCAAACTAAATTTAAAACAATACATAGAAAATGATAATATAAAACAAATATTTACAAGCGATAAAGATATAAAAGTAAAAATTGAAAACGGAGTTTTGAACTTTGAAAAATTACCTTCATTTGCAACGACCGTATTTTATTTCAAAGATAACGATTTTTCCAAATTCAGCAAATTATTTAATCAACTTCCTAATTTCAAAGAAAGAAGTATAAAATATAATTACAGCAAAGATATATTTGATACAGTGGAAAATATTTCTGATGAAAATAATGTTATAAATATTTACAAAGAAAATTCTCTACTTTATATTCCTAAAAACCAAGGTCAAATAACAATAAACGGATACAGCAAAATCACAAACGATGAAATGAGTTTTGACATTCCGGAAAATATCTTATATCATCTATTATATACAGGTAAAATAAACACTAACAGATTAAAAGATGATTTAATTTTACCTATACAAAAAGATATAACACATCTGCACTTAAAACAATCAAACATAAAATTTAAACTATTAACGGAAAAATCTATATCCAAATACATAAACAAGAAGATAACTTCCACAACAAAGTCATCTTCCAACAAACAATTAAAAGAATTGGGTATAGGTCAAGATGAAAACCTTATCTACATAAGAATTAAAAATGATAATTATATTATGGATAAAAATTCAGGCATTGACTTTTCAATTCTTTTTAATAACAACGAATATGCAAACGGAATAAACGAACTTTCGGTTTGGAAACTTCCGCAAATACTTTCCGAAAAACCAATAAGCACTATGATTAATTACGAACGACATGTAAATTCTTTCTACTTAGTCAATAATATCACACCGGAAAGACCTTTGGGAATAGATAACTCTTTATCATTAATAAAATTTGTTGATAATAACTATATTTACATAGTAGTTCCAAAAACACTAGTTCCTGGGGAAAACTATAATGTTGCATCAATAGTCTGGTCTGCCGGCGGTAAATGGGGCGACCTTCCACCGGAAGGCAAATTCCCTATTGTGGAAAGATTACCAATGGATACAAAAGCCACCCTGAACAAAATAACAAAATATATACAGGTAAAATAATGTATAGTTTCATAAAAGATACAAAAAACATTATATTCTTTGCAATTTTGTTATTGCTTCAATTGGGATATACCGCAGGTTGGGCTGGGGTATATTCTTTTTTAATTGCAAAATCCGATGCAAACACACTTCCATATTACTTTATATTTTCTGCCCTTGGCTCTTTCTTTATAAATATAATATCTGCTTTCTTTTCCGATATATTCAAAAAACAAACCATTATAAAATTTTCACAAATAATATTTATTATTTTTTTGATAATAGAAATACTTGTAATAGAAAATCATAATATGTTTAATAAAACCACACTTTTTTCAACACTTCTTATATTAAGTATAATAATAGTATCAATCCCATCAATATTTTCAATACAACTTTGGGCATTGATAAATGAAAATGTCGAACCATCAAAGGCATCAAAAATATATCCTGTTTTATGTAGTGCAAACATCATAGCTTCCATAAGCGGAGGAATGATAGCCAACATAATCCCAAAATACTTTTCCAACATTTACCTAATCGCAATATGGATAATCACAATTGTAATTTCATATATCCTAATTTCCCTAATAAAAAATAATTACGATGACGAAGTGGGCAAAAAACAACTTAAAACTTTAATAAATAATTTTAAGGACGGTGCAAAACACTACTTTGCCTCTTCATTTTTAAAATATTTAAGCATAGTTTTCATTTCATTCTGGCTGGTAAACACCCTAACCTATTTTTATTACTCACAATTTTTGGTAATAAGATACGACAACCCCGAAAAAATCGCCTCATTCATAGGATTATTTACTATGATTATACAATTTTCCGCACTCGCAATGCAATTTGTAATTTCCCCTATCGTAATAAAGAAAATAGGAATAATAAACGGACTATTTTATCTCCCTGTTTCTCAGGTAATAGGACTAAGTTTGATAATAATATATCCGCAATTTTGGGCAATAATACTTACCGAATTTTTACAGGACTTCATAGGTATGTCAATACAAGCAAACTCCATTAATATGTCATTCAATATAATTTCATCAAAAGTAAGGGCAAAAATCCGCACACTTTTAGAAGGAGTTATAAACCCACTTGGTGGAGTTTTAGCAGGCATTTCAATTTTAATCATACAAAAAACCCTACCGCAATCAGAATTTATAAACTACCATATACCTTTATTTGGATTGATATTTGCCATACTTTGGACCCTATCAGTTGTCAAACTTAAAAAACATTATATAAAAGAAATAAAAAAATCCTTTAAAATAAATAAAAACAATGATAGAATTTTTTTAAAAGAATTTTTGACAATAGAAAAAAATGCGAAAAGAAAAAAACAGAGTAGCCAAAATCATATCTGAAAGCGGTCTTTGTTCAAGACGCGTTGCAGAACAAAAAATTTTTAATGGCGAGGTATCTGTAAACGGACATATTATAGATTCCCCTGCACTTAATGTTTCATACGATGATATAATTTCAGTAAACGGTCAACCTCTTTCAAAACGCGAAGATACAAAACTTTACATCTATCATAAACCAGCCGGACTTATCACAAGCCACAATGACGAAAACGGTCGCAAAACTATCTTTGATGATATAGGAAATAAATACGGCAAACTTCTTTCAATCGGAAGATTAGATTTAAATTCCGAAGGCTTACTTCTTCTTACAAATGACGGTGAATTTCAACGATTTATGGAAAGTCCAAAAAACGAATTTGAACGCATTTACAAAGTCCGTGTCCACGGCACACCATCAAAAGATGACATACTGAAACTTAAAAACGGAATAACAGTCGACGGCATAAAATATAAAAAAATTGATGTAAAGGTCGATAAAGTATTATCATCAAATTCTTGGCTAACCGTAAAATTAATAGAAGGAAAAAACAGAGAAATAAGAAAAACTCTATCTTCACTCGGCTACGAAGTAAACAAACTTATCCGTATAAGCTATGCAGGTTTTGAATTAAGAAATTTAGAAAAAAGTGGTATTTACGAGGTAAAAATACCACAAAAACTACTCCAACAATACGAAAATTTCAAAGGGTAACAATTAACACTTATTTGTTTTAAAAAAATTGTCGGCAAATTCCTTATATCTGTTTTCCTTTATCGCCTCACGAATATCCCTCATTAAATCCTGATAATACCAAATGTTATGCTGGGAAAGTAAAGTATATCCCAAAATTTCCTTTGCATTAAAAAGGTGATGAAGATATGCTCGGCTGTAATGTTTACAAGTCGGACATTGGCATTTGTCATCAAGCGGGCGATTATCCTCCTTATAACAAGCATTATTGATGTTTAGGAAACCTCCACGAACAAAAGCCTGTCCTGTTCTTCCGCTTCGTGTCGGCATAACACAATCAAACATATCTATACCGCGAAGAACACCACCAACTATATCAGAAGGTTTGCCTACACCCATAAGATAGCGAGGCTTATCCTCAGGAAGATTTTCAACTGTATAGTCAAGAACTTCAAACATCATCTCTTGCGGTTCACCTATGGCAAGCCCGCCAACCGCATATCCATCAAAACCAATATCGGTAAGTTTTTCAATAGATTCAAGACGCAAATCTTTATACATACTGCCCTGCACTATACCGAAAATTCCGTATCCGTCGCGGTTCTCAAATGCGTCCTTTGAACGCTTTGCCCAACACATTGACATACGCATTGACTTTTCCACATCCGCTTTTTCAACCGGCCAGGAAAGACATTCATCAAAACACATAGTAATATTGCTATCAAGCATATTTTGTATTTGCACGGAACGTTCCGGTGTCAACATATGCTTAACCCCACCATCAATATGGGATTGAAATTCCACACCGTCTTCGGTTATTTTGCGAAGCTCTTTAAGACTCATCACTTGAAAACCACCGGAATCTGTTAAAATAGGTTTATCCCAATTCATAAATTTATGAAGTCCACCCATTTTTTGCACTAACTCTGCGGTAGGACGAAGCATTAAATGATATGTGTTTCCAAGCAAAATTTCAGCACCGGTTGCGGAAACATCTTCTGGTCGCAAAGCCTTTACCGTACCACAAGTTCCGACCGGCATAAAGCAAGGTGTGTGAATATCCCCATGTTTCGTATGTAAAATACCAAGTCTTGATTTACCACATTTGCCGATTACATCATATTTCAAACTCATTTTTTTACTCCTGTTGTTTTATAAAAAATTACCAAGACAAAGGAAAAAATGCAACATTTATTTTATTGTATTTTCACATTTTACCTATATAATCATTCATATAAGGAATTTTAAGGAAAAGGTTTGATATGAATAAAAAATATATTTTGGTTGATGGCTCAGGATTTATCTTTCGTGCATTTTATGCTCTCCCACCTATTTCAAGAAGCGATAATTTACCGGTTGGTGCAGTATATGGCTTTTGCAATATGCTTTTGAAACTCCTTATTGAAAGGGATGGAAAGGATGAAATAGTTGCTGTGATTTTTGATGCCGCCAGAAAAAATTTCAGAAACGATATTTATCCGGAATATAAGGCAAACAGGAGTGAAACGCCAGAGGAACTTATCCCGCAATTCGCCTATATCCGAAAGGCGGTGGAGGCATTCAATCTTCCATCAATCGAACAACTTGGATTTGAAGCGGATGATTTAATTGCAACCTATGCTCATCAAATAGAGGAAAATGGCGACACTGCTGTTATTTATTCATCAGATAAGGACTTGATGCAACTTTTAACAGACAAAGTTTCTATATTCGACCCATTAAAGCAAAAGGAAGTTAATAAACAAACAGTCCTTGATAAATTCGGTGTTGAACCAAACAAAGTTGTTGATGTGCAGGCGTTAATTGGTGATTCAACCGATAATATCCCCGGGGTAAAGGGTATCGGACCAAAGACCGCGGCAGAACTTATCAACAAATATGGTTCACTTGAATCACTTCTTGAAAATGCAAGAAACATAAAACAGGACAAACGCCGTGAAACCATTGAAACCAATACAGAGCTTGCAAAAATTTCAAAACAGCTTGCAACACTTAAAAAAGATGTACCACTTGCAACCCCTTTGGATACACTTAAAAAAACACCGGTTGATGCGGAAAAACTTCTTTCATTTATAAATGAAATGGAATTCAAATCCCTTATTTCAAAGGCAAATAAGTTTATTGAGGAAGTTTCAAAAACTCCAGTTCCGACCACTGATACAACTAATGAACCGACTATAATAAACAAACCAGTAATCAACAATGTTGAAAAGCATTATGAACTTGTTCGTGATATTGAAACACTTCAAAAGTGGATAAAGAAATGTGAGGAAGCAAAACGCTTTGCAGTTGATACGGAAACCACGGGACTTGACAGCCTTTCCGCCTCTATCGTAGGAATGTCCATTGCAACAGATGAAGGAGAAGCCTGCTACATTCCCATACATCACATTAAAAAAGTTTTTGACGGCACCGATTTATTTAATGACGGACAAGATACACTTGTAGAAAATCAAATCCCTGTTAATGAGCTGACAAGCTACATTAAACCTTTACTTGAAAATCCGGAAGTTGTAAAAATAGGGCACAACATAAAATACGATATGCACATTTTCAAACAGCTTGGTATAGATGTGTATCCTGTTGAAGATACTATGGTGATGAGTTATGATTTAGACAGCACAAAAAACCTTCATAATATGGACGATTTGGCATTAAATCACCTTAACTATTCCACAATACATTTTGCCGATGTTTGCGGAAGCGGGAAGGCTCAAATCACATTTGCAGAAGCTCCACTTGAAAAGGCACTTGACTATGCGGCGGAAGATGCAGACATCACACTTCGCCTTTATAATATATTTAAGGAAAGACTGGATGCAGATAAGGAACTTTCAAAAATCTATTACGATATGGATTTGCCACTTGTCTATATTCTGTTTTCTATGGAAGAATGGGGAATTAAAATTGACAGTCAGACACTTTCCGATTTAAGTATAGAGTTTGAAAAAATTCTTTCCGGTTTGGAGGGTGAAATTTTCGCAATAACAGGAGTTTCATTTAATATACTTTCACCAAAACAACTTGGCGAAATGTTGTTTGATACAATGGGACTTCCATATCCAGCAAAGAAAAAATCCACTGACGGATATTCAACTGACATTGATGTTTTAAAACAACTTTCATATCAAGGATACGAAATCGCGGATAAAGTTTTAAAGTATCGTGAGATTGCGAAATTAAAGGGAACTTATACAGATACTCTTCCAAAACAAATTTTGCCACGCGATGGGCGAGTTCATACAAACTATTTTGAATGCGGAACATCTACCGGACGTCTTTCTTCCAACAATCCGAACCTTCAAAACATACCGATAAGGACCGATTTGGGAAAGGATATAAGGAAAACTTTTATCGCCTCAAACGGGTTTAAACTCCTTTCCGCCGACTACTCTCAAATTGAACTTAGAGTAATGGCAGATTTTGCCGATGTTAAAAATTTAAAGCAAGCATTCCTTGATAATGTGGATATTCATACTCGCACAGCTTCACAAGTTTTCGGTATACCGGAAACAGAACTTGATTCGGATACAAGACGTAAGGCAAAAGCAATAAACTTTGGTATTATTTACGGTATTTCTTCATTCGGGCTTGCAAACCAACTAAACATTTCGCAAACCGAGGCAAAGGCATACATTGATAACTATTTCAAAAACTTCCCTGAAATACAAAAGTATATGGAAGAAACAAAGGATTTCGCACATCAAAACGGCTATATCAAAACCGCGATGGGGCGTAAATCTTTTATCGCAAATATCAACAATCCTCGCCTTAAAGCCTATGCGGAACGGGCTGCAATCAATGCCCCTATACAAGGAACTGCAGCGGATATTTTGAAAATGGCTATGATAAAAATTCAAAATACTTTAAGGGAGCAAAACTTAACTGATGACATTCGTATGCTTCTTCAAGTCCACGACGAACTTGTTTTTGAAGTGCGAGATGATAAAATCGAATATGCATCCAAACTTATAAAAGATACCATGGAAAATATTGTAAAACTGTCTGTTCCATTGGTTGTAGAAATCGGTATCGCCCAAAACTGGAAAGACGCACATTAAGGAGGTTATTATGGAAAAAATCATTACACCAGAAAGAATTGAAGGAGAAAGAATATATCTTCAAAAACCAAAACCATCGTTTGAACTTGCAAATACTGGCTATAAAGTAGCTATGGAAAGCTATGATACTATTTCAAGATACCTTAATTGGATTTTTGATTTTTCACCGGAATCATATTATAACTACTTATCATCATTTGAAAATTCGGACAATCATTTCGGTTATATAATTTATGACAAAGATAATAATTTTATGGGATTTATTGATTTACATAATTATAGAGCAGAAGACAAATATGCTGAATTTGGTTATTGGATTTCCGATAAATATACAGGCCACGGATATATGATGGAAGCAGTCTCCCTTATGGAAAAAGAACTTTCAAAAATACTTGGCATTCAAAAATTCGTAATTATGACTCATCATAAAAATACAAAATCGCAAAATGTCGCACTTAAATCAGGATATGAACTAGAAGCTGTGTTAAAAAGACATATATATTGCAAATATGAGGATAAGATTGTTGATATGAATACTTATGTAAAATTTATTGATTAATTAAATTTTTTATAAAGGTATTTGATATTATCCTTTATAGTTATTGTGTATTCGCCAAGACATTGAAACATTTTGTCTTCGCACCTTTCGTATTCACGAAGAGCAAAGGCAGTAGCACTTATAAAAACTATAAATACAAAAAGATATATCACTTTAAACATAACTTTCTCCTTTTTATATTGTCTTATGATTTGATGAGAAAGTCAACTAATTTAAACTTGAAAATCTTCCTTCATTGTTTTATTATAATAAAAAAAGGTAGGTTATTATGAAGACATTCGGATATAAAAGAACTATTGACTTAAATAAATTTGACTTTAACTCTATTGAAAAAGAAATACTTTCACGTAAAGAAAAAGTTGATAATGAATTAAAAGCAAGTGTTAAAAAACGCGACCTTTCTGATAATCAAATTATAAAATCAGTGTCCAAGGAAATGATAACCGCAATGGATAATTGGCAAAGATAACCCCTTCGGTATGTTTTCTTAAAATTTACTTGCATTTAAAGAAAAATATAATATAATATTTGCATCTTTGCGCCATTAGCTCAATTGGATAGAGTATCTGACTACGGATCAGAAGGTTAGAGGTTCGACTCCTCTATGGCGCACCACTTTACACTTTCCCTTGTTTCTTTAAAAACTCAAGGAAAGATTGACAACCGTCAACAACATCCCAATAAGTTTCATCAAAGTTGCCAGTATACCACGGGTCCTTTATTTTACGAGGGGTCTTTGTATAATCCAAAAGCATACTTATTTTTCCATCTTTATCTTTGCCGATAAGAGCTTGAATATCCTCCACATTGCTTTCATCCATCGCGATAATATAATTAAATTTGTTGTAATCTTCCTTTCTTATCCGCCTTGAATAATGCTCAGAAAAAGGAACTTTCATTTGGGTAAGTATTTCCCTAGTTCCATAATGAATACCTTCGTGAGCCATTTCATTATAACCCTCAGTTCCGGCAGAATCTATCTCAAACTTATCACACAATCCAGCATTATCAACCATTTGTTGAAACACGAACTGAGCCATGGGAGAACGACAAATATTTCCCAAACATACAAATAAAACTTTTATCATTTGAATTCACCTTTCATAAAAATAATATAACTGTCCAATCCTCCAGTCAACTATTTCATTGCATTTAATACCCTGCTCTGGTATCATTATTCATAATAAGGAGATTTTTATGAAAAAGATTTTTGCTATATTATTTTTGCTTCTTTCTGTTCCTGTTTGGGCGGAAGAGGAGAAAGTTTTATCCATTGATGATTTTTTTGGAGTTTATACTTCAGATGATCCTGAATCAATGAGTTTAGCAATAACTAAAATGGATGATAAAATAAAAATAATAAATATTGATACATTTCTTGATTATTCCCATATTGAACATTTTACATGTGATATAGATGACATAACTGATGAATATATTTACCTTGAATGTGATTATTCTGCAAATAGGGATATATCATCATATCCTCCATCCAGACCTTATCTAAAATTATATAATGCTCCTGAAAAATATATGTATGATATAATAATGGCAATTTATTATCCCGGTAAAAAACAATATATAAAAAATGATTGCTACACACATGAAACCTTTTCTGCTTTTTGTAAAGTGACTAATGTTACAGCAAACAGATATAAAGGAGAGTAATCTCCCTTTTTTTTATTCTATAATTGATAATAGTTTATCTTGTCGCCAATTATTTCTGTCATTGCCTATTTGATTTGATGAAAATTTTATTTAAAAAACTGTCTTAATTGTTTTATTCTTTCTTTTGTTTTTTCTCTACGACAAACAACAATATCAAGACTACTAACACTTGCGTAAAAATTAACATCAACTTCACAATCTTCATCTCTAAATTTTATCCAACTAAGTTCTGCTTGTTTTAAACGTTCCCAATGGCATTTTTTACCATAAGGTTTATCTCTTTCACAATCATCATACTCTTTTGCTCGTTCCATTGCTTTCTGATATTCTTCATTCAATAGTTTATCACAAGCTTTTAATTCTGTTCCAATACAATCTATTGCCCCCGCTCCTAAGCCATAACAATTTATTTGATCATTACATAATTTATCCCAACCGTTACCATCACCTTCCAAATCGCAATAGACTTTTTTTTCTATAAAATTAAAAAATCTATCATAATCCTCTTCTTTACAGTCTTCAGCTTTTACTGAGACAGAAGAAATTATAAGTAGTAATACAAAAATTATTATTTTTTTACTTTGTATTTTCCCTTTGTAAATAATTCCCATTCTGCATTTCTCCTTTTGTTTAAAACATCATTATATTCTCCATCTGATGTATTCCATTCCTTAAATTCTTTTTCCAATATCTTCTTACTGACAGGATGTTTATCTAATTTATTTTTTAATAAGTATACAGTATTGGATTTTCCAACATTGACACCACCTCCTGCATTATACAAGAAAGATAAAATTGCGTCAACTTGATTTTGAGTATAGTCTTTTCTTTTTATATATTTATTATAATCATCAATAGCAACTTGGTAATCTTTAAGTAACAGTTTTTCTGCTTCTTCTTCTGTAATACCATTCTTGAAAACTCCTCTATTTTTTTCATTTTCTTTTAATTTATGTCCGTATCCAATAGTATCATATCCAGCATTATCTTTATATACACGAAACATCCCATCTTTATACGATCCTATTTTCTTTTGATAAGTTATACTGCCTTCTTGTTCTTTCAAAAATTCTATACCTTTATCACTAATTTTTATTTCCTCATCATCCTCTTCCTCAACCCATACCTCTATAATCTCACATTTACAATTAGGATGAACTGGAGGACATACCTCAAAATCTTCCATATTATCCAACATCTTCCCGTTTAATAATGCACAATATCCACAATTATCTTTTGGACCACATACCCACTTATATTTCTTTTTGCTATTTGGACCATCTTTAAAATTCTCTTTGAAATACTTGCTTACCTCATCCGTTACTTCTTTATGTTTAGGATTTGATAAGTTTGTATAAGCATCGGATAGCATTAAATCTTCTATCCTTTTTAATATCTTTGTCATATTTTCCTCCTATATTAAATATAAAAAAACTCCCCACCTATGATGATGGGGAGAGATTATATTTCACTTATGAAAAGAAAAAGTTCTTCAACCCTTCTTTTATATATACCTTTAAGATTGGATTTAAAACCAAAATCCCATTCGCGACACACGGACTCATAATCTTTGTTAAGTATTGCCTGTCTAAGTTTGGATTTTTTAAATGCCGGACCTCCAACATTATAAACAAGGGAAATTATAGCTTCAAGCTGTTTTCCTTTTAAATTAAGGTCGGAAATGTATGGCTTAACTTCATTTTCTATCCATTCAGAAAGAAGTACCTCCGCTCTATCCTGTGTAATACTCATTCCTTCATAAACAGGCACTCCATCAACATTTGTATTTCCATAACCAATAGTCCAAACACCGGCCGGACATTTATAGGCAACAAGGAAACATCCCTCATACTTTTTTATCAAAGAATTCATTTGCATTCACTCACATAAATTTCATAATAAAGATTAAGATGACGCGAAGTTTCCAAAGTATCCTGTCTGCTTGGAAGTATAGGTTCATATATGGAACAAAAACTATCAATCTCGGTAGTGCAACTTGTCAACACCAACATTATTAACACGAGTTTTAATTTTAGTTTTCGCATTAACTTTTTTAAGAATTTTTTTAGTTTGCTTTGCTTTTTGTTTCGACACGCCATTTTCTTCTCCTTTAAAATAAACAAGCAGGGTTCCCAAAATCCCAGCCATAATACAATAAACTTTCTTCATATTTACACTCCTGAAAATAATAAGGTTAATATTGCAACCGGATTTTCAAACGAATTTGTATATATGGAAACACCGATATAACTTAAAACCAACAAAGTTCCCAATATTCGTTTAAGTCCTATTTGACCATCAGGTTTCACAAAACACTTTTTAAGTGCAGTTAATAAAAATTCAAATATTTTTTTCATTATCACTCCTTTAAATAGAAAAAATACCCACAGAGATGTGAGTATTAAAATTAAAAAATCAATAACTAATAGTGGAGAGAGACTTATCCCATTAGTCAGAAAATACTATACACTATTTTTGTAAAAAAGTCAAGAACAAAATTAGAACAATCATTAATTTTTAAAACATTTCAAACATAGTCTTTCAAAAAAAATCCCCCATTCGGAGGATTTTCAAACTTTGGTGGGTGATTGTGAACCATTCTCTAACTTTTCTATATTATCCACAAACCTATTGTTTTTCTCCCATTATTCCATTTTCAGAATTTTCGTTTAGTGCTGACTGGTATAGGAAAGAAGATATATATTAAATTTCTTAATTCTTATTTTTTATAAAGTTTTTTTAATTTTTCTATATCCTTCTTATTTCCTTCAATTGATTTTAATTTATGTATCATTCTATGACAATTGGAACATAATACAGCAAAATCATTTTTATTTAATTTTCTAGTTTCATTTTCTCTTAGATTTTTATACATATTTAAATGATGCAATTCTATAAAATTAGATTTCAAAATGTTTATAATGGACAGAAAAATTAAAACCACACACTTCACAAGTATATCCTTTTTCTTTTTTTATTTTATTAACTATGTTTTGAGATATTCTACCTTCACATTTTAGGTGAGGAACTAAAACTTTTTTTCCTTAGTTGTTAATTCTGATGTTTCCTGATATAAATTATTTTCTTTACCATTATTTTCTAATTTTTTTAAAATATCAGATACTGCCTTTCTATTTTTCTCATCTACATATTTTCTTTGAGCTTGTCCAAAATTTAAATCCGAAAATTTTATATCCCATCTGTTATAAGGAGATATAATGAAAGTATTTTCTACATCCGCCTCAAAAAAATAATAATCAGAAAATTCATTTGATTGAGAATTTCTATATATTGTTGCATCTTTATAATATCCAACAACTTGAGCTGCATCAGAGATAAAAATTACTAGACAATTTTTAACAAGACTATCTTTTTTATTTGCACCAAATTTTTCTATTAATAATTTATGCTTAGCCTTAGCTACAAAACCATAAACTTTTCCATCTTTTCTTAAAGTTATTTATTTCATAATGCCCTTTATATTTACTATTTTTTAAATCTTCCAGACATTTTTTATCAAGTGCAGTATCTGCATAATCAATAAAATGAATTACCTTTGCAAGAAATACTTTATTGTTTTCCAGATATTTATGTAAATTTTCCATATTATACCTTATATATTATTTCTTCTTCATCTTTGAAATATAATTCAAGTCGTAAATCATAATAATAAGACTTATTATAAAACTCCATAATGCCCATACAGGAGCTGGTGTTTTATTTGTTTTTAATAGCTCCTAGAATAAGAAATATCCAAAAAGACAAGACTACCAATACAAATTTAGAAATGTTTAATTTACAATGCGGACATAAATCTTTCCATATATTTGTTATTTCATGAACTTATTTACACTTTGGACATTTTTCTTGTCTTTTCATATTTTACTCCTTATCTTGAGGCTCTTCATTACTTTTCAACATAAAAGGAATACTCCTTGTATTTCGAATCTGCGAAAAATAAATCCTTACTGCATCAGATATAGTCAATCCTAAACTATCCAATATAACCTCAGTATCCTTTTTTAATTGCTCATCAATTCTTATATTTATGTTAATCATTTTTGTATCCTTATATAATTTTATATACATAATTTTATGTATATCTTATTTTATTTGCATTGTCAATACAAATATATACAAATGTAAATAAAATTTTTTATATAAGAATTTTTTATGACAATGTTTGCAAAAAAAATGCAAATTTTATTGATTTCGTTAAAAATATATGTATTATAAATATCAGTTAACTAAAATTCGGAGATATACTATGAAAAAAGAAAGATCTAATATAATTAGAATATCTTTTTCTAACCATTTTTCTTTCAAAGATGAAAATCATATTTTATTTTCTGAAGAAACTCGTTTCTCTTCACAAAAAGAATTTTGGAATTTAATAGAAACAAAAGAAGATGAAGATAAAGTATTACCTGTTTCTATTTTTTATGGAGCAAATGCTTCTGGTAAATCTAAATTATTATCATTATTTTTAAAAATGAAACAATTTTTAAATAATTCAGAAAAAAATTTATCAAAATTATCTGCATATGTTCCTTTCATCCTTGATGAAGAAAGTAAATCTAAAGATTCTCTTCTCGAATTTGAGTTTTTCTTAGATAAGAAAATTATAATATATAAATTAATATTTAACAAACAAATTATAAAAACAGAAACTTTAACATCTAATAATAAAATACTATACAATAGAGAAAATGGAAATATAGTTTATGAGGACAGTGATATCTCTAATTATGATAAAGATTATATTAAGGATACTATATCTAAAAGACAAGATGTTTTAGTCTTAGAACTATTAACAAAAAGAAATATAATTCCTTATACAAGAATACATAAGTTTTTTAATAAATGTTTTATCTTCTGTAATGAATTTCAAATTCCTGATAATAGATTAGTAGAATTATATAATAATAAGCGAGAAATTAATAAAATTAGTCAATGGCTTAATTCTATTGATTTAGGTATTTCTAGATTTGAAATAGAACAAATTAAAATTGATGAAGAAACACAATCTCTTAATAAGGAATTATTTGATATATTTAATAAAAAAATAACTGCAAAATTTAAAAGTGTGCAAATAGAAAATTTTGAACCTCCAAAATATGATTATCAGTTAAAATACTATCATATTGGTAAAGATGGTAATGAATATCCTTTAAGTAATAATCAAGAAAGTGACGGTACATTAGCTTTTTTAAGTAAAATAATTATGTTCTATCCTGCTTTTATAAATGGTGGAATATTTATTTGTGATGAAATAGAAAGATCTCTACATCCTATTCTTGTTAAAAGATTGGTTCAAGCTTTTAATAATCCAAAGATAAACAAAGGTGGAGCTCAACTTATATGTACAACCCATGATGTTAATTTATTAAAAAGTGATATATTAAGACGGGATGAAATTTGGTTTATAGAAAAAGATATTTCTGGAGTATCAACAGTTTATCCATTATCATCATTCAAAGATATAAGAAATAATTATGATTATGAATCCGGTTATTTAAAAGGTAGATTTGGAGCAATTCCCTTTCTAGGAGATATTAGAGAATTAGAAAAATTAATGGATGAATAATAATGCCTAAAAAAAATAAAAGAGATCAATATTTTAACAAACTCAAAATTCAAAGACCCCGTGTTGATTTTTTTGTTGAAGGGAAAGTTACAGAATCAAAATATTTAACTGATTTAAAAAATTTTCTTGTAAGAGAAATTTATCCTGATAACGAAAATAAACGAAGAACTATTTTGGGACAAATAGATATTCCAAGACCAGGAAGTGATCAAGATTGTGAAAAATTAACTGATAGAGCAATTGAAGAAACTAAAGATAAAAATGAACATGATAAAGTTTTTGTTGTAATTGATGAAGATGATAGAACAACTAATGCTCATAAAACTAAATTACAAAACGCTATAAAGAAAGCAAAAGAACATGGTATACATTTTATATATAGTATTCCTAATATAGAATTTTGGGCATTATTACATTTTGTATATTGTCCAACTGAAATATCTAAAGATGACTGTCCTTGTAAATTAAAAAAATATTTACTAAATTATGAAAAAGAATTAGATTTTTCTAAAATGCAAAATAATATATCAATAGCAATTGAAAACGCTAAAAAAATTAGGAAAGAACACTGTATTATTGATAATAAAGAAATAGACTTAAATAATCCAACAACAAATGCTTTTATTATACTCGAAGAACTTAAAGATTTTATTGAGAACTTTCCTGATTAAAAAATGGTGTGGAGTCAGATAATATAAAATTATCTCCTATTGACTCTTCTATGTATATAAAGAAAAAGATATTAAAATATATGTAAATATCATATACTCCACAGCAATAGGTACAACTCTACACTTCTCATTAATATTCCCATAATTTCTCCTTTCATTTCTTGTAAACAATTTATTACAAGTGGAGTTGAGATATTAACAAAAGTTTTAATATCAATAAAATTCAATACACACATTACGAAGCTTTATTTTCATTTATTATTCACGATTTATATATAAATACTACATTTTCTCCAAAAAGTCAAGAACAAAATATAAATACCGATTTACTTTCAATTTTCCCCTTGCATTAAAAATCGCAAATAGTATAATTTTCCCATTATGAAAAAGGTATTTTTAGTTATTTTTGTATTCTGTGCGAGGGTAGTGTTTTCGCAAACTCCTGAACAAATTCAACGTTCACAACAACAATTAATTGATGCGGGATTTAGAAGGCAGGAGCTTGAACGAGCAATCACAAAACCCGTAACACAACAACCTCAACAACAGGAGGAAACTGCCCCTCAAAAATCATCACACTGCGTTCAAATCAACAGCATTGAATTTGATGGGAATACAAAACTTTCCTCTGGCGAAATCAACAAACTTGCAAAACCTTTTCTTAATAAATGCTTGACCGTAGATGAGATAAACAAACTTCTTAACACTATCACAAACGCCTATATTGACAAGGAATTTAATTTCGGTTTTGTAAATTTGGCAACTACATTTGACGGGCAATACAGCCGTGATGAACTTTTCTCCTCCGACGGATTTTATATTGGAAGTGAGGCCTCCGTTCGTGGATTTAGCAATGATGGTATTACCGGGGGACAGCGGTTTTTACATAAGGAACGATTTGAAGTTTAGCATGAGCGATATTTTTAAAAGTCAGAATATACTTTTGCGTGATTTCAGCCCAAGCATTTTCTTTGATTACGGCTTTGTGAAAGCCAATAATAATGATGAGAAATCAGAGCTTTCAAGTATGGGTGCAAAGTAAATTACAAATACAAAATCCTTAATCTTTCCACAACCTACGCCCATTCATTGAAAAAAGAAAATGGTATGAAAGCCCCCCAGAAACCTACTTTACAATTTAAATTAATGGTAGGTTTTAGTGAGGTATTTATAGATATTGAAAGATATTGAAGTTATTTAAGGAAAATATTTTTTTCTATGATATTTTAAAAATTCAATTTGCTCTTCTGAATTTATTTTTATATTACTTCCTTTATCAATATTCATCAATTTCAATTCATTCTTATCAAGTTTAGATGAAATTAAGATTTTACCATTTTCATCAAAAGAAATTAAACCTTTATCAAATAATGCATCATGCATAGGACATAATAATAAAATATTGTCTTCACTAAGTTTTTCTAAATCGTTAGATTTAGCCCAAGGTTTTATATGACTAATAATTAATAGTTTTTTATTTTTAATTTTACAAATTTCACATTCTTTTCTTTTTTTAAGAATTTTTTTACGAAGCGTTGATTGTCCTAACCTTAATTTAATAAAGGCTTTTCTTTCAGTTTTTTTACTTATTTTGATTGTATCATCTTCAATATCTTTAATAATTTTTTTTGATTTTAAAAAATTTCTATAATGTGTAGCAACTATGGCATTGGGAATACCATGGCCATATTTAGAGGAATAATCACGCCATTTTTTTCTTCACTTAATTCTTCTAATAATTTTTCTAAATCGGCAACATTATCAATTTCAAAAAGCTGTTTTCCTGTAATACCAAAAATAGTTTGTTCCAATTCAGTAAGTTTTCTTTTAAAATATAATTCATAACTTCTGATTTTTCCTTGTAATTTTTCTTGTTTTAGATATTTCAAAAACGATTTTTTATTATCTGCCATTTTAACTCCTCCTATATATTTATTTTTCTCAGAAAAAAAATCCCCCATACGGAGGATTTTCAAACTTTGGTGGGTGTTACAGGACTTGAACCTGTGACCCACTGATTAAAAGTCAGTTGCTCTACCAGCTGAGCTAAACACCCAAAGCTAATGCTTTATAGCAATAAATAATACTACAAAAAAGTATATAGTCAAGCATTTTTTATAAAAATATTATTTATCTCTTATTTCTTTCCATTTTGCCCTGTTTTTTTCGTGTTCTTCAAGGGTAGTTGCGAATTTATGTCCGCCACTTCCATCAGCAACAAAATAAAAATAATCTGATTTTACAGGATGAAGGACTGCTTTTATACTTTCAAGTCCGGGATTGGCAATTGCACCAACCGGAAGCCCCTTTATTTTATAAGTATTGTAAGGAGTATCCGCCTCTAAATCCTTTTTATAAAGTTTTCGACCCATCATATTTCCATACTTATTTGTAAGAGTATAAATTACGGTAGGATCACTTTGAATACGCCAATTATTGTTAAGACGATTTATGAAAACGGATGCAACCAAACCTCTTTCCTCCGGAATACCGGTTTCTTTTTCCACTATGGAAGCAAGTATTATAGCTTCTTTTTTATTTTTAAGCGGAAGTCCATCATCTCGTTTTTCCCATTCTTTATCAATAGTTTCCTCCATTGCCTTTTTCATTTTAATAATTAAGTCATTTTTGGAAATATTTTTATTGTATGCATATGTTTGCGGAAGTAGAAATCCCTCCTCTGTGACCTCTGTAATTTTGCCAACCAAATCGTCGCGACTATCTAAAATTTCATATATTTGTTTTACGGTTAATCCCTCCGGAATAGTGATATATTTATTATACATTCGTCCGCTTGTAACAACAGATTTTATCTGATTAAGTGTGGATGATGGCAAAATTTCATATTCCCCGATTTTTATTTTGTTTTGGTTCCATGTAAGATACATCCAAAGCTTAAATAAAAATTTTGAGTTTATGATTTTTTTATTGTAAAGTTTATCCGCAACAACAGACAATCTGTCCCCCTGATTTATTTCAATTATTGTTTTTTCATCTTTACTGACAGGTATAAAAAATACATATATAAAAAAACATATGGCAAAAAGTATGAATAATGACGTGCTAATTTTGAAAAAATTTTTTTTCATAATAACCTCTGATAAACTATTTTAATTTTAAAACTCTATTTCTTTCTTTTGCTAAATAAGTATTTTTTTCGTAAATATTTTCTTCACCATTTTTAATTGCCTCTTCATAATATTTAATCTTAAAATCTATTTTTTTCATATTTTCTTTAAGTAATGAAATTTGTTCTTTTACACGCTTTTTTTGTATTTTAAAAATTTCTAATCTTTCATTTAACGATTTGTTACCTAGTTTATATAAATCTATGTAATGTTTTATATCTTTTAATGAAAGTCCGGTTGATTTTAGACATTCTAATATAACAATCCAATTTAAGTCATTATCAGAAAAATATCTTATTCCGGACAGATTTTTCTTAACATTCGGCAAAAGCCCTTCTTTATCATAAAAGCGTAAAGTATGAGTTGTAAGTCCTGTTTTTTTCGCAACTTGTCCTATTGTATAAGTCATTTTCATCTCCTTTTTTGTGATTAATATATTGCCTTAAAGTTGGCTCTAAGTCAATAGAAAATAAAAAACACTTGACTTAGAGTTAACTTTAACTTGTAAAATAAATTTGCGGATTTCTTATATCAACAAAACAAAGGAGAAAAATATGAATAAAAAATTTGTAATAGGTTTAGCAAGTATGCTTTTATCAACCCAAGTCAGTGCACAAAATATTGATAAATCAAAAATATTGATTGCTTATTATTCGTTAAGCGGAAATACAAAGGAAATTGCCCAACAAATACAAAAGGAAACTAATGGCGATTTGTTTAGTATAGAACTGAAAACACCCTATCCAAGTGATTATGACGAACAGACAAAGAAAGCAAAAGAGGAATTAAGTAATGGAACTCTTCCACCGCTTAAATCCAAGGTAGAAAATATAGCCGATTATGATATAGTATTCATCGGAACTCCTGTATGGTGGGGAACCGCATCAACACCGGTAAGAACTTTTGTATCTGAAAATGATTTGACAGGAAAAAAAGTTATTCCTTTTATAACTCATGGCGGTGGCGGAAAAGATAAAACAGTCACAGATTTGACTTCTCTTTGCAAAGGATGTGATGTAGAACAAAATTCCTATGTAACCTATGGAAGAACTGGTAAAAATCTTTCCTCTTGGGTAAAGGAAGTAATGTCTGAAAAGTAAGGGTAATATGGGAAGTAAAGAAATATATTTTGTTTACTTCCCTTTCAAATAAAAATTTTTATTTATAAAAAATACTTGAATTTATGAATAAAAGCATTTATACTTAAAAAATATTTTTGGGTGATTAGCTCAGTTGGTAGAGCAACTGACTCTTAATCAGTGGGTCTGGGGTTCGAATCCCCAATCACCCACCAAAGTTTGAAAATCCTCCGTACGGGGGATTTTTTATATAATTTTAACATTTTTTTATATCATATAATTTAATAAACCTATTCAAAGTATTTTTTGAAACTTTCAATTTTTTTGCAATTCTTATTTTCGGAATCTGTAAATCCAACAAATACCTTATATCCTCAACCTTATCACAAAGCTTCAACCTTTTATTTTTTCTACCTTTTGGTCGTCCGAGGACAACTCCATCTTTCCTTTTTTTAGCCAAAGCCTCCTTCGTCCTAAGCGAAATCATATCACGCTCTATTTCAGCCGCCATTCCAAAAGCAAACGCCAACACCTTACTTTGTATAGAATTATCAAGAGAATATCCATCCTTCACGGAATAAACATTAACCCCATTATTAAGCAGATTTTCAAGTATGCGAAAAAGCATAAAAAGCTTTCTTCCCAACCGTGAAATTTCCGACACCACCAAAATATCACCACATTTTATTTCTTTTAATAATTTACCAAGTTTTCTGTTAATAGGTTCCTTTACACCACTAACACCGTCATCAATAATTTCTTTATCAATCTTCCATCCGTTTTTATTACAAAAATCAATAATTCCAACCCGCTGATTATAATAATCCTGCTTGTCTGTTGATACCCTTAAATATGTATATATTGTCATTTTTTAC
This sequence comes from bacterium, assembly GCA_014803575.1. GTDB lineage: Bacteria > Pseudomonadota > Alphaproteobacteria > Rs-D84 > CACZYB01 > CACZYB01. Next base: position 127,379 of record JAAVBO010000003.1, on the reverse strand, counting down.
TCCTTTTGTTTGTTAAGTTTACAGAGTAAAAAAATTAAATAAGTTTAGATGATATTTCAAATTTTAATATCTAACTTTCTCCGCCCCTATTCCGGTATCTCTTCCATGTCCCGGATAAACAACAATATCATTATCAAGTTTAAAAAGTCTTTTCAAACTTTCAAACATCTTCCTTTCATCACCAAACGGCAAGTCCGTCCGACCATAAGTTCCGTAAAACAAAGTATCCCCTGAAAAAAGCATATTATCAATCAAAAAGCATACACTACCCTCAGTATGCCCAGCGGTATGTATAACTTTTATCTTTTTATTACCTATACTAAACTCTGCATCATCATCAAACAATTTATCCACCGAAACGGACTCCGCCCCTGCAAAATATTGACCAAGCTGACTCAATAGAGGAAAGTCATCCTTATGAAGAAAAACCGAAACCCCATACTTCTTTCTATAATAATTAACCCCTTGTATATGATCAGGGTGTGTATGGGTAAGAAGTATATATTTCAATGTTGCCCCCTGCTCCTTTATATAATCCATAATATCATCAGATGGCTCACTGCAATCAATAAGTACCGCTTCACGAGATTCTTCATCAATAATCACATAATTGTTATTTTGAAGCGGACCTTTGATAAATCGCTTAACAATCATACTCCCTCCAATAAAAAAGCCTCTTAAAAGAGGCTGTGAAATTATTTTTTCGCACGTTCGATATAAGTTAAATCATCAGTCAAAATAACTATATCATCACCCGCATCTAAAAACTGTGGAACCATAACACGAATACCGTTATCAAGTATCGCAGGCTTAAATGAACTTGTTGCGGTTTGTCCCTTTACAACAGGTTCAGTTTCAGAAATTTTCGCAACAACTGTTTTTGGAAGTTGTATTGATACAGGCTTTCCTTCAATAGAAGAAATAATCACTTTCATACCGTCTTGAAGAAGTGGAAGTCTGTCCCCCAATAAATCAGGTGAGATAGTGATTTGTTCATAAGTTTCTTCTTCCATAAACACAAGGTCATCACCTTCCTTGTAAAGGAATTGATAGTTTTTATCTTCCGCAAGAAGCTTTTCAACTGAATCAACAGTTCTCCATCTTTCTTGTGTTTTAAGTCCGGTTTCAACATCACGCATTTCAACTTGGATAAATGCGCCACCCTTTCCAGGTTGCAAAATTTGAATACCGATAACAGTATATTGTTTACCATTGTTAAGAATAACCCAACCTGGTCTTATTTGATTAGCTTGTTGTTTCATATTTTAACTCCTATAATATTAAAGTGTTTAAAGTATAAATAGAATACAATATTTTTTCAAGTCAAAAATAAAAATCATAAAAAATATTGAAAAAAATCACCAATAAGAATATAATCATAAAAAAATAAAGGAATTAAAAATGACATTAACATCTTTCATTGCCGGAATATTAATTACTACAGTTATAGTATTAAGATCATTCACAGTAAAAATCGGAACAAAAAATTTCTCCTCTAAACAAATCACTTTCGCAAACGGAGCATACATAGTTATATTTTTAATTATGACAATACCATTTATGTATGATTTATTACTTCCATTAAAAGAAATAAATACAAATAAATGTGTCCCTCTTCTTGCCTGTATAATAAAGGGAATACTTTTATACCTTTCCCTAAAATACACCGCAGAAATTGCAAAGGAAAGCAATTCATCATCATTCTTTGCAGGCTTTATATCTTTGGGTATCGGCGCAATCATAAACAGTTTTATTCTATCCGAAAGCTTAACATACCCACAACTATTTTCTTGTATAGCATTAAGCATATTAGGTGTAATTTTCTTTTTAAAAGGTCCAGCATGTGATTTAAGTAAATATGTAAAAAAACTATTCATATTACTAACAATTCTTATTATAATAAATATGACTACTGATAAAATCGGAATTGGTGGATTTAACTGGTATATATACAGTATGATAAGCTCCACTGTATGTTTTTTAATTTCAACATTCTTCCTTTTAAGGGAAAAACAATACAATTGTTTCAAACAACTAAAACAACCTGCCCTTATGGCAATAGGTGTAGTTTTTACAATGGGTGAATTTGCAATTCTTTATTCTATGCAACACTTCCTTTCCGTAAGCATAACTTTTTTATTTATGAGGATTGCAACCCCAATAATAATGATTCTATCCGCTTATATTTATAAAGAACGAACACCAAAGGAACAATTTTTATTTGGTATACTTGCCCTTTTATTTGCATTACCGGTCCTTTTTAGATAGTAAAAACAACATCTTTGACAAAATACATATTATTCTTGACATTTATGCAAAAAAGGTTTAATTTTGACAACAAAGACAAATTTAAACAAGTATAGGAGTCTAACAAATGGAAAAAAAAGAACCTATTTTAAACACAACTGACACACAAACTTCTGCACCAAAAACAGAAGAAAAAAAAGAAGTTGCAACAAAGTCTCAAAAACAAAAAACTTCTTTTAAGGAAAAAGTAAAAGCAAAATATAAAAAAGTAAAAGAAACAAAAATGTCTGATAAACAGAAAAAATTCATAGTCGCACTTGTAATCTTTGTTATAATAATTGCAATTATGATATGGGTTATATCTATTTTCAACAAAGACAAAGCAAATGTTGCAACACTTGAACCTGCAAAGGTTGAAAAACAAGTAACCAAAAAAGAAACAAAACAAAGCTGGTGGTCAAAACTTTTCTCTAAATCAGAAGAAAAGAAAAATGAAATCATCTATCCTTCATTTGACATAGTCCGCATGGAAAAAGGTGAAGCCGTTATCGCAGGTCAAGCAAAAGCCGGTGACATAGTCCACATCCTTGACAACGATCACGAAATCGGAACAGAAACTGCCGATGAAAACGGACAATGGGTATTTATACCAAAGAAAGCTCTTCCTGTCGGAAACAGAAAACTTTCACTTTATGTTTTAAATGACAACGGTGAAAAAATTAAAAGCAAACAATCCGCAGTTCTTCACGTATCTAAAAAATCAAACGAAGATGTTGCTGTCCTTATGGGCGACAATAAAAACTCCAAAGTTTTAAAAGCTCCAAAGGGACAAAACATAGGTGCTCTTCGTATTGAAAAGATTGATTATAATGAAAAAGGCAACTTCTACACAGAAGGTAAAGCTAAAAAGAATACAAAAATCAACCTTTATATGAACAACAAACTTATCGCTACAACAACATCGGATAAAAATGGAAACTGGTCTGTTGACACAACTTACGAACTATCCGATGAAAAACAAACAGTTCGTGCCGATATGTTAAATTCAAAAGGCAAAGTTGCAAAACGCGTTGAATACAAATTCACACCTGTTCTTATCGACGGCGAAAATTCTATGGTTGTTGTTAAAAAAGGCGACTGCCTATGGAACTTAGCCCTAAAAGAATACGGCAAAGGAACAAACTATGTTGTTATCTTTGAAGCAAACAAATCACAAATCAAAGATCCAAACAAAATCTATGTTGGTCAAGTATTCACAATGGTAAAAAAGAACAGTGAAAAATTTACTGAACTAAAAGAAAAAGCAATCATTGAAAAGAAAAAATCAGTAAAGAAAAAATAATAATATAATACCTCTGAAAACTCCTCTTTACGAGGAGTTTTTTTTATAACCTTCTTAAAAACAATTATACATTTGTATATGTTTAGACAGCAGAAATATATCATAAATAAATTGACTCTCTTAATATTTATTGATATACTGAAACAATATTTTAAGGAGTACTACAATGAAAAAAATTATATTATTACTATCAACTTTATTTATATCAACAATAGCAAATGCCGAAACATTGGAAAAATCAACATTTGAAATAAGTAAATCTTGCAACATTTCAAAAAATGTTGAAACCGATGAACTTAATCTTGCAGATGTTATTGAACTTTCAATGTGCAATAACCCTGAAACAAGACAAGCATGGTTAAATACAAAGGTCGGCTCAACCGCATACAAACGTTCATACGCATCATACTATCCTCAAATCGATGCAACCGCAACATATCAAGACAGTAATAATGAAGATTACACAGGTATACCACCGGTTGAAACAAACGGTAAGGATTTAAGTGCCGGTCTATCTTTAAATTGGTTATTATATGATTTCGGAAATCGTGAAGCACAGGTTGAACAAACTTTCCAAACTATGAACTCTATGAATTTCCAATACAACAATACATTGCAAACCGTTGCATATAACGTAATTTCTGCATACTATAACGCTCTTTCTTCTATTGAAGAACTCGCTGCAGTTAAGGCCGATGAGGAAGCAAGTAAAAAATCATTTGAACTTGCATTCAAAAAATTTGAACTAGGTATGTCATCAAAGGCAGATACTCTTCAAACAGAAACAACCTACATTCAACGTCAACTTGATACCGTTAAACAGGAGCAAGCCGTTCGTCTTGCAAAGGCAAACCTTGCAAAACTTCTTGGTCTTCCACCAAGTATGGATATAAAACTTGTTACTTCTTATGCAAATACAACCAACGAACTCATCTCAAAATCTGTTGATGAAATAATAGACATTGCAATGGAAAAACGTCCTGATTTAATGGCAAAAATTGCTGATGTAAAGGCCTCTTATGCAAAGGTAAGACAGGCAAGCGCAGCATACTTTCCAACAATTTCCGGTTTCGCAAACAAAAACTGGTATGACGAAGACATTGACTTTGGTGGCATAAAAAGAGATAGAGAAAGCGATGCAATAGGTGTAAGAGTTTCTCTTCCTATATTCACGGGATTCGAACACACTTACTCTCTTAGAAATGCAAAATATTCATATGCTGCCGAAAAAGAAGCTCTACAACAATTAAAACAAGACATAGAATTAAACATAGTCAACGCATACAACGATTACAAAACAAGTATAAAGAGCGTTGAACTTGCAACAAAAATGCTTGAAAGTGCAAACGAAAATGAACAGGTTGCTCTCGGTTCATACCAAGCAGGTAAAGGCGACATCATCAGCCTTATGGAAGCACAATCAAAACTTGTTTCAGCAAGAAAACAATCAATTTCTGCACAATATGATTTATATACTGCAAAAATTGCACTACTTAAAGCCGCAGGTGATTTAAACCTTAAAAACTTAGGTTCATTACAATAACAAAAGGAGGGATAAAAGTGGAAACAACAAATAACACAGCTGGAAAAAAAGCCAACTGGAAAAAAAGAATTTTTTACATAATTTTAATATGCGTAATATTGTTAATTGGTAAAAAAATTTTGTTTTCAACTCCCTCTGAATTAAAATTAAAACCAAACAATTTTGAATTTTCTAAAATTACAAAAGGTGATGTAAAATCAAAGGTAAGTGCAACAGGCATAGTCAATCCAGTCAATGTTGTAAGTGTCGGTGCCCAAGTATCTGGCATTATCGATAAAATCTACGCAGACTATAATGACAATGTAAAAATCGGTCAATTACTTGCTGAGGTTGATAAATCTTTGTTCGTAGAAGATGTAAACGCTTCTCAAGCAAGACAAACTCAAGCAAAGGCAAAATACGAACTCGCAAAATTGAATAAGGAAAGAATTGAACAACTCTACAATGCCGGCTACATAGCAAAGGTTGAACTTGATCAGGCAGAAACAGAACTCACTACTGCCAAAGCCGACTACACCTCTGCAACTTCCGATTTGGAAAGAAGTAAGCGAAATATGGATTATACAAGAATAACCTCTCCTGTATCAGGTGTCATTATTTCAAGAGATGTCGAGGAAGGTCAAACCATAGCCTCATCATTCTCCGCTCCAACATTATTTACAATTGCCGAAGATTTAAAGAAAATGCAAATAGAAGCAAGCATTTCCGAGGCCGACATAGGAACAATCAAAAAAGGACAATCTGTTGATTTTACTGTCGACGCATTCCCACTTGAAACATTCAAAGGTTACGTTGACCAAATCCGCCTTAACCCAACAACAGAACAAAATGTCGTTATCTACACAGTTATAATAAAAATTGATAACAAGGATAACAAACTTCTCCCTGGAATGACTGCATTCGTTGAAATTAATACACAAGAAAAAAACGATGTAAAAATCCTTGATAACATAACCCTTCAATTCAAACCGGAAGACGTTTTGCGAGATAAAGTTATCTATCCGGAAAATTCAAGATTAGGTGCCGGTGAAGGTTTCGTTTATACCTACGATGATGAATCAAAAACACTAAATGCAATCAAAATAAAAAAAGGTATCACAAACGGAAGCATAACAGAAATAATTTCCGACGAACTAAACGAAAATGACTTTGTAATTTCGGAGTTTAACTACAATGGAACCGCAAAAAGCTCCAAAGCAACTCCTGCAATAAGAGTTGGCGGACCTGGTGGCGGAAGACGCAGATAGGAAAACCAATATGGCAAAAAAAGTCATAGAAGTAAAAAATCTATATAAAACCTACTTTATGGATGGAGGTAATTCATATCCGGTATTAAAGGATATCAATTTCACAATCAACGAAGGTGAATTCGTTGCTATTATGGGTCCATCGGGAAGTGGTAAATCCACACTTATGAATACACTAGGCTGTCTTGATAAACCAACATCAGGTATATATGAAATTGATGAGCAAATTGTATCATCTATGAACGATGACCAACTTGCTGAAATAAGAAATAAAAAAATCGGCTTTGTATTTCAAGGGTTCAATCTTCTTATGAAAAGAACTCTGCTTGATAACGTTTGTATTCCACTGATTTATTCGGGATACAACCTTACTTGCCAACATGAAAAGGCAAAAAATATGCTGGAACATGTAGGACTTGGAAAATTTACCGACCGATTTCCAAATCAAATATCCGGTGGTATGCAACAACGTGTTGCAATTGCAAGAGCACTAATCAACGAACCTACTTTAATTCTTGCCGACGAACCAACCGGAAATTTGGATACAAAAACTTCCATTGAAATAATGGACTTGTTTACTTCTTTAAATAAAGAAGGAAAAACCATTGTCCTTGTCACCCACGAACCGGATATTGCAAATTATGCCGACCGCCTTATCTACATACTTGACGGCGTTCTTCACTACGATGGTAAAGTTTCTGAATTTAAGGGGAAAAGATAATGACTTGCAACACAAAAATAGCAACCGATAACAAAAAAACACATATGGCAGAGGCAGTATTCCGTGAATCATGGATTTCAATAAAGGCAAACAAACTCCGCTCATTTCTTACAACCCTAGGTATTATTATAGGAGTTTGTGCCGTAGTTATAATGGTTGCCGCAGGTCAAACCGTGTCAAATATGATAAATGAAAGTCTTGCCGGAATGGGAAGTAACCTACTAATCATTCGTCCGGAATTTGTCGCAACTTCCGGTGTAAAGGGTTCCGGTATGACTATAATAAAAACCAATGACGCCGACGTTATAAAAAACATAAAGCACATATCAGCTGTCTCTCCTATGGTAAATGGTGCAGGACAGCTAGTCTACGGAAATGAAAACTACGCCGGCTCCATAGTCGCAACTACCCCAGACTACCTGTACACCGGCAACTGGGAAATTGAAAAAGGGGCTATGTTCACCGACCGCGATGTAAAGGCAGCATCTTCTTACATAGTAATAGGAAAAACTATCGCAGATGAACTTTTCCACGACGAAAATCCACTTGGAAAAACTATGCGAATAAAAAATGTTCCATTCATTGTAAAGGGTATCCTTAAATCCAAAGGTCAAGGTATGGGCGGTATGGACCAAGATGATATAGTCCTTATGCCGATAACAACCTATCGTCGCCGTGTTCAGGGAACAAACATTCCTAACCGAGTAAACTACATAATGGCACAGGTAGATAACGAAAATAATATGGAACGCGCAACAAAACTAATTGAAAATGCTCTTCGTGAATCAAGACGATTAAAACCAACCGCTGAAAATGATTTTCGTATTGATAATATGACCGAAATCCAAGAAACTATGCGCTCCGTCGGAACTTACCTTTCAATCCTTCTTGCCTCCATAGCCTCAATTTCTCTTATCGTTGGAAGTATAGGTATTATGAATATGATGCTTGTTTCCGTCACCGAACGAACAAGGGAAATAGGTATTAGAAAGGCAATAGGTGCAAAAAACAGCTCCATTATGGGACAATTTTTAACGGAATCCATACTTATATCTTTCATAGGAAGTATGATAGGTATGATTATAGGTATAGCCCTGTCACAAATCGCAGGCGCAGTCTTAGATAAAAATGTACCTATATCATTAATAACCGTAATCATAAGTTTTTCTGTCGCAATTATTGTAGGCATATCCTCCGGACTTTTCCCTGCAATAAAGGCAACCAAACTGGACCCAATCGAAGCATTAAGATATCAATAAAATAAAAAAAATATCGGTAAAAAAAAACGATCGTTATTTTGGAACAATCAAAAATATTTTATATTTGGATAAGAATATTTTCAAGCAATATTTTTACTGATTATTTATCTATTTGATTATTCAATATAATTTCGTCGTTTAAATTTTAAAACTCTCTAAAAAATAAAATTAATTTTCTAAAAAAAAGTATATACCTAAAATAACGATCATTATTTTTGAACAAATAAAAACTAATGAAAGGTAAAAAAAATGAGAATCAATTTTAAAATAAGCCTAATTGCTCTATCAACCCTACTTACTGCTTGCGGTGGTGGTGGAAGTGGTGACGGAAGTTCTATTCCAAATACAAATTTACCGACAATTTCTGATACAAATTCAGCAAAGATTTCAATAAAATCAAATTCTAATGCTTTTCAAACTGTAAAAAATTCTACATGGTTCCAAAATGTTCACGATGAACTCTTGGATAAAAATACTTATGATATTTTAATTAAAGATGATAAGTACAATTCATTATCAGAAGATGAAATAATAGATACAATAACTAAAAAATTAATAGATAATATAAACTATATTAGAAAACATGTCGAAATAGCATTAGAAGATAATGGATTAGAACAATTAGAAGAAATATCAAAAAATGATGAAAATTTTATCAACGAATTTCTTTATAATTATGTTTATTTTAATACAATTTATAGTGAAGCTTTTCTTGGAATGGTTGATTTTCAAAATAGGGTTACTAAATATTTATATGAAACTAAATATGGAAAAATAATAACAGAAGATGACATGAATAATTTCATAAAGTATTCAAATAGTGTTGAAATGATAGTAGATACTATAAATTTAAATAAAAATGCAACTATTTACGCATTTGATCCCTCATACTATACAAAACGACTTGATTTTATTGAAAATAATTATAAAGACATAAGTATAGATCAATTACAGTTTACTCCATTAAGAGATGATGAAAGTTTTACTTTAAAATATAATACTGACAGTAATGGAGATATATATAGTTTGTCATTTAACTCTGATATAACAAATAAAACCATAACTTTTAACAAAGATGATATAATAGATGAAGATGGGAATAAAATAATAAAAACATCTGATGATAAAAATAATTACAAAATTATTTTAGGAGGAACATCCGTAGGATTATCATACGCTGATTTTACTTATATCCAAGTTGATAATAATAAATCGTCAAACCATTATCTGGCAACACTTGGATATAATACAAATCAAAACAGATTTAATGAAAAAAATCAAAGTGCTTTATTATTTCCATTCTATGATATAAGTAAATCTTATGAATTAGGAGATGTAACATTTAAAGGTAAAGCATACGGTAATTTAAATGTATCTGGAATAGATAAATTTTTACAAGGAGATACATCTTTAAATGTTCATTTTTCAAATATGAACACAACAACATCTTTAAATGTTAATTGGGACAACGGAATTAGTATGAATATTACTCCAAAATATGAAGAAGAAGTAGTATATTCACCAAATACTACAATTGCCCCAGATGGACATTTTATAAGTGGAGGATATGATATAAGATATAACAAAATAGAAGATTCTAAATTTTACGATAATATAGGAAGTTTAGAAAATCAAATGATTATTGATATGCTTAATAATTCAACAAATCAATCAAGTTTTGTAAATCTTTATGGTGAAAATGCACACTCTCCAACAGAAGCAGTTGGTGGTGGAATTATAGAATATAAAGATAAGGAAGGTAAAATAAACACAAGTTTAGAATATGTCTTCGGTGCGAAACGTCAATAAATTTAACACAAAGTAAATAATAATAAACTAATGAAAGGAAATTACTATGAAAAATAATTTGAAAATAAGCTTAATTGCTCTATCAACTTTACTTACCGCTTGCGGTGGTGGTAATGGTGGCGGAAACTCCGTTCCAAACACAACTTTGCCTACTACTGTCGAAGCATCCAACAGACAAATAACATCTTTGAAAAGTCGTATTGACCTTACAAAGGAAAAACCCGAAAGCGTAAGATCCGCTACATCAACATCACGTGCTAAACAATATGCTGATATCAGCGACATAAAATTTACTGTATTTGATGAAGGTGAAAATTCGAGTTTTAAATTCAACGTAGATGATAATGGAAAAATTGTATCTTTTTCTGATGAAAACGGAGAAACAGTATTTAAAAGAAATAATGAAAATAAATTTATCTATGATGGTCCAGAAGGAGATCATGAGATGTATCAAGAACTAACCTTTGAATCAATGGGAAAAGAACTTGGTTTAAGTTATTTTGACTTCTTCCGCCTAAATGGTAAATCTATTGAATATGGTACTGATGAAAACGGTAAGTATATACCAAAAGAAGAAAGTGATGACTTAGATGAATATCAATTAGGTGTGTTCGGCGGATATAAAGAAAGAGAAATTTCTCCGGATAAAATTGAAAAAGACATCGCATCTATTGACTTTACCGGTAGAGCAATTGGAGGAGTAAGTGCCGAAGAAAACATTGCAAATCAAGGTTCCAAAGAAGGTAATATAAATCTTGACGGTAAAGCAACACTTCATTTTGACAATGGAGCAAACCCAACATCTACTTTAACAATGAATTTTGATAATTGGTATGATGTAGTTGTTACTGACAAATTTGGTGAATCTGATGTTAATGTAAAATTTGAAAAATTCACAGGAGAAGATGACCTTTTCAAATTTAAAAACGGCGAAGAAAAAAATGCTCTCGGCGGACTAAATAATTTTACACTTAACTACTATTATGATGATTTAACAAACACAGTTGTTGAAGCCGGTGGCGGTATGGAAATCATAGAAGCTATGAGAGATGGTGAAGAATATACAGGTAATGATTTCAAAGATGAAAACAGACCTGGAATTTCCATCATTGACTTCAACGCCGCATTTGGATTGAAAAGAGACTAGTTTCATTCAGTAATAAAAAAAGGAACGTTTTTTTTTGACATATATAATTTACATTCTAAATTCGTGTATGTCAATAAAATCCTAATATTTATTTTCAATACAATAGGTCAATTTAAACGTTCCTTTTTTTTGACTAATATAAAAAAACTGAAAGGAAACAAAATGAAAAACAATTTAAAAATAAGCTTAATTGCTCTATCAACTTTACTTACTGCTTGCGGTGGTGGTGGAAGTGGAAACTCCGTTCCAAATACAACTTTACCACGTGCAGAAACTATAACCGCTATGAAAACAAGTGTAGATAATAAATCAGATATTATTGATTATGTTGAAGGACATCTTGGTAAAATAGATGTCGCCGAATACACAGAAGAAGTAGCTTCTAAATACGAAGCAATTCATAAAAACAATCCAAACAGAAGTGCAACTTCAAATGCAAAAGTTTCATCCCAAAATTTGACTGATGCCGAAAAAAAATATCGCATAGCCCAAGTAAAATTAAGTTATGTCGACGAATTGAAAGATGTCCTTGAAAATTTGGCTGACCAATCAGAAGAAGTTTTAAGGGAAAACAAACAAAAATTTATTGATGCCCTAAAACTTATAAACAAAAACGATATAGTAGAAAAGTTAACAGATGACAACATAAAATCAACTTTTGAAACTATTGGTGATATATCAGGAGATGTCGAGGATATTAAAAAACAAGCTACATTAGAAACATTTTCTCTTGCAACTGTAGAATTATCCGATAATAAAGATGATCAATATGCAACAACTCGTAACATATTTAAGTATACAGTGAAGGATAATAAAGTCACAGGAATGCATTATGAACATAATGAACGTAATAATCCATCAGATGAATTTGATACAGACTTAACAATAGATTTTGATATTAATGATTTCAAAGAAGATAAAAACGGCTTTATTATAGGAGAAAAAAATCAAACGGAATCTTATAAATATTATGTTTATGATAAAGACACAGGATTAATTGATTTTGCAAATAAAATTAGTGATGATAATGAATATGATTCTAGTGATATAAAAGATGATGGAGTTGATATCAATTATCAATATAAAATAATCCTTGGGGGAAAATCCGTTGGACTATCATACTCTGACTTTGGATCATTATATAAAACAATATTATCGGCAAACCGTCCACTATCCAATAATCCTGATAATAATGTTGAATTACCTCATACAGAAACTTCTGATGTTTTCTTTGGCGGATACAAAGAAAAACTTATCGCATCCAAAGATGAGCTTGTGTATGTATTAAACGATAATAATGAAATATCATTTACAGGAAAAGCTATTGGTACCGCTAGTATCGAAGGTAAAAATGCACTCATACTTAATGGAAATGCTGATTTAACCGTTTCATTCAAAGATGATTCCCTAAATAAAAATTTAAATCTTAAATTTGATAATTTCTATGATGTCAACTATAACAATGGTCAAATTACATTAACGGGAGATGACATATATGGAGATTTTAATAAATTTAAAGAAATAGATTTCAATCAGAGAGATCACTTCATTGAAGATGAGTATTATGGTGATATGAATGAATTAGAAGAAGTTGTTGGAAGATTACATCTCCGCGATGAGATTGAAGGAACAGAATATATGTTTGAATCAGTCTTCGGAGCAAAACGTAAATAACTTTAACAAATAAGGAGTAGTTTCATTCAGTAATAAAGTGATAAAAAAAGGTACGTTTTTTTTTGACATATATAATTTATATCCTAATTTCGTGTATGTCAATAAAATCCTAATGTTTATTTTTTAATAAAATCGGTCAATTTAAACGTACCTTTTTTTTGACTAATATAAAAAACTGAAAGGAAATTAATATGAAAAATAATTTAAAAATAAGCTTAATCGCTCTATCAACCATACTTACCGCTTGCGGTGGTGGTAACGGTGGCGGAAACTCCGTTCCAAATACAACTTTGCCTACTACAACAGTTTCTTCATTCTCTGTTCAATCAGATAATAAAAAAGAAATTGTTGCTATGGCAGAAAAAGAGCTTGGGGCTCCTATTGATACATCAAATTATGATAAAATTGTATCTGTAAATGAATCTTTAACTGCCTCTGCATCTAATTATTCAAATGCAAGAAATGCAACTTCTAAATCCGCAAAAGCAACAGGACTAAGCGAAACAGAAAAAAAATATAATCTTATTCAAATTTATGCAAATTGGATAAATGTAGATAAAGAAATCTTAAACACTATTACAGAAAAGTTAGAAGATGAAACCATTTTCAAAACAGCTATTACACAGGGATTAACTATTTTTGTTGGTAAAGAAATTGCAAACGAAATCGCAAAAGCTGACAATATTATAGATTCTATTATTGAAAAAGCCGAAGATATAAAAACTGCAATAACAGAAAATAAAGATAAATTCACAGCAGTAAAATATGATCTTTCAAAAGATTTCAAATTCCCATCTAATATAGAACAAGAAGACAGTGTTATACAATTTACTGTTGATGAAAATGGTAATGCGAAAGGTATAAAAATAGATGCAAACGGCATAAATGTAAAGGATTTAGAATTTGAATTATCCGACCTTAGAAAAGATAATACCGGTCTTCTTAAAGGAGAAAAGAAAAAAGGAAATCACACATACGAACTTACCCTTGGCGGTGACAGTATGGAACTATCCTATGCTCAATTCGGTATGATGAAGGATAATTTTGTAAATGATTACAAAAATAAAGAAAGTGCAACCGTATTTTTCTTTGGCGGAAATGAAAAAAGAAAAATTGAAAATATAACTGATAATTTCACATTTGAAGGTCGTGCTTTGGGTAACATTATGGATGAAAGCTATAATCTTACAAGCAACGAACAAGATCTTGCTTATATGGATTTAGATGGAACTGTATCTCTTACTGTCACACCGGGTGCAACAATGAAAGAAGTAGCAAATTTCAAATTTAATAACTGGTATGATGTTACTGTAACAAAAGAAGGTGATGATATTTCATCAGAATATACAGCTGATGGTAAAAAGTTCGACTATTATACAAAAGAACATTTTATACATGAAGATGAAGACGGTACAATATATCCTATGTATCCGGATTCAGAGACTTTATTAACTGCATATTATGGTGCTGATAAGGATCCTTCTGAAGCAGTTGGAAGATATTCTGGCGGTTGGGGATGGACTGATTACGATAATTCTGGTAAAGAAACATGGAAAGGTGCAACTTACTGGGATATCATATTCGGTGCAAAACGTAAGTAACAAAAAAAAAGGGAGACGTTTTTTTGATTAATTTTATTGAGAAATAAATGTTGAGACTTTATTGACATACATAAATTTCAGATATAAATTATATGTATCAAAAAAACGTTAATTATAATTAAATGAAGTTATTTATTATAGTCATAGGAGTAATTTTTTCCTTAATATCTTTTGATATTAAGGCAGAGGAAATTACTCCTATTCCCGATACAGAAACTTCTGAAAAAATTATCAAATTAAATCCCATACAAATAATAAATTTAGCAAAAGAATTTATTAAAAATAAAGAATATGACAGTGCAAAAACACTACTTCTAAAATCTCCTTTCAATGTAAAGGAATTGGAAATAGAACGTCTATATCTTCTCTCTGAAATCGCAACCCTTGAAAATCGTATAGATGATGCAATTGAAATTTTAAGATTCATCCTTGATTACCAACCAAATATATCATCAATAAGATTCAAACTCGCACAACTTTATATGCTACAAAAATCATGGTACAGAGCTGATTATCATTTAAGATTAGCAGCAACAGACGAAACTCTTCCTCCACCTGTAAAACAAGAAATCGCAAAATATATTTATGTCGCACGACAAAACAAAAATTGGAATATCTGGTTTAATATCGGCGCCGCACCGGATGATAATATCAACAACGCAACCGGTGGCGAACAATGTATTATGACTATGTGGGGCGTACTTTGTAATCAATTATCAGATAAAGAAAAAGCCATAGGTTTTAATGTTTCCCTCGGCGGAAGTTATGAATTTTTAATTAATGATAAATGGCGATTAAGAAATGAAGCTATGCTTTATTCAAATACATACAATAAAAAAGAATATGACGATCTTTATTTAAGTTATAATTTCGGTCCAAAATATGTTTGGAAAAATGGAGAAATTTTTGCTGGACCTTCCGCATACAGAAGATGGCTTGCCCACCAACCTTACAGCTACGCAGTCGGATTAAAAATAAATACCGGTTATGATTTTACAAGAAGTCTATCCGGAGGTTTAACTCTTTCTTATATGCCAACAAGATATGATGATTATGGCGAAATTTTGGATGGAGATACTCGCGGAATTAATGCCAGATTATCATATATGTTCGATGCCTCAAAATATTTAATTTTCAGAACAGGATATGAAATTGAAAATACAAAGGAACGAATTTATTCCAATACAAGAAACAGCTATGCAATAGGTTTTGGCATAGAACTTCCATACGGATTCACAATGTATGTTGAACCTTCCATATTATACACAAATTATGATAAGGAAAGATGGTTTGTAAAAAACTTAAAGTTTGAAGAAATAAAAGAAAAAGATATTACAAGAAAATACTCATTATCTCTATCAAACAGAAAATTAAGTTTTTGGGGATTCTCGCCAACCATTACTTATACCTACACAGATAAAAATTCCAACGTATGGCAACACGAATATGAAAAAAGTGCCATAGAAATGACACTTAACCAACGATTCTGAAGCTCTTAATTATAAAAAAACCGTCCTGAAAAAGGACGGGTTAAAATTTTTATAAAAATAAAATTATTCAAATGATAAAGCCAAAGTATTGTCACTATCTGAACCACAAGCCTTAGTAGTATCACAATCTTCGTGTGTTCCTTCCCAATTAGATGTACATAGATAGAAACAATCCTGTTTATCCAAACCTGTAATATTAACATTGAAATATCTTTTTGCACCGCTATCTTCCTCAGTCGCAGGAGATATGTAATAAACACCACCAAACGGATGCTTATCAGATGATCTTCTAAATCCAATGGAAAGTAACAAATCATCAGTTTCCGATCCAGCAGGAACCTTTGTATAAACATCAGTTTTACCGGCATAAAGTCCCCTAACCTCTTGAACGATTCTTGTTACATCTTCAACAACTTTATTTCTGTTGATTTTTCCAATTGCTTGGGAATAACCGGAAATACCCATAACAGTGATAACACCCATAATAGCCAAGACACCAAGCATTTCAACTATGGAACGTCCGGAATCATTTTTTCTTATTAACATTCTCTTCTCCTTATTTAAAAAAAATTCTTTACTCTAAACTTTTGTAGTTTATCATATAACTAAAAAGCAGTATATCATAAAATACAAACAAAGAAAAGCAAAAAGTGAAAAAAAATGATACAAAAAGCGACAGGTCTTGAAATAATAAGAGATTTTCACAAAAATACCCCAAATTCCCCTGGGGTTTATCGTATGTTTGATGAAAACGGAAAGGTGCTTTATGTTGGAAAAGCAAAAAATTTACACAAAAGAATAAAAAACTACACAGACCTTGACGGACTTTCCGAAAGAATCAAGAAAATGATTCACGAAACCCGAAAAATGGAAATAATTCAAACAAATACTGAAAACGAGGCATTAATAGTAGAACAAGATTTGATAAAAAAGCTCAACCCAAAGTATAATATTTTACTGAAAGACGATAAAAGCTACCCTTACCTAACTATATCAAAGGACGAATTTCCAAAACTGGGAAAATTTCGTGGTGACAAAAGCAGTGCTTTTCATTTCTTCGGTCCCTTTCCATCAAGTCTTGCCGTAAACGAAGGAATAAAGATAATTCAATCAATGTTCGGACTTCGCACTTGCCGTGATACTTTATTCAAAAATCGACAATCTCCTTGTCTTCTTTACCAAATAAAGAAATGCTCTGCTCCTTGCTGTCTTAAAATTCTCCCTGAACAATACAGAGCACAGGTAGACAAAGCCATCTCGTTTTTAAAGGGTGAAAACAAGGCTATAATCAATGAATTTTCTGAAAAAATGCAAATTGCCAGTCAAAACCGAGACTACGAAACTGCAATAATTTACCGCGACAAAATAAGCTATCTGAACCAAATCCTAAAAAAAAGCACTTTTTCAAGTCTTGACAGCGATACGGATATAATCTGTCTTGTCAACCGTGATAATGTCTATGAAATAGAAGTTTTCTTCTCTCGTAAATCCATAATTTGCGGAAACTTTTCCTACTTTCCAACAAAAACTCAAAATGCAACAGAAGAGGAAATCTTATATGAATTCATAGAACAATTTTATTTGGAACGTGACATTCCAAAACTAATCCTTACAAACATACCTCTTACTAATATAAAGGAGGAGTTAGAAGAAACCCTTTCGGAAATAAAGGGAGCAAAGGTTGAAATTGACACTCCGCAAAAGGGAGAAAAGAAAAAAATCGTTGATAACATTGTATCCAATGCCAACGCCCACCTTGAACATAAATTTATAACAGAAATAAATCAGAAAAAATATATGGACGATATGCAAAAACTTTTCCACCTCCCAAACTCACCAAAACGAATTGATGTTTTTGATAACTCCCACACATTCGGCACAAATAAAATAGGTGCTATGATTGTCGTAGGTCCTAAAGGATTCCAAAAGGAAAATTATCGTAAATATAACATCAAAAGCGATATTTTGGGCGACGATTATAAAATGATGGAGGAAGTCCTTACCCGCCGTTATACAAGGGCAAAGGCAGAAAACACCCTTCCCGATTTAATAATAGTTGATGGTGGTAAAGGTCAACTTGACGTTGCTCATCACGTTCTAAGACGATTAGAACTTACAACCCCACTTGTCGGTATTGCAAAGGGTGAAAACAGAAACGCAGGCGAAGAAACTCTTTACCAAATGGGCAAGGAACCAATAAACCTTGCAAAAAACGACCCTGTTTTATTCTTCTTACAAAGGATTCGTGACGAAGCACACAGATTCGCAATCACAACACACCGAGAAAAAAGAGCAAAATCAACATTCCGCTCTGCCCTTGATGACATAGAGGGCATTGGTGCATCAAAGAAAAAAGCTCTGCTTAATTATTTTGGAAGTGTTAAAAATATTATAAATGCCAACATAGAAGAATTAATAAAAGTTGACGGTATAAACAAGAACTTAGCCGAAAAAATCCACAAATTTTTTCATTAGTAAAAAAATACTATTGCAACTATTTTTTTATTTGCTAAGATAAATTTATTAGGAAAAAAGGGAAATAAAATGAGAAAAAAATCAAATAAAAAAATAAACCTTATATGGACTTTACCAAATATTTTAACTTATATAAGAATCCTTATAATCCCGATAATATTTTGTATGCTTTACAGCAGAAATATAATCTATTCAAATTACATTGCTTGCGCCCTATTCGTCATTGCAAGCATTACCGACTACCTTGACGGATACATTTCACGAAAAACCAAAACTACCTCTGAAATAGGACGATTCTTAGACCCTATTGCAGACAAACTTCTTGTAACAGCAGTATTGATAGTCCTTACACAAACAAAGTTCGTATCAATATTTGAAACAATACTTGCAACCGTGATAATAAGTCGTGAAATTTTTGTATCCGGACTTCGCGAATATCTCGGCAATTTCCATATAAAAATGCCGGTATCAAAACTTGCAAAATGGAAAACGGCAACCCAACTTTTCGCAATCTGCTTTTTAATATTCGGTGCAAATTTCAAAAACAGATTTTACAATTCCGGATGGGATTTGTTCTTATTTAATGTTTACGTTACAGGTTGTTGCTTACTTTTAATCGCAAGCATTCTTACAATTTGGACCGGAAAACAATATATGGCAATCGCATTTAAATATATGAAGGGCAAAGGTTCTAAATAAGTTAAAAAAGGGGAAACAAAACTCCCTTTTTTTTATAAAAATATTATTTTATGTATTCTTTATTTCATCTAAAAAATTTGAGTTTTTTATACATTTCCATATAACGATATTATAATATCATAATATAGAATTATATGAAATATAAACATTCTAATTATTAAACAGATTTTTTCTGGAATTATATTTGGATATAAGATCTTCAAATACCTTAATATAATTAAGGATTATTTTTGAATCCACAAAATCCTTCGCATTTTCATAAGCATTATTAACAATACGATTTTTGTCTTCCTCCGAAAGTTCCATCACTTCCTTCAACTTCTTTCGTAAAAAATAAGTATCATTCTTCGGCACAACAAAACCATTCACACCATCCTTCACAAACTCGGAAGAAATATCATTTTTAAGAGTCAGAACCAATTTTTTACTTAACCACGCCTCCAAAATGTTCTTTTGAAGTTCCAAATCATCAAAAGTCAAAATCGCAAAATCGGCAAGTTGCAATGCAACAAACGACTTTTCAATCTCTTCAATAAAACGAGATCTGGCCTTCATATTAACTCTTGACGCATAATCCTTAATATACTCATCATCTCGCCCACTTCCGACAATAAAAAAGTAAGTATTCTGAATAGAGGACACAACTTCAAACATATTTTCAAACCCAATCCCCTTTAAAAAATTACCAGCAATATAAATTATCTTTGCCTTTTCCGGCATATAAAAATCTCTCCTATCCAAAGGTTTCACATCCTTATATTCATAAACAAAACTAGGCACATAAAACGCCTTTGCACCACTAAATCCATTTTGCTTCACATATTCAAGAACACTTTCCAAATTAGTCATAATGTAATCAGACTTATCAAAACTGTTCAAATTAGCCTTCTCATTCAAAAAAGAAATTTGCACAAAATCACCAGACGGAGCCAACTGTCGTGCCTGTTTTCCCCACTTAATAACAATATCAGGAGAAAACTGAGAAGCCCAAAGCCACATTCTGAACTTATTCATAAAAGTATTCGCACTTCTACCATTAGCAACCTTCCAATATCTAACAGATACTACCTGAGAAATCAAACCTAATTGAGTTCCATTAGAAGTAATTACCTCCTGCTCCACTCCATTCTTGCTAAGCGATAAAATAAGCTCAGAAATAGTCTTTCTGTGAAGATAAAAATAAGAACTATCAATAAAATGTAAAATCTTCATAGTCAAACCATTTGTATTTATTTTTAATTTGTATATAATATATAATAACTGAAAAATTAAAACTAATCAAGGCTGTATTTATGATATTTGAAAATAATAAGAAAAACATTAAACTTTTCATACAAAAAATTTTAAATAACGAAGTAATCATATTCCCAACCGATACAGTTTTCGGCATAGGTTGTAATGCAACAAACACAACCGCAATAGAAAAAATTTATAAATTAAAAGGAAGAAAAAAAACAAAAACCCTACTCCTGAATTTTCCAAATATAAAAAGTATTGAAAACTTTGCAAACCTCACAAAAACAGAAAAACTTTTACTAAAAACATTTGGTGATTTAACCATAATTGTAAGAGCAAAAGAAAATACAAAACTTTCCCCTCTTACAATCAAAAATAATGAAATAGGTATCCGCATTCCAAACAATAAAACCCTTCAACAAATTCTTACAAAGATAAGCACACCCCTTATTTCAACAAGCTGTAATAAATCAGGAAATTCTCCTTGCCTAATAGCAGATAATGCCGAAAAAATCTTTCCTCAAATCCCAATACTTCAAACAAATGAGGTATTGTCGGGCACACCATCTACCATAATAAAAATTTCAAATAACAAAATTGAAATGTTAAGACACGGTTCTCTTTCAAAAGAAACATTACAACAAATATTAACCAAACATAAAATAAATATAGATATAATATAACTTACATTTCATCAATTATTTTTTTAATAAAAGGTATGGTAATCTTCTTTTTTTCACTAACCGATAATAAATCAGCCCTTTCCACAAGATATTTCACAGACGAAGCATTACGTTCAATATGCTTTACAATATACTCAATAACTTCCGCCTCAACAACAATTCCCCTCTCCATAAATTGTTTCACAAGCAAAGCCTTTAATAAATCATCATCAGGTGCATAAATTTTTGCCACTGGAAAGCTAAGTAATCTGGTTTTCAAATCCATTACTTGAAATTCTAAATTGTTCAAAGACACAGTTGTTGTAAAAAATAACTTTGTATTACATTCAATCGCATAGTTTATTATATGAAACAAATTTTCTTCCAACTCCCAATCACCTATTCCAAAATCAATATCATCTATCACCAATGCAGAATTAATAGGCACCACATCAGAAAAAATTTCATCTTTAATTTCTGACATATTGTAAACTTTCGCTTCACTCTTCTCACTGAAAAGCCAAGAAAGATGCGTTTTACCGGAAGATTTATCACCCAAAACGACAATACCATTATTGCCATACCATTCCGGATACACATCAATCCATTCTACCGCCTCTATATTACAAGGCGATACAAGAAAATCTTCACGACCCAAAAGTCTTCTATGTTCCAACATCAAAGGTAATTGTTGCATTATCGTTTCACAATCAAGTAAGTATTCTTATTTTGCACATCCAATCCGGCTTTACGCAAAGCATTTATGACCGAATCTAAATCATAATTATATTTCAATTTCAACTGAGCTTTATTATACTTTAAAGCCTGCACTTCATAGGATTTTATAGATGAAACTTTAGAAATAATTTTTTCAATATCTATCCAATCAGAAAGCCCGAATATAGGCACCAACATAGAAATTGACTTTCCAAAATCACCTTCATCTGTTGCCATTTTATAAGCATCATTTATTGCAAGAACTAAGTCAGTCACAAAATGTTCATAGTTGGTTTTAAAACTGCTATTTATACCCAAAAGCTTATCCTTAAACGAAACATTATAAACATCACCTGCACTTTGCACTTTAACAACTATAACATTATTTGCATTATATTTTGAAAGCATACTTTTAAATACATCAATACTTGCACTATCCACATCATAACTATACAAATCCGAATATCCAACACCTGCAAACGGAACTACATTTCCATTTCCATAGTTAGCATCCGAAAATCCATAATCATAACCATCGGAAAACATTAAAAAAGTAGACGGAGGAAGATCTTCCAAAACTTTAAATCCCTGATTTTTAAGATAATCCGACATCAAATTCTTATTTATTTGCACATCAACAACCGCACTATATGATGTTGAAGTAGTCTTTTCATTATTAAGTTTGACTGTCTGTATAAACTTTTCCATATTATAATTATCAGGCACAACAACATTCGAAATATCACTGGACACAAGCAATCTTTTTAAAACAGTATTAAAAGCCTCATCTCTTGCACTGCTTAACGCTAACTTTTTTGCTTCACTGGAAGAAGAGGCACTTTGCGAAACACTAATACCCTTCACCACAAAAAAATCCTGAAATGACGAAGCAAATAACAAATCAGAAAACATCATTTGCATAAAACAAAATGTCACAATTATAAATAATTTTTTCAACTGATTTCCCCTAATTAATAAAAAGAATTAAATTAAAATTATAATAATTTCAAATCCCTATCCTGTCAAGGAAATTTATGGATAACAAAAACAACCGGAAAACAATTACAATTAATATTATGTAGGAATATGTTCTAATTGCATTGGAAATTTTTCTCTCTATGATTGTAAATATTGAATTTACTTTACTTTAAATTGTAACACAAGGAGAGAAAAAATGATGAACAAAGAACATTCCAAAATATGGAAAGTAATTGATAAAATAGCATACATAAACGGATTATCAGTTTCCGCACTGGCAAAAAAAGCGGGCTTAGATGCAACTGCATTTAACAAAAGCAAGCGTTTCTACCCAAGCGGAAAATGTCGTTGGCCATCAAGTGAAAGTATTTGCAAAGTTCTAAAAGTCACTAATATGGACTGGGAAACTTTCAGTCGTTATATGAGCGAGGTAGACAAAGAATTGGAAAATAATTCTTGATACAACCTATAATTTATAGTATCATAAATTTATGATATATATTGAATACGGTTTGGACTTTGACAACAACAAATACGGTTTCGGGAAAAGCACAGAAATCGAAAATCCGGACGGTTCTGAATATCGAACAAAGGAAAAAATAAAACTTAAACACAAATCCTACTACGTAAGAATTTGGATTCTAAAAACTGTCATAGTAATAAGCTCAACAGGCATACACCTCACCCACAAAAAACGATATAACCTAAAACTCATATTCGGTATTTGTGGGGAAAGGAAGGAATAAGAAGGGAAAAATTATGGAAAAAAGTATTCGCGTTGGTGTCGGATTATATATTTTCAATGAACATAATCAAGTATTATTGGGATTAAGGAAAAGTCCACACGGATTTAATACATGGTGTCCACCTGGTGGTCATATGGAATTCGGTGAAACAAACGAAGAAGCTGCAATTCGTGAAGCAAAAGAAGAAACAAACCTTACAATTAACGCAAACGATGTGTGGCTGGAAGGCGTTACTAATGACTTTTTCAAAGAAACAGAAAAACATTACATAACACTACATCTTTTTTGTAAAAAATATAAGGGAGAACCAAAAGTTATGGAACGAAATAAATGTGCCGAATGGAAATGGTTTGATATAAATAATCTTCCTGAAAACTTAATGTTATCAAACAAAAATTTTCTTAAAAATCATAAATTAAATCGTATTTAGTTTACCTTTTTTTAAATCAATTTTATAACGTAAATTCTATCTTATACAATTCAGGAGATGGTTTTAATTTTCTATGCTCTTCCTTTTGTTTTTCAACCAACTTACATTGTTCCTTCATAGAATTTTTCCAAAAATTCTTACCAATTTTCACACAATTTTCAAACTCTTCTATTGAAGGTTTTATTTTCAAAAGCTCATTTATTTTTTTCATATTCCTAATCCCTTTTCCATAATTAATATAATAATAACAATAAAAATTACCGGAATCAAGATATATATTTAATCAACAATTTCTAAAATATAAAATGAGAATATATAAAATAATCCGGTTTATAAATAGTTTCAAAACTTAACCAATTAACAAAAAACAGGTTTCTAACCGAAGGATAAGAAAATGAAACTCTTGAGGACGGAGTAACAATATAATTACACATTTCATCTAGCATTCTATACAATTTTTTATTTTCACTTTTTACTGAAGCGTGATGAGGCAACACACAAACATTTATCCTCCATCTGTAAGGAATCAAAAAAGCTAAAAATTGTTTCCAAATATTAATGTCAGATAGATACGCATCTCCTGTATGCAACCAAGCAAGAGGAGCACAATCGATATGACAATATATTATTTTTTCAGGCATTGAAATCATGGACATTGTCATAACATTTCTTGATTCTCCTCCCAATTCTTTCTTTATTTTTTGTATCTCTTTCTTATACTCTTTTTTGAATTTTTCCTTAAACTCATTAAAATTATCCCTTAATTCTTTTTTCAGTGTTGAACCTTTTAACAAATTCTGCATTGATTTTCTTAATTTACTATCTTCAAAAACATGAGTTTTAAAAGCCCATATTTCATCATTTGGAAACTTTACTTCCATTGCAAAACCACAATTATTTCCAACAATAGGAATGATTTTTTGTCCGTTACACTCTTTATCATTTTTATCACTCTTCTCATCATCTTTTGATAAATCATAAACAAACTCTTTCTCAAACTTTTCCTGAGATTGTATTTCTAACAATTCATTCATAAATTTATAAAAAGCATCTTGTCGTTCCTTTTGTTTTATTGATGAATAAAAATTTCCACTGAATAAAATAGCAATATCTTCATCTGTCAAATATGGCACAACTATTTGTGCATTTTCTGCCTTAGGATCAGCTAAAAGTATAGGAAGTCCATTAATATGATCTCTATCAAAATGAGAGATAAAAATCAAATCAACTTTATCAACTTCCTTTAAATATTGCCGAACCAAATTACTCTTTCCACAATCATAAATCCAGTTAAATTCTTTATTTTCACCATATACTATTTTCCCTGTATGAAAATTTGCATTAAAAGTCTTATGTTGAGTTTGTAATACATAAGATATAGACATAATCTACCTTTCAAAAAATGTTTTGCAGTTTTAAAATAAACTGTAAAAAATTTTCTTCTCAATTATATTTTTCTTGTTTACTAAATATTAGTTTAAGTATAATTCTATAATTATCAAGAAATAATTGAATTAAAAATCCAAAATAATATCTTACCGAAAGAAATATAATCTTTGATTTTCAGCATATAAGTAATTGATAATTATTTATTTTTTCTTTTAAATTTAATTTTAAACCCTAATATTCTTAGTATCTTATATTGATTTTCATTTCTTACCGATAGAATATATTCTATAAACCTAATATCTTTCCTAAAATTTTATTTTTATACCAAAAATTGTAAGAACTTTATATTTTTTGTTTGGTGTATATAACCCTTTTACAGAAAATATTCTTTCTAACTTATGATGATATTGAAATTGAGGATAGTTATTGTTGTTAGGACGCTGAGTTTTCACATTTTGTGTACTTTTTGCATTCATTAAATTCATTAATATTTCCTCATAGAATGGAGTTTTTCTTGCATATTCCCACCAAATGGTATC
This sequence comes from bacterium, assembly GCA_014803575.1. GTDB lineage: Bacteria > Pseudomonadota > Alphaproteobacteria > Rs-D84 > CACZYB01 > CACZYB01. The sequence continues at coordinate 101,428 of JAAVBO010000003.1, read as the reverse complement.
ATATTGATCAAGAGATGATTTATTCCACGGTTTGTATTTGCTACAAAAATGCAAAATTTTTATTTTATTTAAAGGAATTAAATTACAATAAATGAAAAGAATTGCTCCAGAATTAAGTTGCATATTATAACTAGAATCTAATAAATAAACATCATCTTGTAATACTGAATTTAATACATTTTGATCATTAAAATATTTATTATTAATTTCTGCAATTTTTATAAATTTATCAAAATAATTAAATTTATTCATTTTATTTATATTAAAAATCATTACACCAGAATTAAAATATTTATTAAAATTAGAAATATTAAGTATATTTTTACTATACTCAATAATACCAGGAAATACAAATTCATTACCTTCTTTAATATTAGAAATATAAAAATCACGTACTGCAGCACAAGAATAATTTTCTATATTTTTCTCTATTAATTTATAAATATCACAATTAACAATAATATCACTGTCCAAATAGACTACTTTTTTATAATATTTAAATATTTCAGGAACAAACAAACGATAATATGCAGCTGTTTTTACATGATTAATAGTTTTATATTTTGATAAATTATATTGTAAAGAAATATTTTTCATATTAAAAAATCTTAAAGAAAAATTTTTATGCTTATAAAAAATTCTATGTAATTTTTCTTGATTTCTTTCAGAAATATCTTCATTTAAAATACAAATATCATAATTATGTTCAACAGAAGAATTATCAATTATAGATTGTAATGCAATTGATAAATACATTACAAAATTATTATCACAATTAAAAACTATAGGTATACAATATTCTTTAAAAATCGGTTTTACTGTTTCTGCAAATAAATATTTATTTCTAGCTTTATTTTGAGTACTTAATAAAAAATCTAATAATTTTTCTGCTGCTAAATAATTGTTATTGTTTATAACTTCAATAACTTTTAATTTATACAAGTCACTAGGATTATATAAAAAATTATTTATTTTGATATTTTGCACTACTTCAGAACTTCTAGTCAAAAATTCTTTTTTAAATTCTTCTGGAACATGTATCCAAGCATAAAATAACTCGGTATAAAATATATAAGAAAAACTTTTTTTATTTTGAACAAATATATTATATTTTTGAAGAAAATTATATAAATTAATCAATATATCTAATTTATCTAATACATCACATAACTTTATTTTCTTACTATTATATAAATCCATAATAGAATTCTCTATATCATAATGATAATATAATTTTTCATCTAAAATATATATATTATCAGAAACCATTACATATTCGTAAATAAAAAGATTATCATCAGATTTATGTCCTTCTGGAAATTTAATATTATAAGAATCTATTATTGATTTTTTAAAAATTTTATTCCATAAATATACATTAATTCCAATTTTAATTCTATCATCAACAGTATATTTCCCAGGAGAAAAAGGGAAATAATATTTGCTTGTTATCTCCTTCTCTTCTCTGTTTAATAACGTAGTATTACACATAACAAGATCAACATTCTGTTTTTTTATACAAGATAGCATATCTTTACACATATCTTCAGTATATTCATCATCAGAATCACAAAACATTATAAATTCACCTGTTGCGTTTTTTAAACCTACATTTCTGGCTTTGGCCGGTCCTGAATTATCTTGTGTAAATACTTTTATTCTTTTATCTCTTTTAGCATAGTCCTTCAGAATTTTATATGAATTATCTTTGGAGCCATCATTAATACATATTATTTCAATATCCTTTAATGTCTGATTAACCAAAGAATCTAAACATCTTTGTAGATATTTTTCTACATTATACACAGGAACAATAATTGAAATTTTAGGTGATGTTTTTTCTTCTAATTTATTTTTTATTGTTTTATTTACCATATTTTACCTACCAATACCTTTATAGTTGAATCCATTAGTTAGTACATTTTTAGCATCAATCAGATTCCTACAATCAACAATATTTTTATTACGCATAAGCTTTGCGACTTTGTTCAAATCTAAATTTTTAAAATCTTCCCATTCTGTTAAAATTGCAAGGACATCAGCATCTTTTAAACATTCATACATATCATTTGCATACTTGATTTTATCACCAAGTAAAAGTTTTGCTGTTTCCATTGCCTTTGGATCATATGCTATAATATTAGCATTATTTTCCAATAGATTTTCTATGATTTCTATTGCCGGACTTTCACGACAATCATCAGTTCCATCTTTGAATGCCAACCCTAAAACAGCAATTTTCGGATTTTCAATACCTTTAATTGCATTTAAGACTCTATCCGCCATTTCTTTTTTACGTTTTGTATTTCCATTAATAGCAGCATTAATTAAAGTCATATCAACATCATTTTGTCGTGCCATATAGGACATAGCCATAGTATCCTTTGGAAAACAAGAACCACCATATCCAGGACCAGGATTTAAAAACTTTGGACCAATTCTGCTATCCAACCCCATACCTTTAGCAACTTCATAAATATCAGCACCAGTTTTTTCACAAAAATTAGCCATTTCATTAATATAATGAATTTTTATTGCTAAAAATGCATTGGAAGCATATTTTATAACTTCACTTGAACGACGTTTTACAAATAATATATTTGTTTTTTCTTCAAATGGTTTATAAAGTTCTTTTATGACATTACAAGACTTCTGTGAATTTGCACCAACTACAATCCTATCGGGATTAAAAAAGTCATGAACTGCAAATCCTTCACGTAAAAATTCCGGTAAAGAGATAACATCAAAATCTGCATTTGGATTTTTCTTTCTTATTAATGCTTCTATATCATCACCTGTACCAACAGGAACAGTAGATTTAGTTGCAATTACAGTATATCCCTGAAGATGTTCAGCAAGTTCTGTAGCCGCAGCATGAATATACTTCATATCAGCTTCCTTTGTTACGGGATGAGGAGGTGTTCCAACTGCAATAATAACCAAGTCAGATTGCTCAATTCCTTCTTTCATAGAAGTTGTAAACTTTATACGTCCTTCTTTCATATTCTTATGAAAAAGCTCTTCCAAACCATCTTCATAAAGTGTAATTTTACCAGCTTTTAAAGCATCAATTTTTGATTGTTCTCTATCTATACAAATTACTTCGTTTCCAAGTTCTGCCAAACCGACACCGGTTGGAAGTCCTACATATCCTGTACCTATTATTCCTACTTTCATTTTTTAACCTTTCTTAAATAGATTTATTTGAGTCTTAAAATATTTAATAGTCTTATCTAATCCCTCATTTAATTGAACTATCGGTGTCCAATTAAGTTTAGTTTGTACCAAAGTAATATCCGGTCTTCTTTGTGTTGGATCATCAGAAGGTAAATCTTTATAAATAATTTTTGAACCATTTCCTATTTTATCAACGACCATTTCGGCCAATTCCTTTATTGTAAATTCATTTGGATTTCCAATATTTACAGGACCAATAAATCCAAATGATGAATTCATCATACGAATTATTACTTCAATCAAATCATCAACATAACAAAAGGATCTAGTTTGATGTCCATCACCATAAATAGTAATATCTTGTCCTGATAATGCTTGACATATAAAGTTTGAAATAACACGACCATCATTTGGATCCATTTTAGGACCATATGTATTGAAAATGCGAACCAACTTTATATCAACGCCTTCATGTCTGTGATAATCAAAGAATAAAGATTCTGCACAACGTTTTCCTTCGTCATAACAAGCTCTAATACCAATAGGATTAACATTACCTCTGTATGTTTCCACTTGTGGATGGACAAGAGGCTCACCATAAATTTCAGATGTTGAAGTTTGAAGTATTGTCGCATTATGCTTTTTTGCAAGTTCAAGCATATTAATCGCACCAAACACACAAGTTTTCGTTGTATCAATAGAATGTTTTCCTTGATAAGCAGGCGGAGATGCTGGACAAGCAAGATTATAAATTTGGTCTATATGCTCAGTAATTTCTAATGGTTCACAAATATCGTGTTTAATAAATCTAAAATTAGCATTAGTTTCTATTTCTTTTATATTTTCTAAACGTCCGGTATAATTATTATCAATACAAATAACTTTATTACCCTCATTTATTAATCGAATACATAAATTAGAACCTAAAAATCCTGTTCCACCTGTTACAATAATTGTCTTCATTTTGTCTCCATGTAAGTTATTATTTCATTTAAAAAATTTTTATATTCCTCATTAATATTTTTATTTTGAGCAAAAATTTTAACTAATGATAAAATTGTGTTTTTATCCTTTAAATTTGATATTTTTTCCTTTGTGTAATCTAAATTTAAAATCATTTAAAACATCCTTGTTATAAAAATAAATATCCTCCAATACAAAGGAAATTTAAAAAGTTTATTTAATTTAGAATGACAAAGATAATATTGTTTTTTAAAGCCATGTGTATGATAGAAAATTCTTCTTGTTTTATTTCTAAGGAATTGTTTTAATGAATCATTTGTTATATCTGTATTTAGTATTATTTGTTCAAATTTTTTAATATCTTTTATTTCAAGATCCTTTATTTTACATATAGAAAAAATTTCATTTAATATAGATATTTCTATGTTACAATTTTTTCTTATTGCTTCAATTTGAGCTTTTAAAGATGTTTCTATTTGAATACTTTTCATTTTATGAGAAATACTTTCTTTATGATTTCTATATATAACTAATGTATTTTTAAGAATTTCAAATCTGGTTTTTCCAATTAAATCTAACCAAAGAGCATAATCTTCTGATGGAACATATTCTGATCTGTAAAGTATATTATTGTTAATTAATATATCTTTACAAAGCATCACTGTTGATTGGCAAAATGCACAACATTTAAAAAGAAGATATTTTACAATTTCATCATGCTTAAAAATATTTTTCCCGAAAATTTTGATATTTTTTCCTTTAATTTTATAACAAGTTCCAATACAACCGATTTCTTTATTTTGTTCTAAAAAATTATATTGTATAAGCAATCTGTTTGGTAAAGAAATATCATCTGAATCCATAAATGCCAAATATTTACCATTTGATTTTTGTATTGCAAAATTTCTTGCACTTGCCGCTCCTAAATTTTTATTTAATCTGTAATATTTAATACGAATATCATTATAAGAAGAAACTATTTCCTCTATATATTTATCGGAACAATCATCAACAATAATTAACTCAAAATCTTTAAATGTTTGTTTTAAGATACTTTCTATAGCTTTTCGAAAGTATTTTTCTTTAGTATTATATACGGGCATTATAACACTAACACTTACCATTACTTATTCTCCAATCTTATTGATACAACTTTGTTATTATCTTGTAGTGAATATAAATAGTCAGCTAATTCCTCATCAGACACATTGTTTTCTATGTAAAATTCTTTTAATTCGTTATTACTCTTTTCTGTTGCCATTTTTTACCTTTTAATTTAAAGAGAGGAATATATAATTGATAATGTTTTGTTGTTGCAGATAATATATTCCCCATATTAGTAATACTGTTCAATTTTAATGTTCGTTATTTTTGTAATGAACAATAAAAAAATATACCAATTTGGAATAAAAGTCAAGGGGGGGGGTAAATGATTGATTTTACTAAATAAAATTCTATTTAAGGATATTTTTTACATTAAAATATAGCTAAAAACTTTACGAATCGCACCGTGCAAAAATAACGAACGTTTTTTTTGCCCGCTAAAATTCCTTAATTTCATCTGTAAATATAAATACTTAAATAAAAATACTCAATATTCTGATTTTGACTTTTTATTTCGATATGGAATTATATTCTATATGTGAAATAAGAATAAAAAAGGAATATAAAAATGAATACCTTTGAAACTATGCAGACTATGTTAAAAGACCTTTTACATAATATTAGAGATTATTTAAAAAAGAAGATATCTAAAGATAATAAAAAAGGATTGAAAGAATTAGAAAATATTTTAATAGAAACTTCTTCTGAAATTGAAAGAATAAAAAAAACTTACAGTGCACTTGAACTTTATAAAGAAAAAGATCATATGTCAATGAGAAAGTATTTATTAAATATTGATAAAATATTAAAAAAAATTTCTGAATTATCTAGAAATTTTAAGATAGCTCATATGAGTCAGAATTATTATGATAAAATTTTTACAGAAAGTGATAAATTGAAACAGATATTGATAGATTTAAAAGAATTTAATCAAAAAAATTTATTAGACAGATTGGAAAACATAGTTAATAATAAATTGACAAATTTAGATAATATTGAAGAACTTAGAAGAAAATCAGAAGAAAAATATAATCAACTCAAACTTATGTATTCAGAAACAGCTAAAAACTATACTAACAATTATAATAAATCTAATATAATAAATAATGAACAGAGATTTTCACTTTTAAAACCTAACACATATTCTGCTTTTGGAATATTGTTTTTTATATCTATTTTATGGATACTTATTGGTATTGGATTTTTCATTTATATGAATTATAATTTGATACAATATCTTTCAAAAGTCGATAATATTACACAATTTATAAATAAAGATATTAATTCTTTAAAAAATATTTTAAAAATTTGTTTTTTTTATAAGTTACCTTTTTTTGTTTTTTGTATTTCTCCAGTATTCATTCTTTTGAATGAAGCATATAAACAAAAAAACAGAAGAACTATAAATTTATATTTTGCTAGAATTGATGGATTTATTGAACAAATAAAAAATTACAATAATAAAGATATAGCTATTAAAAATCTTATTGAATATTTAGCATCTAATTTAAGCAATAATAAGAAAGATATACTATCTTCCAAAGATTTAAAAAGGATATTGAAATTCCTAGAACAAATTAAAGTATTTGATAGTTGCTGTGGATGTTTACCAAAACAAAATCCTCAATCTGAAGACTAATATCATTTCTTATCATACAAAAAAAGGATTGTCTAAAAACTGGCAATCCCTTACGCCAACAAAAATCAATCACTACTTTTCTAATAACTTTCTTTTTGCAATTCCATCAGCAAGCTTTTCATCGTATTCCATACCCAAATACTTTGCTTGCAACTTCCTTACTGCAAGAATATACTCGGCATCTTTATACCTGTCATTATTTTTTGCAAGTCTTTTTGCTTCCTTAAATTTTGCCTTATCATAATCTTTATTTATCTCAGTAGCCCAGTCATAAGTAAATAAGTTGTTATCCAACACACTTAACTTACTGCAAATATCCTTTTCAACCGGAGTCAATTTCTCTTTTTCAGATAGTTTTGAAGCAATTTGTTTAAGGTTTGAAAGATTTTTTTCAAAATTATCCGTCAATTCTTCAACACTCAAAGATGTCCTAAACTCCATATTTGCTCTAGGTGATCTTAGTATAGCAGGCGTTAAGAAAGTTCCAACAATACTTGCCAATAAACAAATATATACTTTTTTTTGACCTTCATAGTCTTGCTTTCCATCATAATTTGTTTTAAATCTGTTTTTTTTCAAGATTTCTGCATATTCAAAAATATTTTCCATAATTTTCAATGGTAATTTTGATTTCATATGCTCTTCTTTATATGGTATAAGGGCAAAAATTTTTTCAATGAGTCTTGAATAAAAATTTTCTTCATTATAGAACTCATTAGTATCAGGTACGTAATATCCATCCCTCTCCATCTGAAAAGCATGAAACCACTCATTGTGATCCATTTTATGTTGTTTAATAAAATGAAAATGACACCCCTTAATTCCATAATAAAAGTCAGCAGGCTTTGTTGCATGGTTTAATTTATGAGCATAAAAATCGTTAAGTTTATCCCTAAAATCAATTCTTATTTTTCTTAATGAAGAATCAACTGGATAATAATAATAATTATGACTATTTGTCTCAATTTCTGGTAGTTTAGATTCGTGCAAAGGCATTTTATAGGCATTATATAAAACCTCAGAGATTTTATTTTCTAATGTATCAACAAGCTCCATTATATTCATTACAATTTCTACACCCTCACCAACTACATCAACAAACAAATCTCCCAAAGCATATTTCAATTTCACAAAAGCATCAATAAAACCTTCCGTTATACCATTTATACCACCTTTTATACCGTCTTTTGTATTTTGTAATTCTTTTTTCAAAGATTCTATCAAAGAAAAAGTTTTTTTAACCTCAACATCATTAACAAATCCCCTAAAAACATCAGCATATTTTTTAGCTCTTTCATAATCAGCATCATAGGCATGTCTATCTTTCATTACCTTATCTTTAGAAACATAAGCATAACTCGGTGCCACAATTCCATCAAATAATCCGTAATAAAGAGCATCAATTTTTTTAACAATATTTACTATATATTGAGCATTATCTTCATTATCTACAAACAACTGTGCAGATTTATACTCACCCAACGCATGGTCTAAATTATTAAGAATATCTTTTCTATTCATTTTATCTCCTTTTATTTCATTAATTGTTCAATTTAAACGACCGTTTTTTATTTGCTGTTTTTGTTGTAAATGGAAAATTTATATAAAAAAGACAATCAAATTAAAATATTTCTGTATTATCAAATAGATGATAACATATTTTTTTATTTGTATTATTTCCTATTTTAATATATAATAGGATTTATAGACCGATAGAAAAAAACGGTCCTTATTTTTGACCTTATTTTTCAATATATAGTACAAGGTCCTTATCTTTTAATAAATCCTTCTTTAAATTATGGTATGGTGTTTTTTAACCAATGGGACTAGTGTATCTACACTAGTCCTTTTTTTATTTAATAACTTAAAAGGAAATAAAATGAAAAAAGTAAATTATATCTGGATTGCGGACAACGGAGGAAAATCTTGTGATACATGCAAAGCTTTACATTTAACTGAATATACAAACATTGAAGATGTACCGGAAAAACCACATCCTAATTGTCGATGTATAGTAAAGGATGTTTCAGGTCTTGCACCTGACTATTTAACTCAACGACCTTGGTCTGGTAAAGATGCTGATAAAACTATATGGGGAGATTTAATATATGAAAAACCAAACGGTGAAAGAGAACTTCATCCACCAAAACACCCTATGTTTAGTAGGGAATCAATGGAAGTAAAAGAATGGGAAAGAGAAATTGAAAAGAAACTATATACCCATTTATTACCAGAAATGGAAGAAGAAATAAAAAAACTTGAAGACATTAAAACATTTGGGTATGCAGATACAAAGGGAAATGTAACAATAGGTGCAGGAAATATGATAGCAAAAAAAGAAGATATGGTAAAATTAAATTTAGTTGATCCGAAAACCGAAATAGAGGTAACAGATGAAAGAAAGATGGAAGAATATGATAAAATAATAACAACACGTAACAAGCTGGGAAAAAATGGTCCAAAGAATAAACCATATAATTATAAAGCAGAGAAATATAAACGTGATGATTATTTAATAATAAGAGAGGAAGAAATAAATGAAAAAGTAAAAGACCATCTATATAAAGATTTAGATCAAGTTAAAGCAAAATTTAAAGATTTTCTCTCTTATCCATATAATGTAAAAAAAGTTCTATTGGATATGGAATATAATATGGGTAAAAGATTTCACGACGGGAATGATAAAGATAAAAAAGAAACAGGAAGCGATGGTTGGCCCGAATTTTTTAAGGCAATAAGAGCAAGAGATTGGAAAAAAGCAGCAGAAGAATGCACATCAGATCAAATAGGTAAAGACAGAAATAAATGGCGGGTTAATATGCTTAAAACTGCAAAATAAAAAAGGGGACTATTCCCCCTTTTCCTCTAATCTGTAATAATAATAATTGTGTGGAGGGATTCGATGATATAAACTGTCAATATCACAGTTATTTCGAATACATTCTTTATATCTTGCAAAATATTCCTTTTCTTCAAAAAGTATTTCTTTAATTCCATCTTCTGTTTTACAATATATGATATATATTGTAAGTGCAGGTCTAGTTTCCTCTACACCTTGTTCAAGACAATCCAAAAACATACAAGTTGAGGCATTCATACCTTCATATAAATCAAAATCATCAAATTCCAGAGTACATAAATGTCTTTTTGGGGTTACATAATCAAACACTGCTATTTTACCATATTGATCACTTGGCACTATTACCAAATGTTTTGTCGGTTTAAGACCTTTAAAATAAAATGTTCCAAGATAATTTTTGATTATCTCTTCCTCTTCCTTTGTATAAATCCTATCCACAGTTTTTCTTTTTGAAAAAACTTGAGTGGAAATTATAATCAAAAATAGTAAAAATATTTTTTTCATAATTATATACTGGCTTGAAATAATTTTAACAACATCTCTCATTATAATTATTTATTATATCCTGTAAAGGATTTTTATATTATTTGTGTTTATTTTGTATATTGCGATATTTTATTATTTTTCAAGATTATATAAAATTTTATATAAATTTCACTAAAAATAGTATAAAAATGCCCTTTATATACAATATTTGTTTTTTATTTTTGTGATTTTTAGTGGAATTAGAAAATAAAACCTCGTGCCATCGTGGACACGAGGTTTTATTTGCACCGCTATAAAAAAATTAAAAATTTCTTTTCTGTAAAATCAACAACTTACGATTTTTATTAAAAAAGTCCGTAAAAATTCAAAAAAATTTCAATTCTATATATTATAGGCCCTTTTTGGTCAAAGAAGAGGTGGTGTAGATACCTAATCGGACTTTTGAAATACTATATAAATAAACTTATAGTAAATTTCTTTTATACTTTTAATATAAAATAATATATACTAATAACATAATACTAATCAATATATTACTAATATAAATAATGACTCAGATAAAACACATAAGACATAATATCTTACAAACCAAAAATATCAATAGTATAGAGGATTGGCTTACCAATACTATCAACAGCAAAGGAGTATTTGCTAGCCTTCGTTGGTATGTGAATACTCCTACTACAGATACTCAACTTATCAGTCGTTTGCATAATACATTTAATAAACTGTTTCAAGAATTGCTTGGCTCACATTGGTTTAAGCTATACAAAAAACACTTTAATTTAGTAGTAGTCAAAGAGCTAGGTAAATCATACACAAACTATCATGCTCATGTAGCTTTGGGAATAAAAAGTGATAAGTTCGCAGTAGACGATGTGATAAAAGCATTCATAAAAATCCAACCTAAAATAAAGGCTGAAGTATATATAAAAACAGATGGGGAAGAAGTAAAACTAAACGGCCTGTATCCAGACAATATAGTTGTATCCCCTATTTATTATGTAGGTGGGATATCGGAATATATTAGTAAAGAGTTTGAAGTGTCTGAAAGTGAAAGTATGAGCCTTGTCAGTACAGACAATATGATTTTTGACTATCAGATATTTAATTAAATCAAGCAGGAATAAGCATATTTATGTTAGTAGTAAATCATAAGCCAGAACTAGTTTTGCTTAATTCTGGCTTGTTTATGTGATGTTATGGATAAGTTAATAATTACTTAATTTAATTTTCACATTCATGAATTTCTTCATAATTAAATGGGTCAAATATCTCTTCTCCATTTTTGGCCTCATCATTTATATTTATAAAACATAATATATCTTTTTCTTTATCAAAATTTTTAGGTGTAATATATAATCTATTCATTTTTTTTAAGATCTTATTTTTATTATCATCTTCATAAAATTCTTCAATATGACAAAATTCATCCCAACAAATTAAATTACTGTCATTTAAATTTTTTATTTCCGTTATAAGATTTTCTATTTCTTCATTTATGGATTTTTTTTCACCAGTATAACTTTTAATAGTACTAAACAATGATTCACAATCTATACAATTTGATTTAGCGGAAAATAAAAATAATTCATTTTCTTTATGTGTTCCAACATCTTTTAAAATTATTCTATAGTTTGCTTGATTATACTCTTCTCTTTTTTTTGTAAAGCTTTCATTATTTTGTAATTTATTTTTTATTTTTTTATCAATACCTTCTAAATTTATATTATCATTATCACATACAAAATTTATTTGATTTTCTGTATCCGTTGATGCCACTATACAACGACCATCACTTGTTTTCTTATTCTCTCCATTTTCGTCTTTTTCACAAGTTTGAGCTCCATCTTCTTTAGCTATTTGTATTACATATTTATCAGCCATTTTATTCTCCTTTCTTGTTTATTCACATAAAATATATTTAGTAAATAAATAATCAAATTTCAAGACATTTTTTCAATATTCCTCCACCAACATAATAGTCATAACTCTAATAGTTTTTGATACATCTTCTGGATCTTCAGAAAAGTACCTTAAATCCTTATCGTAATAGTCTATCTTCCACATAATCTTTTGACCGTCGTATAAAAAACTTCCGTAATCGTGTTCATTATATGGGTCGTTATCCGTGGTAAAATTATCAAAAGTTTTTACCCTATATAAAATCTCGTTTATCGCCTTTTGACCTTTACTGGAAATACCTCTGGTCAGCATCACTTTTCCTCCTAAAAGGCTTTTTCTAAAATCGTCATTCAAAGTCTTTATATCCATTTACACCCTCACAGCCTCTATCTTTTTCAACATAACATTTACTTTGATTTGAAATATTATCTTACCTCCTGATTCAAAAATTTGTTGAAGTGACGAAGAGCTTGTTTAACACTTGTATGAGAGCGACTACCATAAGAATATTTTTCACCGAATTCGTATTGAGGTAAGATTGAAGTAATGTTTGCAATAAGATTTTCAAGGCTGATATTTTCATATTTACAAAGGCGAGTTATACGACCTTGATAATCTTTTGCAGTATTAAGTTTGTAGTTGTTAGCGATAAGCCAGTTTTGAAATTTTTGTAACATTTTTAAACCCTTTCGTTTTTTGTTTTATATATATAATTATGTCGTGTTGTTTTGGGTTTGTAAGCGAAAAAACACAAGAAAGTGCAAGAAAAATGCCTGTTTTTAGGTGTTTTTGAAGAAAATTTTGAAGTTTTATTGAGAAAAACACAAACCTCGTGCCCTCGTGGACACAAACTTTTTATTATCATTTGTTACCATAAAATCATTAACAAATAAATTATAGATAATGTGTTTTACCCATAAATAAAAACCTCCCCACCGAATGATGAGGAGATTTTAGATTAATATGGAAAAATTTAATATTCATCATCTCATAATATCATCAGGTATTATTATTCCATCTTTTTCCTCAAAACACTTTTTCTTATTTCCATCCTTATAACAATAGTTAGAATCAGTTATATCACACTGTATAATTGTTTCATCTTTTAAGAAATCTATATATTTATAATCACTTTTACCACAACTATTTTCTATTTCTGCTATTTTCTCTTTAACATCTATTATTTTATATTTTGTTGGTTTTAAAGCCTGAAGTGAATTAGTTGCTCCGGTTACAGTAGTATATTTATACACCCCATCTTCTATATAATACAAACCTCTATTACGGAAATAATCCCCATTTGCATAGTTTGTATCTTTTGTGTAAACAAAATATGACTGCTCAGAAGAAGGAGTTTTGCCTGCTATAGCTGCAACAAAAGAAAAAAGCTGCATTTCTTGAGCATTAAATTCTCTTTTAATCATAACACCATCTTTTGCAAAATCTACAACTTTATATGATGAACCTAAACTTAAATCTTTTAAGTTATTATATCCTATAGATTTCTTATAATTATCAACTTTACCTTTAATATTTTCACTGCATTTATTATAATTTTCCTTATATTTTGATGCTTGTTCAACTGCTTGTTTACAATCTGCAATTACTGATTGTATCTTATTTTTATCCTTTTCTAATCCTCCTTCAAAAATATACGATTTTAACAATCCTTCAAACTTATTATTTGTATTTTCGTTATCTGTTTCACATTGAGTATATTTTTCATCTTTTTCTGTAGAAGTCAAAGAATTATCTTCATATATTTTATAACAAGATTTCAATTCCTTATCTTTATCCTCGTTATATTCTTTATATTTATTTACTAAAAGAAGAAAGTCATCATCCGTTTTCACATTAGAATTTTCAGGCAAGAATTTTTTATAATCAAAAGCTCCAGTCCTAACTTTTATTTTTGCATTATTCCTTCTATAAATAATACATTCATCACTATTAGCAATATTATCATAATATATACGATAATCTACATCATAAAAAGAAGCTCCATACCCAGTACAACCGCGAAGACAATCAATAGCACGAATATTCACAGAAGGATTTTTTTCATCTATTTTTTCAGATAACAATCTATATTCCTTATCAAAATTATTGTTATCTCTATGTATAAAATCATGTAGATATCTATCATAAGTATCTAATGTATATGTTATGCTATTTTTTTGTAAAACTTCTTCATCAATTGGTATACCAGTACTAGTCACACAACCAATTAACAAAGAAAGATATAAAGTGTTTGTAATTATTTTTTTATTCATTTATTTTCCTCCTTTTTTATAATCTATCTAAGTTTTTATTTTAATTTACAAATCCAAATCAGATATTTTATTTAAGATTTCATCTAAGTATGGTATCCCATTTCTATCTAAATCTCGTACTTCCTTTGAAATATAAGTTTTTTCTTTATTGACTTCATCTCTAAATATTCTAATAAATTCGTCTTGTTCAGGAGTTTTATCTAAAGGGATAGGTTTTGATTGAATAGATTTTATTATATCATAACTTATATTATAATAAAATCCTCTTTTAAAGATACCATCTTTATAATTCTCATATCTAAATGGTAAACCGTCTTCATCATAATATCTACTAATTCCATCTACTTCACCATCTTTATAGTTTATCTCTGCCATTTTTCTACCATTTTTATAATATGCTTTACTAGTACCATTTAATTGGCCATTCTTATAATTTTCTACAATATCAAATTGAGGGATTTTCTCATTCATTAGTACGTGTATACTCTTTTTATTATTCCATTTACTAGTACCTTCTAATTTACCATCTCTATAATTTCCTTCCCATATTAATTCGCCATATTTATAATACCTACTAATTCCATTTAGCTTACCGTCTTTATAGTTTTCTTCAATTGCCAATTGATTATCTTCATCATACCATTTATTGATTCCATTTAATTTTCCATTTTTAAATGTTAATTTATTATTTCCCTGATTATATATAATACCGGAAATATACTTACCATCTTTATCTACACAAACATAATCTGGAAACTTTCCACTACAAAAAGCTGTTTTATCTTTTACATAAACTTTAGCTTTGAAATTAATAAACACAATTATTATAAACAAGATTATCAATGTTATAATAAAACTTATTTTTTTCTTTTTATCTAAAATAGATAATAACTCTTCTGCCATTTTTCTTACATCATTTGCAGGAATCCCTAAATCATTAGTATCAAGTTTATCTGACATAGTAGAAATTGCTTTAAGCCAAGATTTATGATTCTTTTTTGTCTTGTTGAAAATTTTTATGTTGTTATTACTTTTACCTGACTTTTGCCAATCTAAATGATTCTTATCTTTATGTTTATAATAAGCATAAGAAACAAACCAACTTGCTCCCATTGAACTCAAATTATTCTCTTTATCATCACAACTATAAGAATGTGTAGCCATTTTTTTCTCCTTATTTTCTTGTTAATTTTCCCTATCAAATCCCCAGTGTTTCCGCCAGCTTTCACTATACAAAAACCACCGTCTATTTGATATAGTTTTACGAACATATTGCACAGGCTTAACTTCCTAAAATTTTATTGACTTTGAGGGGTATAATTCCTATAATTCATAATTATTAAATCTAGACGGTGGTCTAGTTGTCATATCTATTTTTCATAGCAAATCTTAGGCAAATTCTGATAGTTCTTATAGTTGTAAAAACCAACATAGGAGCATCAAAAATGATTTATGGATACACTCGCGTTTCAACCGACCAACAAAATACAGAAAATCAAAAACACGAAATTTTAACCTTTGCCAAGTCTCAAAAAATCAAGATTGATAAATGGGTGGATGAAATAATTTCTTCACGAAAATCTTTGAAGGAACGAAGGCTTGGCAAAACTTTAAAACACCTTAAAAAAGGAGATATTTTGATAGCTTCGGAGCTTTCTCGACTTGGCAGAAATTTGTTTGAGGTGATGGGAATTTTGCAAAGTTGTTTGGAAAAAGATTGTCAGATTTGGACCTTAAAAGAGCACTATCGTTTGGGTGCAGACATTCAATCAAAGGTGCTTGCGTTTGCATTTTCTTTGGCTGCGGAAATAGAGAGGCAACTGATTTCTCAGCGAACAAAGGAGTCATTGAAGAGGATAAAAGATGAAGGCAAACACCTTGGCAGGCCTCACGGCTTTTCATATAAAAAACTTGATAAAAAGCAGGAAAAAATTAAGGAGCTTTTATCAAAAAATGTATCCAAAGCCGAAATCTCCCGCCTTGTCGGTTGCTCCTAGATAACTCTGCACAGGTATATAAAGGAGAATTTGTAAAATTTATTTTAAAATCTCAAATGTATTATATTTTCTGATTGAGCCATTTTTTCTCTTAATTTCGAGATATCAAATGGTAAAATCTTTTCAAATAAATCTATAGACCATCCCTTTTGTTCAAGGAAACATATAATATCGTCAACCGAATTATTTATTAATTCACATGTCATATCTTGAAGTAAAGAAGAATTTTCTATTTCTATTTTTTCATCACCCCATTCTTTTTTTGTTTGACCAGTTTTTCTCAAATATATATAAGCACTTCGATATCTAACAGTATCTATAATATTTAAATCATAAGCTCGATGTATTATTGCTGCACAAGAAACTTTCCAACGTAATTTTAATTCAATAAGTTTACGCCAATTTATATTCTTACTAGTAAACAACTCATAAAATTCTTTAAAAAAACCTTTTCTAGGCAATAAAAGTGAACTTGCAAAATTATTAGCTTGTTCTTCTATTTCATCATCACTATCATTTTCATCATGTAAAACCAAATGTCCACACTCATGAGCTAAATCAAACCGTAAACGACAACCATTATCTTTTTTATCGTTTCTAACAATAATAGGTCTAGTACGATTTATTGAAAAGGCATCAACTTTCTCTGATAAATCATTAAAGTATGTAACAATAGCTCCAGAATTTTCCAATACTTTTGTCATATTTTCTATAGGTGTTTCATCATCTAATCCACAATTTTTTCTAAAATCATCAGCTAATTTATCTATATCTTCTCGATTTAACTTCTTATAATCAACTTTATTTTTCAAAAATAAACTTTGAGGAAGATCAAATTCTTCTTCATCTAAAAATCTAATATATTCTTCAAATAAAGAGGTATAACTTTCAGCTTTTTCTTTTATGTTTGTAGGAGTTGATTTTACTTTTCTAAAAAAACACTCTTCCTCTTGTATTTTATTATAAACAGAAGTAAAAAATCTTGTATTTACATGAAAATAATCAGCTAGAACTTGCAACATAAAATCTGACGGTTTTTGCAAACCTGTTTCTAACTGCTGAATATATTGCTTTGTAGTAGCAATTGCATCTCCTACATTCTGTAGAGATTTATCGTTAATCAATCGTAATTGTCTTAAACGATCCCCAAAAAAATCTTTTTGCATTTTTATACAGCCTTTTTGATTTCTTTTTTCTTTCTTGTAAATTGAGCATCTGGAATTTTTACCGCTTCTTTTACAGGACTAGTTATATCATACAATATACCACTATATGTGTCTTTAGGTGTATATACACAAACAAAATCTTTATTTTCATTAAATCCAACAAAAGTTATAGCTAATAAAGTATGTGTATTAGGAGCACAGTTTACCATAATTCTCCAATATATCTTTCCATTTTTACAATCTTGTAGTTTTAAATCCAACTGAATTTCATATGGAGTATTTTCTTTCATCTTATCTGTCATAGAATCCTTTGAACCACTATAAAATTTCATTGGGGTATTACCAACTTTAAATTCAAAATAGAGACCTCGTTCTTCAACTATTTTTAATTCTGAAATTTCTTTACTTAAATCCTTTATTCCTTTAATACGCCAAGCTCTTGCTGTATGACCATATGAATAATCAGAATCTCCTTTTGATTTATCACATCTTTCAGCTATACAGGCTAATGTTTTACTTTTTATTACATTAGCTATTTTATTTAAAATTTCTTCTTGTAAATCTGTATTCAACTCCCATGGTTTCTTGTTATAATCATAATAAAACATATAATTCTCCTTATAATTTAATGTTTAATATAACTATATTATAGGACATTTTTGCAAAAAAGTCAAGTAAAAAATTATAAGTAAAGTACTTTTTTTAAAATCAATTCTAAATTTGTTCCTAAAACATACAATCTTCATAAATCATTCTTCTTTAACATATAATAACTTCATATTGATTAATCCTATATATTTAACTCAAATACCCCCACCTCGTGCCATCGTGGACACGAAGTTGAAATAAACCTTATTCCCACTGGGACAAAATTCCTACTTCTTTAACTATGGCAATTTCCCCATAACCTTTTTCCACTTATCAAACTCTGGTTGCAAATAGTCATAGCTAAATTTATTCAACTCAGCATTTATCTGTTTCAAATTATAATTGGAATAAGATTGCTCCATTGTCCCCTTACCTTCCCAACCTATAATGGAATTTATAATAGTAGGAATTAAACCTGCAGATTGCAAAGCTAAACTTGCATTTTTACGAAAAGAATGGAAATCATAACCTTTACCTTTAAGACCTATTTCAGCCAAAAACTTAAATAAATACCTATCCAAATATTTGTTATTATACTCCCCACTTTTCGTTTGGCACTTTGGAAAAATAAAATCTTCATCACCTGCTTTTAACTTTGACTTTTTTCTATCCACATAATCAACAAAACCTAAATCCAAAAATTGCTTATGTATAGGAACAAACCTTTCACTCGCATCATTTTTCAAATGTTTAATAGGATGATTTTCACAAAAATGTATACACCACAAACCATCCTTTGAAACCACATTATTGTATTGTAAAGTCATTGCTGCATTAGCTCTTGCCCCAGTAAACAAAGCAATCATACAAATCCAAAATAAATCTGGTTCTCCTTCAAAAAACTTATGTTTCGGATTAAAAAGTTTTTTCAGTTGAGTTTCACTATAAGGTAAATGAGGTTGCCTTTCACTACCCTTTGTTTTTTCAAGGTTTGGTATTGATACAAGAATATTTTTCTTGTAAAAATCAGGTTCCAACTCACATGCAAAACAAACAAATTCCTTTATATATCTAAGTTTTTGCCTCTTGTTGTCGTTTTGAATATCCTTTTTATTAACAATATCCTCAGACAACTTTTGAATATTTTCAATAGTATGAAACTTTACATAATCATCATCCAAAGATAAATTCAAATCCTTAAAAATACCTTCAAAAAAATGTCTTTTTCTTATAGTTTCAGCCTCACCATTATTTGCTTTCATAAGCATTGAATCCAACATATATTTAAGTGTGTGTTTTGGTGGTTCAGCTTGTTTAGGCATAATACTTCGTTTTATTTGCTCTAACATATCAGGAGCAATTGACTTTTCACACAACTTATATTTATCTTCCATTGAATTCAATTTATCAAGAATTTCTTTTTGAACATTATACTTTCCAATATTTTGATTTACTTCATTTAAAAGTTTCATAAAGTCAAGAATTGTCTTTGGGTCATTATCTTTTGATAAAAACAATCCGTCTGGAATATTAAGCATAAGTCCATAATAACCAGAAGGTAAAGAACCTCTTCTATACTCTATAACTTCAATTTTTGAATATAGTTCACATAATCTATCAAATTTTTCATTGAACTCTTCAATTTCATCCATTTTACCCAAAGCCTCATAATAACTATTTGTATGTAGAGAATAACAAAGGTATCTCCGTTTTCCCTCAAATCTTGATAATTCAATTCTACAATAAAAAACCCCATTCCTCAACCATAAATGAGGTTGAATTCCTACTTGTGCCTTACACTTTGCCATACACTTTTCACCCATTTGCAAAATCCCTAATTTCTCCAAGGAGTTAAAAATAATTAAGCCCTTGTTTTTACTAACTTTAAACAAAAGTCAAAGCATATAGTTTTTATCAAAAATTAAAATGAAAAATACAGTAAATTCAATAAGATAACATTGGTGCAGATGGCCGGAATCGAACCGGCACGGGCGTTTAAATGCCCGAGGGATTTTAAGTCCCTTGCGTCTACCTGTTCCGCCACATCTGCAAAAGGTAGATTTCAATAATACAAAGAATTATAACCCAAAAAATATATTTTTCAAGTAATATTTACACCTAAAATTTAAAATCAGATAAGTCAGGCATATTCGCAAATTCACCGCTGTCTTGCATAGACTTCGCCATTTGCATCAAGCCCTTCAAACCACCCATTTTATGCATTTGATCCATCATCTGCTTTGTCTTTTGATATTGGCGAATAAGCTTTTCCACATCGGAAACGGAAACACCCGCCCCCTTTGCAATACGCTTTTTCCGTCCCATAAGGATTATATCAGGATTAACTCTCTCTTTCGGTGTCATAGAAAGGATTATCGCCTCCTGCCTTTTCATCATATTATCATTCATACCCATAGATTGAATCTTTTCCGCCAACCCACCTATACCAGGAAGAAATTTCATAATCCCACCAATGGAGCCGAGTTTTTTCACTTGCTTAAATTGTGAAAGCATATCATTAAAATTAAACTGTCCCGAAAGCATACGCTCTGTAAGTTTCTTTGCCTCATCTTCATCAATTTTTGCCTGTGCCTGCTCCACAAGAGAAACTATATCCCCCATACCAAGGATACGACTTGCAATCCTGTCTGGGAAAAAGATTTCCAAATCCTCCGGCTTCTCACCACTTCCCAAAAACTTAATAGGCACACCAGTAATATGACGCATAGAAATCGCAGAACCACCCCTTGCATCACCGTCAACTCGGGTCATAATGATACCGGAAAGCCCTATCGCATCATTGAAAGCTCTTGCCACATTAACGCCATCTTGTCCCATAAGGCTGTCCACACAAAGAAGTATTTCCGCCGGTGATGAAAGTTTTTTAATTTCAACAATTTCCTTCATCATCTCATCATCAATACTGACTCTTCCGGCAGTATCAATAAAAAGCACATCATAGGAAGAATCTTTTGCAACCTTTAACGCCCTTTTCACTATATCAAAAGGTTTTTCATCGGGAATAATGTCAAGACTATCAACACCTATCCTTTCCGCCAAGGTTCTAAGTTGCTCCCTTGCCTGTGGTCTGTAAATATCAACCGAGGCAAGTAAGATTTTTTTACCTTCTTTATCTTTTAAAAACTTTGCAAGTTTGGATGTGGTGGTAGTTTTACCGCTTCCGTTCAAACCGGACATTAAAATAACAGCAGGCTTTCTATCCCCTAAATCAAGAGTTTCATTTTTCTCACCAAGAAGAGATACCAACTCATCATTTACAATTTTCACAACTTGATTTGCAGGCGACACATCAGAAATAATTTTCTGACCAACTGCTTTAGCCTTAATACGCTCCATCAAATCCTTTACAACGGAAAGGGAAACATCCGCCTCCAACAAAGCGATTTTAATTTCACGAAGTGCACTTTCAACATCCGCCTCCGAAAGCTTATCTTTTCCCCTTATTGCATCAAGAGTTTTAATCAGTTTTTTTGATAAAGATTCAAACATAATATAACCTTACTTACTTTTTCTTACCGTAGTTTTTTTAGGATTCGATTGCCTACTTTTATGACATTCGCAAGCACATTCACTTTGATGACACGCACAATGACAACCACATTTACAATTACCATTTTTATCACATTTGCTCATTCTGTGCAAATGATATTTATTCTTCAAAAATGCCATACCGGTTACAACAGTGGCAAAACTTACAATACTTGCTTCAACAACAGTTTTTACACACATCATACACATAATAGCCTCCTTTTTTTTTAATTTATTGCACTAGGTTTTATATCACCAAAGTTTTTGGAAATTTCAAATATTTCATCAACAAGTTTGTATACATCCGCCAAATAATCCATCACAGGAACGTTAAACTTTGACTTATCTTTTTCAAACTTTTCAATATAAAATCTTATTGTCGCACCGACAGTTCCTGTTCCGGAAAGTCGGGCAAAAATCCTTGTCCCGTCAGTTGTAAAAATCTGAATACCTTGATTTTTTGATTCCTCACCGCTAACCGGATCAACATAATTAAATACTTCTTTCTTTTTAATGGTAAAACCAGCAAAATTACCACCGTCAATATCAACCGCTTTCATACGTTCAATGATAGCTTCTGCCTTTGGCTTATCAACGCCTTCATAACTATATTGAGAATAGAAATAGCGTCCGTTTTCATTCCACATTTCTTCAACAATTTCACGCACAGTTTTACCGGTTTTAGAAAGTATGTTAAGCCAGAAAAGTATCGCAAATATACCGTCTTTTTCACGAATATAATTTCCACCTTGTCCAAAACTTTCCTCACCGCAAAGATTAATTTTATTTGCATCAAGAAGACTTGCAAAAAACTTCCAACCGGTAGGAGTTGTATAAACATCAATACCTAAATCTTTTGCAATCAAATCAACCGCACTTGATGTAGGAATTGAGCGAGCCACACCGGTCAACCCATCCCTGTAATATGGAATAAGTTTGTGATATTTCGTAAGTATGGCAAGACTGTCCGAAGGTTTTACATAAAATCCACGACCCAGTATCATATTTCTGTCGCCGTCACCATCACACGCACAACCGAAATCCGCACCACCTTCCATCATAAAATCATATATAGATTTTGCATAGGTTGGATTTGGCTCCGGATGAACCCCACCGAAATCAGGAAGAGGCTTATCATTTATAATCCATTCTCTTTTTGCACCAAGTCTGTTTACAAAAATTTCAACTGCCACAGGTCCGGTCGACGCATTCATAGCATCAAAACGGAAAGTATTTCCGGCATCAAACCAACCCTTTATCGCATCAAAATCAAACATAGATTGCATAAGGTCGGCATAATCCTTTATAGGATCAAGATACTCAACTTCCGCTAAATTCAAAGCCTCATCATCACTTATATCCAAAGTTTTATAAAAAGCAATTTTCTTTGTATCCTCATAAATTGCATTTGTGACAGCCTCCGGTGCTTGCCCACCATTTGACATTTCAACCTTAACACCGAAATCTCCGTTTATTCCCGCAGGATTATGAGAAGCTGAAAGTATAAATCCGCCGTCTGCTTTGTATTTTCTTATAACATTTGAAATTGCAGGGGTCGGAGCAACTAATTCACGACCGACAACCAAAACTTTTTTAACTCCATTTGCAATTAACATCTTTATAATTTTTGGTAAGAATTCTATTCCTGGGTATCTTCCGTCACCACCAACAACCCAAGTATCAATTTTATCACCGCTTGCAATCCTGACATTCAAAGATGCCTGTATAAAATTTTCTAAGAAATTAGGCTCCATAAAAATTTTTGTTCTTTGCCTTAAACCACCGGTCCCCGGCTTTTGATTATCAAAAGGTTTAGTTGCAACTTCTTTTATATTCATAATTATACTCCTTTTTTAATTGAAAAAATATAAAAAATCATAACACAAACAAAAAAACATAGCAAGAAAGTTTTTATTTCAAAATATTACACCAATCGCCATTTGCTTTCATTTCACGACAAAGCTTTGAAAGTTCTCTTTCTCTCCCTAAAAAATAAAGACGATATAAATTGCCCTTTCCATCAACATATTCATAACTTACAAAAGGTTCCAAATCACCGGCATCCGGATATTTCGAAACAAATACATCAATTCCCTTATTTGCACTTGCCCTGTCTTTATAAGATGCGACATGTGCAACTGATTGATAAGGAGTATTCCTATCCTTTACAACAACATCTTTTTTTTCAACCTTCACATCTTTTTTCTTTTCATTTACAGAATTCCCGTACAAAGGAAGCGAAACAACATCCTCCTTTTTCTCATCAATAACATTTGAAACAATATTTACCGGTTTATTTTCAGGTGAAGATAAAACAAGATTTCCATTTCTGTCTTCTACATAGGACGATGGTTTTATAACTCCGCCTTGCTCCCTTACCATTTGCATAAGCTCATCATATCCATCCGGCTTATCCAGTTTAGGACCTGTTGTTGTAAAATCATTTTGCCCGTCAGAAACATTATTCACAACCGGCCTTTTAAGGAAAAAACTTTCATTTCCATCATCAACCTTTATTCCATCACTTGACACAATAACAGGCTCGGCATATATATCAGATTTTTTCTCTTCCTGAGACAAAGCAACCGGCACATTGGACACAGAAACAGAAGAATCTTTTGCATCTTCCTTTACTTCATCAAAACTTTTCGGCATCAAACTGTGTCTGCTTTCAAAACTGCTTTGAGAAAAAGAAACAGAAGGCAAAACAAAAACAAACAAAACCACAAACAAATTTTTTTTCATTTTCCCCTCCGTATAATAATAAAAAGTTGTTTTAATATCAATTTTATGATAATATATAAAAATTATAGGGGCAAGAAAAAAATGACTGACACATTAAAACATTTTAAATCAAATTATAACGATTTCAAAAAAAATTATGGTTTCACAAAGATAAATCCGATATACATTTTCATAGGAACATCAATCCTAAACATAATCTGGATTTTCTTAATAATGGAATACTTCAACAAACAAAATATAAAATTTTCAATCCTCACCCCTTTTGAACTTGGCAATGTCATAACCGTATCATTAATACCAATATGTATCAGTTGGATAATCGCATTTTATATGAACAAAGCCCTCAACTATAATTACGAAGAAAGAATAATATTCCCATTTCTTCAATCCATTATGGATCCTGATGGTGATACATCAAGTATGGTAAATTCAATAAAAAACAAATTACAAATTGAAACTAATGAGCTTAAAAACACCATTAATAAGTTCAAAGAATTTAGCGATAAAGTCGACACAATTTACACTAATATTTCAGAAAACATAAAACTTAACACAACCTATATGGAAAGTCATAAGGATATTTTAAATTCAATCACAACAAAGCTAAATCAATCTATCAAAGACATTGATATATTAAACAACACTACTAATATGATAGAGGAAAAAACAAACTCTATCACAAACACCCTAACCGAAAGAACAAAGATTCTTGAAAACAGCATTGATAGATTAAATCAAAGTAAATCTGATATTGAAAATTCCGTAACCACAGCCCAAAATATTTCAAATGAAATATCAGAAAATTTTACAAATGCGGGAAATCAAATAGTTTCTTCCATTGAAATTGCAAATACATACGCTTCACAAATATTGGAAAAAATTGATGAAAAAACAAAACTATTCGTTACAAAAAGCAATATATCCGCCGAACGAATTACCTCCGTTTCAAACGATTTGACTTCATCAATTAATACAATAAACATTATATCAAATGAAAATAAAAAACTTGCCCATGATGCACTTGAAAAACTGTCACTCCATTCTCAAGTTATCACAAACAAACTAAACGAACAAACCAAAAAATTTGAGGATAATTCAAGTATAATCCTTACAACAGTATCAAATGTTGAAAATAAATTTAACAACATAAACGGCACTATGAATGCTATTTCTGATACCATTATTTCAAATTTCAAAGACATAGGTTCCGAAATCAATACTCAAAAAGATAAGCTATTCGAAACATCATCAGAGGTCGCTCAAAACCTTACAAATCTTTCTGATAAAATCATAAATGGAAAGGACAACTTCATAAAATCAATCGAAGATGTTAAAGCAACAAGCCTTGATGTAACAACAAGCCTTAAAAACTCATCAAACGAAATAATTAACACATCTGATAATATAAGATCGGCAACAAACGAAATAAACGATTTAATGACAAAGTCAAAAACAAATCTAAGCAGTCAAGCAGAAGCAAGCTTGAAATTCGCAACCGAAATTAAAAACACACTTAAAAACCAAATTAATGATTTGGAGGTAATAGTAAATTCCGTTTCCACACAAACAAAACTCGGTGAAATATCAATTGAAAAACAAGGCGAGAAATTAACCACTCTTACAGAAGATTTATTCCTTAAAATCGATACTATGAACGGAAAAATTTCATCAACAATAAATAACATATTAAACCTTTCCTCACAAATTGATGAAAAATTCAAAGCTATGAATAACACAATTTTGCAAAACTCATCAACCGCCTCAAAAATCATATCAGAAAATATAAACAATACACTTAACAGCTCAAATGATTTCAAAAATTTATCTTCTGAATTTTCAAATCAAACAAGAAATACAAACGAACAAATAACATCCCTTATAAATGAACTAAAACAACAAACAATAAACCTTAACACAACAACATCACAAACAAAAGATTTAATTGGAAATATTTCCGCAGATATAATCAAAATGACCGGTACTATTCCGGAAATAAATAATACAATGAGCGGTCTTGAAAACTCCATTGTAAAAAATATTAATAACATAAATAATTACATAGATTCAACAAACAAAAAATCATCAGAACTTATTCAAAATTTAAATATAATAGGTTCAAAATTTTCAAAATTTGCAACCGAAAAAACATCGGAGATAGAATACATTTCAACCAATTCGACACAAGCAATCACAAAACTTGCAAACTATACAAATCAATTAACAAAGGAACTTCAAACAAACCTTGAAAAAATACAAAACACAAAACCACAACAAAAAATATCAAATACTACATCAGAGAATTTTCTAAATGATGCAGGATACATAATAGAAAAGCTAAACTCCATCGCAATTGATTTAACCAAAATCCTTTCCCCGGAGGTATCAAGCGAACTTTGGAACAAATATAATGCAGGATACAAAAGTGTGTTTTCAAAATACCTGAACCACATACTAAACAAAAAACAAATCGCAAACCTAAAAGAACTTCTTGATACAAACAAAGATTTCAAAGAATATACCGAAAATTATGTAAAGGAATTTGATAATCTTATACTTAAAGCATCAACCACAGATAAAAGAGAACTCTTGCTTGCAACAATAACATCAACAGATATAGGCAAAGCATATATGGTATTAAAGGAATTAAAATAATTATTCCAACATCATACCCATATTCAAATCCATATCCGCAATATCAAGCTGGAACTTTGCTTCCTCCGTCATCTTGGATAAATCCCAGGCCGGCTCCCACACAAGTTTAATTTTCACCTTTCCAACGCCTTCAACCGAGGCAACACTATCCGCCACCCAATGAGGAATATCTTCCGCCATAGGACAGGTAGGCGAAGTCAAAGTCATTTCAATATAAACATTCCCACGTTTTGAAATTTCTATCTTATAAATAAGCCCAAGATTATACACATCAACATTTATTTCCGGATCAAATACAAGCTTTAACGCATCAATAACATCATCCTTTTTCGCGACACGATGAAACCTTGATAGCTCCTCACCAATTTCAAACTCAATATCCGAAAGTTCTTTCACATCACCATCAAACACAATTTTATCAGGACCAAAATCTTTTACCATTTAAACACCCTTTACAATATTTATAGCCTTTTGCAAATCAGAAATAAAAGTATCTATATCACTTTTATCATTATAAATTCCAAGAGAAACACGCACACTACTTTCCACACCAAATTTTAAATGCAAAGGTTCCGCACAATGCTTTCCAACACGCACACAAACATTTTTCATCGCCAAATATGAACCAATATCAAACGAAGAAATTCCATCAACAACAAAGGAAATCACTCCATTCGCATCACGACTGCTTAACAACTTCACACCATCAATTTTCAAAAGCTGTGAAATAGCATAAGAGGTCAATTCCAAAGAATCACGTTCAATTTTATCCATACCAAATTCATTTACAAAATCAATTGCAGTCCCCAAACCTACTGCCTCTGCAATAGGAGGAGTTCCTGCCTCAAACTTCTCCGAAATATCCTTAAACGTAGCACTATCATAAGAAACTCTGTCAACCATATCTCCACCAAATTGATATGGAGGAAGTTCTCTTAAAAACTTAGCCTTTCCATACAACACGCCAATTCCCGTAGGTCCATAAATCTTATGACCGGAAAATGCCATAAAATCCACATCAAGCTCAGAAACATCAACCTTGTAATGACACACAAGTTGCGCGGCATCAACAAAAACTTTCGCCCCCACACTGTGAGCAATATTCACAACTCTTTCTATATCATTTCTAAGTCCAATAACATTTGATTGACCGGAAACGGAAACCAATTTCACCTTATCTGAAATATTCTCCTCCAACCATTTATAATCAAGCGAGCCATCGGATAACACAGGTATAAATTTCAACACCAACTTTTTTTTCAATGCTATTTGTTGCCATGGAACAAGATTTGAATGATGTTCTGCTTCCGATAAAATAATCTCATCTCCCTCATTTAATAAAGAAGAAAAAGAAGATACAAACAAATTAATCCCCTCTGTAGTTCCACGTGTAAAAATAATTTCAGAAGGACTTTTTGCACCAATAAAATCACAAACCTTTTTTCTTGCAATATCATACATAGAAGAAGAAGTTTCGGATAATTTATAAACACCCCTATGAATATTGGAATAATCATTCATATAAAAATTATCCATTGCCTTTATAACAGAAAAAGGTTTTTGTGCCGACGCACTGCTATCCAAATACACAAGTCCCTTATTATTATCAAATATAGGGAAAAATTTTTTTATATTTTCCATCAAAATATACCTATTGCAATTTTTTTAATTTATATTATATTAATATAATATGTTTTTAACAATTAAACAAGGAGAAAAAATATGGCTTTTACACAAATAACTGACGCAAATTTCGAAGAATTAGTATTAAAATCCACAAAAATTGCACTTGTTGATTTTTGGGCACAATGGTGTGGTCCATGCAGACAATTTTTACCAATAGTAGAAGAGGTTTCAAACGAAATGGGTGACAAACTAAACTTTTTTAAAGCAAATGTTGATGAAGCCCAAACACTACCTGCAAAATACAACATTACTGGTGTTCCAACAATAATTTTATTCAAAAATGGGGACATACTCGCAACACACAGCGGTTCTATGTCAAAAAAATCTTTGATTGATTTTATAAACGAACACATATAAAATATATATATGTAATTTAACTAACCAACCAAGGATATTATTATGACAGAAGAAAAGAATAAAGTCCTAAATACAATAGAACTTCCACCAAATTACAAACCATCCGAGGATGAGGAGTATATGAACCCAATGCAACTTGAATACTTCAAAAGAAAACTTTTGAAATGGAAGGAAGAACTTTTACAGGGAAGTGAAGAAACCCTTAAAACATTAACAGAAGAAACCGGCGACACATACAGCTCATCTGGTGATGAAGTTGACCGTGCAAATGACGAAGCATTAAAACAACTTGAACTTCGTGCAAGGGACAGAGAAAGAAAACTAATCGCAAAAATCGATGCAGCCCTTAAAAGAATAGAGGACGGCACATTCGGTTATTGCGAAATAACGGATGAACCAATCGGACTTAAAAGATTAGAGGCTCGCCCTGTCGCAACTATGTCTGTCGAAGCACAGGAAGAACACGAAACAAAAGAAAAATTATACAATAATTAATTCTTAAAAAAATTATCCCCCATTAAGGGGGATTTTTTAATCAACAAATAAAAGATTTACCTACCGCCACATCCTCCGACATAATACCTTACAGCACCGCCACATCCACCAACATAATACGCTACACTACCACCACTACAACCACCACTGTAACTCCTTGTTGTAGTAGTTGATGTCGTTGTTTTTGTTGTACTTGTTGTGGCTACAGAACTACTATTCGAAACAAACTCTATCTTTGTTGCATCAGAATAAAGTACATCAGGAGACAAAGGGGTACCACTAGAAACCATTATAAAATTAGTTTTACATTTATCTTTCGCACCTTCTAAAACTTTAATATATGCATTATTATATTCTTCTTTCGTATAAGCAACAATTGTGTCATCACCATTACCAGACACAGAAGAATATCCTCTACTTGTTTGATTATCAACTAAATATCCATTCACTAATCTCCTACCATTATATTTATCCATACCACAACTAGAAACCCAAACATAAAGCCTAGAAACGTTATTTCCATATATATCATTTGAGCCATATGGAAAATTCATAATATCTTTTAATTTATAAGTAACACCTTCCTTTAATTTTAAAGTTGGATTTGCAAAAACTTTACCCGTAAAATTAAAATCACCACTAGTTCCATTAATAGGGTTCGCTTTAATATTAATTTTAAGAAGTTCTTCTGTTCCATTATTTGTAATAGCTTTTACAAAATTATAACTAGGACATTTTTTAGCAGCAGAATCCTTATATCTTATATAGACACTAGGATATAAAGCACTACCTGCCTTATAATATTTACCTACAGCATAAAAAGGATTAAAAGCATTACTAATATTATACGAAGTACTTGGTTTATCATCCATCTCCGATAATACATAACCTTGACTACTAGCACCACCAGTACCTACATATGGTTGTAAAGAACAATCACTACTATTTTTTCCAATACATTCTTCTCTAGGAATTTTAAATCCACCAACAAACCCACATTTGGAAAAATAAAACCTAGTGGTATCATACTTTGATAAATTAGACTCATTAACAATATCACTCAATGTATATCCTTGTCCTGCATTAAGAGTAATCTCCGAACTTTTAAATATTTTTCCTGTAGACGTATTACTTGTAGATGCCGTAGTTGTAGTTTTAGAAGTAGTATTAGAAGACGATGTTGTTGATGAAGTATTTGCAGAAGTGCTTGCCGAAGTATTCACAGAAACATTTCCAGATGCTAACATATCCTTTAACGATTTTATTTCCGCCAAAATATTGTTTAATGTTTCCGTATCAACAACGGGACAAGAATTGCCACTTACAGAAGTAGAAGCAGAAGAACTAACTGAACTACTTTGAGAAGATGTATTAGGATTTCCGACACCAGCCTGACGTCTTGCTCTTGCCGAAGTATTCGCTGCTCTTTTTGATGAAGCACTGGATGATGAAGACGAACTTGCTGCCCGCTTATTGGAAGAGGATGAAACTACACTTGCTCGCTTATTAGAAGCAGCCCTCTTAATATTAGCTTTTCTTGGAGCAGAATTCACAGATTTAATAAAAACAGAACATAATAAAGATATAAACAAAATCGGAATAAAAATAAATATAAGATTAATATAACCCTTTGATTTTACAAGTGTTTTACCCCCCCCCTCTATAAAGGTTTGTCAATTTATTTTGCTTCATTTTTTTATTTTCTCCTATAATTAGTTTATTCAATATTCAAATAATAACATCCTAAAAAAAATATTCAAGAAAAAAATCCTCCGTTCAGAGGATTTTAAATAAAAAACAAAAAAAATCTATCTTTGATAACCAAACAAACTTAATTTTTTAGAAGCTTTTATTTTCTCAGCTAATTCTTTTTCAAAAAGCACAGCTTCTTCTTCACTTATTTCCATATTCAAATATTCTTCTAATTTACTAGGAGCCAAATCCTTTACTAAAACAATAATGCTTTTATAATCTGATGTTAATTGACCAAAATACAAAGGATTTCCAATAACACCATCCATACTTACCTCAGATTTTTGAGTATGGTAAGCAATTTTTCTTTCATAATCTTTAAGATTAATTTCTAACTCATTTTCTTGTGATATAAAAGTATTTTTGTGTGGTTGTCTATCTTTTTTGATATATCTTTGCACTTCAACATATCCAACAAGATCTGATATTAAGACAGCCAAAATCAAACCTCCTATACCACCAACAATACCAGCAATTACTTTTTTCTTTTTATTATTCAATTTTTTCATTTTTACTCCTTATATAATTATTAAAATACGTTTTATAATATACAATCATTTAATTTATGTCAACAAATTTTAATAGGAACAATTATTTATATTTCTTTGGTAAAATCAATATATTAAATATGCAGAACGAATAAAGCAACCCAAAAATTAAAAATAAAACCATAATCAAATTTCCAGTTTTTGAAAACAAAGTCCTTTCGATTCGTGACATCAAATTAATATCCAACACCCCAACCGAATTTAAAACATTCGTATAAAAAGTATCACCATTCTTATAAGTCAATTTTCCATCAACAAAACTACCCAGCGGAGAAATAACCCCACTTATCCCGTCATTTGCAACACGAATAACCGGAACCCCTTCTTCCACTGCACGAAATTTCACAATCGCACTATGCTGATATTTGCCGGAACTCGCAAACCACTTATCATTTGAAATATTAACGATAAAGTCAACATCACTGCCAAGACCAAGTCCCGAAAATATCGCCTCATAACAAATAAGCGGATACAAAGTAAGCCCTGCTACATCAAACTTCACACTATCACTGCCCTTTGAAAAATCAACCGCCCCCTCTGTCAATTTTTTAAATGGGATAAGAAACCTAAGCGGAATATATTCCCCAAATGGCACCAAATGTCGCTTATCATAAAAATCAAGTATTCCATCTTTATCAATCGCAACCATAGTATTGTAAGCTTTAAAATCCCTGCCACCCAAAAACTCAATCCTGTTAAATCCGGTAATAATATTTGCCCCACTGACAGACGAAAGATTCATCAACTTCATCATTGAAAAATCGTCCCTAAACAAATCAGTCGGCACAGAAGTTTCCGACCAAACAATAATATCCGCCCTGTCCCCGATTTTTGAAAACTCTATATATGTATCAAGATTTCCTATATTATATTTATCCTCCTGTAGCACATTAAGATTCACAAGTTTCACTTTTTTACCAACACTGCCGAGATTTTTATATTTTTCTACCCTCAACCAACCAAATCCCAAAACAAAGAACACAATAAGGATAATAAAATAAAAAATCTTATCCTTTAAAACACTTTTTCCTTTTTTCAAAATCAAATATGGAAAACTCAAAACAAAAACCGTAAAAAACGAAAGTCCCAAAGAACCAATCAAACTTGCCACTTGCATAACAGGAAGACTTTCCGACCAAATAACAGACACAGGATTCCACGGAAAACCCGTGAAAATCCAACTTTTCACCCATTCAACAAAAGCATACATTAAAGCAAATCCCAAATACCGCTTACCTTCCTTCATATAAAAAGTTGCACCACCAACAATACCAACAAAAATCGCCCAACCTAAATCAAAAAGCCCAACTATAAAAGGAGCAATCATTCCAGCACCGACAAATTCAAACGGACGCATCATCCACGAAAATGAAATAATATTTGAAAGAAACGAAAGCCCGAATGCAAACCTAAATGCAACTTTCCAATTACGCGACATTTCTATCCCATACAACATATACGAAAGGAAAACTGCTATTCCTACAACAGAAAAAAGAACATATGTGTTAAAGGGAGGAAATACAAAACCGCCCAATAATCCAATCAAAATATAAATGAAAATATTTATAACTCTATTATTCATAAGGATTAGAAATTCCCATACTTTCCAATATCTTTATTTCAAAAAACTCCATCTCTCTTGCTTCCTCATCATCAATATGATCAAACCCCAAAAGATGAAGCACCCCATGACAAAGCAAATGCACATAATGAGCCTCAATTGAAATATGCTGTGCTACTGCTTCTTTTTTAAGGGTAGCCAAAGACATCACAATATCCCCAAGCAAGAGTTCATCCCCTGTTTCAAACGACAAAACATTAGTCGGTTTATTTTTACCACGATAATTTTTATTAAACTCCTGTATTTCCTTATCTCCGGTCAAAAGAACATTTATCTCCATCCCATTTAATTGCTTAACTCCAACCATTTTAAAGGTTTTACAAACAACTTTTCTTGATAAACTTTCCAAATTTTTAATTGAAGTAAACCATGCCTTATTTTTATAAATAAAGGAAAGTTTTACTTTACACTTACAAAAACCAAACATCTATTTGTCCTCAACTTTTTCTTTATCCTTATCCTTCATAAACTGAGAAACACCTATCTCAATCATTTCAGAAATATTAACTGAATCCTGAGAATATTCGAAATGGTCACCATCAACCATATAATCATTACTTCCGCCGGGAAGTATTGCAACATACTTTGCACCCATCAAACCATCAGTATATATTGCAACAGAACTGTCATCAGGAATAAAAATACCATTATCAATATTCATATAAATTTTAACAGAAAAATTATCCATAAGTTCAAGCTTTGAAATTTTTCCTACATCAATACCGGAAAGTCTTACGGCTCCTTTTTCTTTAAGCTCATCAGTCTTTCTGACTTCCGCAATCAAAGTATAATAATGCGTCTTATTAAGATTTTTAAAATATGTATAAAACCTTACACACACAAAGATAAAAAGTGAATAAATAATAACAGTCCCAAAAAATTTTTTAAGTCTCTGTATCATCTTTTTTCTATTCATTTTAACCCCCGTTTGTTAAATATTATACATACTTAAAGAAATTAGAAATATAATTAATAACCTCACTCATAGGAAGCCTTATCTGACTCATAGTATCCCTATCTCTGATAGTAATAGTTTCAGGATTTTTTTCCAAAGTTTCAAAATCCACTGTTAAACAAACAGGAGTTCCTATTTCATCATGCTTTCTATAACACTTACCGACATTACCTGATGTTTCAAGAACAATTTTTCCGATACCCAGTATTTTAAGTCTGTCCCTTAACTCCTCCGCCTTTTCCATAATCTGAGGATTATTTTTAGCAAGAGGAACAATAGCTACCTTCACAGGTGCCAAATGAGGTTTCAAACGAAGGAAAATTCTCTTATCTCCATTTTCCAACTCTTCCTCTGTATATGCTTCATTAAGGATTGCAAGTGCACCCCTGTCAACACCAGCCGATGGCTCTATCACAAACGGAACATAGGTTTCTTTTGTATAAGGGTCGGTATATGAAAGTTTTGATGATGAATCTTTATTTTCCAAAACTTTCGCCTTAACCCCCAATTCCACAGCATCTTTCGTATGTGAACCAAGGTCGAAATCACATCTGTTTGCAATACCTTCCAACTCCTCCACACCATGTGGAAATTTGTAAACTATATCGGTACAAGCCTTCGCATAATGTGCCAAATCAGCCTTTTCATGAACTTCAAAGTCAAGATTTTCTTCAGAAAGTCCTTGTTTAAGCCACCACTTCTTTCGCTCTTCAATCCAATATTTATGCCACTTTTCATCTTCACCCGGCTTTACAAAAAATTCCATCTCCATTTGTTCAAACTCACGAACACGGAAAATAAAGTTTCTTGGAGTGATTTCATTTCTGAATGCCTTTCCTATCTGTGCAATACCAAAAGGCACCTTTTTCGATGTTGCATCCATAATATTTTTAAAGTTCACAAAAATACCTTGTGCAGTTTCCGGACGCAAATAAGCATACGAATTTTCATCCACCACTGGACCTATATTAACTTTCATCATAAGATTGAAATCACGAGGTTCTGTGAGTTCAGTTGAACCACAAAAATCACATTTTCCTGGCACAAGAAGTTTATCTGCCCTCATTCTCTGTTTACATTTCTTACAATCAACAAGAGGATCCGTAAATGTAGTTTCATGACCTGAATGTTTAAAAATAAGTCTGTTGGAAAGCACCGCGGAATCAAGTCCTTCGGTATCATCTCTATCATAAATCATCGCCCTCCACCAGGCATTTTTAAGATTATTCTTAAGTTCTACGCCAAGAGGACCATAGTCATAAGTTCCCTTTAATCCACCGTAAATTTCACCGCTTTGAAACACAAAACCACGTCTTTTACAAAGTGAAACCAAATCTTCCATACTTTTTGCCGTCATAATAAAACTCCTTAAAAATTTATACTCAAAGTAAATTATAACATTTTCTATAAACTTTCAAGGTTTATTTTAATAAAAAAAACACTAAAAAATAAACAAAACTATCTTTACAATCCAAACTTTTTAGCATAATATTATATATAAGACAAAGGATACAAAATTGGAAACAAAAGCTGATTTAGTAAATGCAGTAAAAAATTATATTCCCGACCTAAAATCTTCAGATAAGGCTCGACTTGAACTTGCATACACTTTTGCGAGTGAAAAACATGCCGGTCAAAAACGTGCAAGCGGTGAAGATTACTTTACCCATCCTTTGGCTGTCGCAATGATTGCAACAAAATACGAACTTGATGTAGATTCAATAATCGCAGCACTTCTTCACGATGTAGTAGAAGATACAGGAACATCAATAAAAACAATAAGTAATCTTTTTGGCGAAAATGTCGCCGAACTTGTAATAGGTTTAACAAAACTTCGCTCTATAAAAATAAAATCGGAAAAAAAGTTAAAGGCGGAAAATTACCGCAACTTTGTTTTATCTGTATCAAAGGATATAAGGGTTTTAATAATAAAACTGCTTGACCGTTCCCATAACATAAGCACCTTACAATTCCACAAATCTCCTGAAAAACGCCAACGAATTGCACTTGAAACATTAAATATTTATATTCCTCTTGCCGAACGTATGGGTATGGATGAATTAAAACGAAAAATGGAAAATATATGTTTCAAGGAATTATATCCTCACGAATACCACTTTATTCAAGAAAAATTAGAAGATATAAGAAAACGAGGAACAGATTTAATAGAACCTATCGTCGATGAACTAAGCGAACTTACTTTCAAACATAAAATAAAGGCAAAAATTTTTGGTCGTGAAAAAAGTCCATATTCAATATGGAAAAAAATGCAAAACAAAAATATTTTATTTGATGAAATATTTGATATTATAGCATTTCGCTTTATTGTAAAAACAGTCGAAGATTGTTATAAAATCCTTGGTATGATTCATTCGACATATAAAATGATTCCTAATCGTTTCAAAGATTATATATCAACTCCGAAACCAAACAAATATCAATCACTTCATACAACAGTAATTGGTCCGCAAAACAAACGTATTGAAATACAAATCAGAACCGAAGAAATGGATAAGGTTGCACAATACGGATACGCCGCACACTGGATGTATAAGGAAGGCAAAACAGATATAACATCAAAGGATTTCGATTGGCTTCGGAATATGGTAAACGCAATCAAAAATATATCTTCCCCTGATGAAATTGTGGAAAATACAAAACTTTCACAATTTATAGATTCTGTTTTCTGTTTTACACCAAAGGGTGACTTGATTGTCCTTCCTCTTGGTTCCACTGCACTTGATTTTGCATATAATATCCATTCAAATATCGGAAACCATTGTGTCGGTGCAAAAATAAATAAAATCATAAAAAATATAAGGACTGAACTTAAAACCGGTGACGAAGTTGAAATTTTAACATCTAAAACTCAAATTCCAACACCTGAATGGGAAAGATTTGTTGCAACAATAAAGGCAAAAACTTCCATACGTCATTTTTTAAAACAACAAAAGAAACAACAAACTATT
The DNA here is from genome assembly GCA_014803575.1 of bacterium. Lineage (GTDB taxonomy): Bacteria > Pseudomonadota > Alphaproteobacteria > Rs-D84 > CACZYB01 > CACZYB01. The sequence goes on along the minus strand of JAAVBO010000003.1, from coordinate 63,941 downwards.
ATATACGGAAAACAACTAATACAAACCGCATTTGAAAATTACAAAAAAACTTTCCGTGAAAAAGATTTATCAAGCATACTTGATAAATATGGTGCAACAACACTTGATGATTTATATTTACTTATCGGATCAAAGGAATACACTCCTGAACACGTTCTGTTCTCACTATATCCAGAATTAAAAACTACCGCACAAAAGAAAAATTTTGATATAGATAATTTTTTCAGTGCCATAAGCAAAATACCACCTCAAAATTCAACACAAACATTAACCTCCGGTGTACTTTCAAATATTCCTATACACTTTGCAAAATGTTGCTATCCTCTTCCTGGTGATGAAATTATCGGTGTCATACACACAGGAAAAGGCATAACTATACACAAACAAAATTGTAAACAACTTTCCAAATTTGCAAAAACACCGGAAAAGTTATTCAACCTTTCATGGGACGATTATAACGCATTCAAAGATTCAAAATTCAGCACAAAAATTTCCGTCCTTTGCGACCACACACCATCCGCATTAAATGAAATAACATCAATACTTGCTCGTGAAAATGCAATAATAGAGGATATAAGAGTTGCAAATAAGACAAGGGAATTTATTGAATTTTTAATAACTATTGATGTAAACAATATTGAACATTTAAACAACATTGTAACCGATTTAAAATCAATAAAAATGATTAACACTGTTTTAAAATATAATTAAAGGATTATTTTACAAAATGCTTACAAATTTAATAATTAAAAACTTTATATTAATAGAAAATTTAACACTATCCTTCGGACATAAACTAACCGTTTTAACAGGTGAAACTGGTGCTGGTAAATCGATACTTCTTGATGCGGTGAGCTTTGTTTTGGGTGCCCGAAGCGATACATCCGTAATAGGAAAGGATTGCGAACAAACCTCTGTATGTGCAACATTTGATTTAAATAAAAATCATCCGACAATCACAAAACTGATTGAAAATGATATATTAACAAAATCCGATATTCAAAACCAAAACGAAATTATTATAAGAAGAGTTTTAAACAAGGATGGAAAAAATAAAATCTTCATAAACGATATTCCGGTTAGCCTTACCTTAATAAAATCAATCGGCGACGATTTAATTGAAATTCACGGTCAATTTGATAATCAAAGTTTGCTAAACCCAGCAACACACCTAAACACACTTGACACTTTCGGAAAACTTGAAGGATTAAAGGAACAAACAAAAATCGCCTATAACATCTGGCAGGACAAAAAAAACGAACGCATCAAAACCGAAGAAGAATTTACAAAGGCAAAAGCAGATGAAGAATACCTTAAACACAATCTTTCCGAACTTGAAACATTAAATCCTCAAGTCGGCGAAGAAGAGGAACTTAATCAAAAACGACACCTTCTTCAAAACTCGGAAAAAATCATAACGGCAATAAAGGATTGCTATGACTACCTTTCAAAATACGGTGACAGTCCAGAAAAATTTATAAACGAGGCTTCATATTCATTGGAACGAATTCCGGATGATGCAAAAAACGACAATATCAAAGAAATAATATCGGAACTTGAAACTGCATCACAAAACATTTGCGATGCGTATGAAAGATTATCACAAATACTTTCATCCGACATTTCCGATACACAAAATTTAGAGGCAACAGAGGAACGACTTTTTACAATACGCGAACTTTCAAGAAAACACAAAGTTTCTCCTGATGAACTTCCAACTTTCACAAAAAATCTTCGTGAAATTGTGGAAAATATAAACAACTCCGACAATGTTTTAAATGAAAAGAAAAAAGCAGAAGAACTCGCAAAATCGTCCTATCTTCAAATTGCAACAAAACTTTCCGATGAACGTAAAAAAACCGGTACAGAATTATCAAAACNAGTAATGACCGAACTTGCTCCTCTTAAACTTGAAAAGGCAACTTTCGAAGTAGCAATCACAACTGAAACCGATGAAAAAAAATTCACCCCAAACGGTATCAATACAGCCTACTTTATAGGCTCAACAAACTTCGGAAGCAAAAAAGACTATCTTCACAAAATCGCATCAGGCGGTGAACTTGCACGNTTTACCCTTGCAATAAAAGTTGTAATTTCAAACGAACATTCTATATCCTCAATGATTTTTGATGAAGTAGATACAGGAATTTCCGGTGCAACCGCAAGTGCCGTTGGNGAACGTCTTGCATCATTAAGCAAACACATACAAACTATGGTAATAACCCATTCACCACAGGTCGCATCTTTTGGCAACCACCATTTCAANGTTGAAAAATTCTATGATGAGGAAAAAAATAAAACAATCACATCAGTAGACCAACTATCNGAACAACAAAGGATTCAAGAAATCGCAAGAATAATTTCAGGAGATAAAATCACAACCGAGGCAATAGAGGCAGCAAAATCTCTGTTCCAATCATCAATAAAAGCATAAGGAGGACAAAATGCAAATCAAATTTACCGAAATTATAAAAGACAATTACGATTACACAATTCTCGGCGTATACGAAGGAAACAAACTTTCCCAAACCNCCACAAAATTTGACAAGGATTTAAAAGGCATAATCACAAAATCAATAAAAAATTCNGCCTTCACTGGCAAAACCGGTGAAATACTTATAGTCCATTCTGACAAAGTAATACTTACAGGTCTTGGTAATTCAAGCGAACTTAACACATCAACATTAAATAAAATAGGCGGATTAATAGGACTTACCCTTAAAAAAGAAAAAGTATCAACTGCACTTTTAATGCTTGATAATTTNACNGATGAAAAAAATTTTGAAATAATCTATGGTGCAAAATTAAAAACNTATAAATTTGATAAATATATTACAAAGGATAAAAAAAGTTTCAACTGCACACTCTTTGTTCACACCGAAAATCCAACAAAANCAAAAGANNATTTCAAGGAAATAAGCTCTNTAATTGATGGTGTCATAACAACACGCAATCTTGCAACCGAACCATCAAATGTTTTAACANCAACCGAATTTACAAAACAAATAAAATATCTTTCTAAATTAGGAATAGATATTGAAATCATTGATGAAAAACAACTNAAAAAAATGGGGGCAAACTTAATACTTGCCGTTGGACAAGGATCCTCATACCCTCCATANATAATTATAATGAAATACAAAGGCAACAAAAAATCCAAAAACACAATCGCCCTTATCGGAAAGGGACTTTGCTTTGACAGTGGCGGTATTTCAATAAAACCATCTGCAAATATGGATGAAATGAAATCCGATATGANCGGCGCCGCAACAGTCGTTGGCATAATGGAAATGCTTGCAAAACAAAAATCAAAANCCAATGTAACCGGAATAATAGGACTTGCCGAAAATATGCCGGACGGTGCATCATATAAACCGGGCGATATTTTAACATCACTTTCCGGNCAAACAGTCGAAGTTTTAAATACCGATGCCGAAGGTCGCCTTGTCCTTGCCGATTGTATCACTTATGCAAACGAAAAAATAAAACCTACCGCAATAATCGATTTTGCGACACTAACCGGTGCAATTATGATTGCCCTTGGCGAATACAAAGCTGGACTTTTCACAAACTCCGAAAATCTTGCATCACAACTTATTAAATCAGGAAACGAAAGCGGAGATGAANTATGGCAATTTCCACTTTCAAAGAAATACAACGAAATGTTATCATCCCCTGTTGCCGATATGGCAAACATAAGCCATCCGGACAGATTAGCCGGCTCCATTACCGCNGCAGAATTTTTGCATAACTTNGCAGGCNACACCCCTTGGGCTCATATTGATATAGCAGGAACCGCATGGACAACATCCGGCAATGACATATCACCAAAGGGATTAACAGGTTTCGGTGTAAGGTTGATAGANGACTTCCTAAAAAACTTTAACGAATAAAAAATCNCCGCCACGGGGATTTTTTTTATGTAAAAATAAGGAGGAAACAAAATTCCCCCTTAATAAAAAAGTAATAAATGAAAACNNA
>JAAVBO010000003.1:0-59955 GCA_014803575.1 bacterium | reverse complement strand
AAAAAACTTTACTGATATTTTCAATAATATTGTTACCCACAAATTNAATTTTAAAAGGAATATCAAGACTGCTGTTAAATTCAGCAATCCCGCTTAATAAATCATTCTTATCTTTTGCCCCTTTTATAATGGACACTAATCTATAATCATCAATTCTTTTTTTTGGNNNTNNGGAAAATTTATAAAAATCATAAAAAGACTTATANGCATTATCATTAAATTTTATAAACCTTTTAGGTTCATTATTTCCTTTTTTATAAAAAATCTTAACTTTATTATCCTTTATTTTCTTTACGCCAAAAACAGAATTTAATGGAGAATATATACATATAAAATCCACAGGATCCAAGTTATCCCATTTTGTAAGAGCTTTTTTACAATCTCTCCTACTTACAAAATCAAGTTTTATATAAATATCTTCATCCCCCTTAAATACATCAGTTTTTGAAATATCAATTCCACCCTCATTTAAAAGAGAAATCATATAATAATTAAGAAACAATTTAACTGTATCAATTTCACCCCAATTTTTTTGAAGTAGATTACGAACATCAGCAAATTCATCATAAACATTTCTTACCTCTGAAATACCAAAATCAGTATCAANATTCATATTTTTAATAAAATTAACATCTTTATCAGAATATATTGAAAGATACTTAATATTCAAAAGATAATTAAATATTTCCTGATTTCTATTTGGAACAAACTTTTTCATAAAAACTCCTTTTATTAAAAGAAATTATCTTTTTTTGTTTAAATNCACAAAATAAAAATAAACTAATAAAGAAAAATGTCAATAAAAAACTTTTAGTAATTTAAAAAAAATATGTTATAATATAACAGTTGCAACAAGGAGTACTATCATGATAGTAAAAGATATTGAAATCCATGAAAAAAATATAACCGATATCATATCAAAATATGAACTTGATGAAGACTTACTTCTCGACGTAAATGATTCAAGTGAAATTGCTCGTTTTCTTGAAAAAAAGAAGTATACCGANGTCATTTTAAAATACCCTATAAAAAATAATATTGAAACACTGGGTGTTTACCTTGAACAAAACAAAATTTTATTTTTACACACAGANGATTTTCCATTTACCATAGATAAAAATTTGAAATCAACAACTCTAATCCTTGTTGATGCAATTGATAAAATAACGGAAAATTATTTCAAAATATTAAAAAATATTGACNGNAAAATCCGCCGTATTAAACAGGCATCAAAAACATCCGTTAAAAACATAGACCTTCTAAACCTATTCGAATTACAAAACGATTTGGATGATTACATAATTGCGATAAAGGGAAATCTTTTGGTCCTTGGCAAAATTATGCTAACNAATCCNAACAACGAACTGATAAANGATGCACGAATTGAAAACGAACAGGCATTGGAAACCGCTGTATCATATTCAAAAACAGTTTCAAATTTAAAAAGTACCCTTGAAATAATAACCAACAACATNACAAACAAACGTATGGAATCATTAACGGTCGTAAACGTTTCCGCCCTTATTATCACAAGTATTTCCGGACTTTACGGTATGAANGTCCGCCTACCTCTTGCCGATATTTATAATATTTTTTACTATATTATTTTACTAAGTCTTTTCTTTGCAATAAGTTTTGGTTTCTTCTTAAAAAAGAGATTTAGTGNAAAAANGTAATACGNTNTCAANATTTNNCTGTTTTTCTTATATAAGACAAGCTCCGTCTTACTGCTTAAATCAATCTTATTTACAACTTTGAAATCCTTTTCATAAAAGGAAAAATCAAGGTGCAATCCGCAACCGAAAAAAATACTTTTCTCCACAGTCAACCTTACCTCATCAACCAATTTTTCCGATAAAAAATATTGATAAGTTTTAAGTCCGCCAAGCAAAGCAAAATTCAAATCCGGCAACCTGGCTCTATCATTAAAACAATACTTCTCCACACAAGAATTTGTTAGGACATATAACGGTTTATAATAAAGCCTTTCTCTAAACTCATCCGCTGTTTTTCTTCCCGCTATAAATGCATCAACTGCATCACTGTGAAGAAACTCCCTAAACTGCTTTTTATCCTCAACGGAAGAAAAATCGCCATTACCGTTAGCATCGGCAATTTTCCCATCCGAACTGACGGCAACACACATTACGATTTTCATTTCAACACTTCCAACAAAGGTCTGTATATATCAACCTCCAACGGTATATTGAAATTTTCCATACTTGCATTTTCTGAGAATTCTATACCCTCATACCCGCGAAGAATTACAATAGGAACTCTTTCATCAGCCTCCCCGCTGATAAGTGTAGCCATAGCCGTCAACGGGTCTATTTTATTTACTTGTGTAAGTTTCATAGTCCTTCCGAATATATCGGATTTTCCACGAATATCTTCCAACGGATTTACACCCGCAAGTCCGATTGTAATCCCCGTCACACCCCAACGAAGCGGAGTAGTATGACTGTCCGTAGATACGACACCAAGTCTTTTTATATTATTTTTTTGCATCAAATATTTTCGAATTTCCGCACACAAATCATCCACATTTTTCGGCCACAAAATATAATGCTCATTCGCATTACTTTCATCAATACCCGCCGCCGGAATAAGTATGTTATTTGTAATAGTCAGGTTCACATGAAACCCCTTATCACTTTCATACGGCAAATAATAGGTCGCCTCCTGCTTAATAAGTTCTTTCTTATCCGCACCCACAACAGGCACACACCTGCCCTGATGTATCGCAAGAATTTTCGAAGTTATAAAAATAATATCACCATCGACTATTGACAGATTATCAAGGATATCCCAAATTTCATCTTTTGGTGGGTTTACTATACGAGTTTTTATTGGAATAAAATTAAGTTGCATTTTCACCTCCGCAGTCTTAACTGTAACAATGCTTATTTTAATGGTGGGTGATTAGGGACTCGAACCCCAGACCTCCTCGGTGTAAACGAGATGCTCTAGCCAACTGAGCTAATCACCCAAAGAATGAAAAAAGTATAATATCATTTTTTCCTAAATGCAAGCACTTTTTTAAATTCTTATTGATTTATTCCTCAAAACTGCTAAAATACAAAGAAAACCAAGGAAAACAAAATGATACCGGAAGAACTTTTAAAAAAGGCAAAAGAACTTGGCTTAACAGACGAGGAAATAGCCCAATTCATACAAAATCAAAAGGACGCCGAAAAATACGGCTTTACCGACGATTGTACTTCTTTCAACGTCCAAATCGATAAAAATTTAGACCCAGACGAGGAAGAAGAAAAACCAAATCACAACGAAAATTGTTGCTGCCATAATCACGAAGAAGATGATGACGAATGCGATTGCTGTTCACATGAACATTGCAACTGCCACAATAATTAAATATTATTTTATACCACTGCTTCCAAATCCGGAATAATTTCGGGAAGTTTCACCAAGCTCCTCCTCGCTTGCAACCTCCTCAAAATCAAACTGATAAATTGGCTCCACCACACACTGACCAATACGCATACCCCGTTCTATCACAATAGACTTATCCGAAAGATTAATAAGTATGGCACCGACTTCACCTCTATAAGCATTATCAATAGTTCCAACACCATTAACCATAGACAATCCCAATTTAGAGGCATTTCCGCTTCTCGCCCTTATTTGATAGCCATACCCCTCCTCCGGTGCAAGTTTAAAACCAAGCGGGACAACCCTTCGCTCCATCGGAGCAAGTGTTATATCAGAATCAATACACGCACGCACATCAAACCCAGAATCTGTTGTATAAGCATACTTCATAGGTCCCCAAGCCTTAATATCATAATTAGGTAAATAAAAAATCTTTGTTTTAACTTTATTCATATCAAATCTCCCATAGTTGTAAAAAATTATACAAAGAAAAAGTAAAAAAGCAAGACCATCCTTTCCTCAAAAAAAAATCAGCCCTTAAATATTGAAAATTTAAAGAGCTGATTTCAAATAACATAACTACTATTTAGAAGTTTCAGTAACAACTGTTGTTGTAGTAGTCTCAGTCTTTTGTCCTGATGATTCTGATGATGTTGAACCAGAACTTGCTTCTGTTTTAGTATCATCTTTATTTTCAGATGTTGAACCAGAACTTGCTTCTGTTTTAGTATCATCTTTATTTTCAGGAGAATCAGCAATATTGCCTAACCCTTCCTTACATTCTTCCAAATCATCAATCAAACCTTTAAGCTTGGTAAGTGCAGTTCCAGCAAACGAAGCAGAAAGTAAGGAAGCTCCGGTTCCAACACCCGCGGCAATATTACCTGCTATATTTTTAGCTTTACTATTCACCCTTTCTGCATCATCTTTTCCTGCTACATTTGATGCTGATATGCTAAAACTAACAACACTTGATGCTGTTCCAACACCACTAAATACACCAGATGTAACCATCTGAGATTTTATATCCTCTAACAACTTTACATCCAAATTTTTGCAATGATTAATTGCTTCCTTTTCTTTTTCAGTATATCTTGGAAAAGTATCAGCACTTGCACCAACAGATGCCAACGAAAACATAATTAAAAATAATTTTCTCATTTTATTCTCCTTCTTTTTCAATATTATCAGCCGAAGTTATATCTTCAAGACCAGCTTCCAAAGCAAGACCAGCATTGTGCATTTTTGTTGCTGCCTTCGTACATTTCTTCATATCATCTATCAAATCATCTATCTTTTTAACAGAAATAAATGATGTAACTGTTGAAGCGAGATTTCCAGCGGTACTTACGGCAGACACTGCTGTTGACGCAATATCCAGTCCTCTAGCTCTACTGTTTGGATTTGTTCCTCTGTCTTTCTCTTTCACATTTGCACCAATCTGCAAAGCCGTATCAGTTGCACCTGTTGCAGTTGCCACAGCAGACACTGCTGTTGATGCAGTTAATAAATTCCTAATTTCTTTCAATGTACCTGAACTTATATTACATGCATCCTTTGCTTCTTTTTTCGCATCATCATAATCCTTTACCAATTCCAAAATTTCCTTTTCCTGCATAAATTCAAGATTTGAATAATCGTATGCAGAAGAATTTGGTAATATATTTAAAACGACACTGTCAACTTCCGGCATTGTTGATGGATTTCTGACATCATTAATTGTCATTCTTACTTTTTCACTACAAGCCTTAATTGCCCCAGCTTGAACAGTCAATCTTAAATTTGTATACCCTGGTTCCAATGAATAACAATTTCCGCCACCAGAATAATTTTGAAGTTTTCCATCCTTTTCATACTCTAAAACAATATTTGCACATGGAATACACAACTTATAACTCGCATCCGCATCATCTGTTTTTGTTATATTTTTAAGATTATTTTCAACCATAAGAGGTGAAAGGTTAACAGACCTTTTTTCAACCAATGTTATAGAAGCATTTTTAAAATACTTATTTCCAAATCCAGAAATAATTGACGAACTAACATTTTTTTGTGTTGCCGTTGTTCCGCCACTCCTTCTTGATGATCTTCCGCGTTGAGCAAGCACATCAACAGAAGAAACTGTCAAACACAAAGCCAAACAGCATAAACTTATTTTTTTATTCATATTTTGTCCTTTCCAGTTTTTTTACTTTTAACAAAACCATTATATCACAATTTCTAGACTTAAACAAGATAAAAGAATAAAAAAATCCCCTCTTGAAATAAGAGGGGAATCTTTGTTAAAAAAAAGTTATTTGTTAATAGCTTCTTTCAATGTTTTACCAGCTTTAAACTTAGGTTGTTTAGAAGCAGGGATTTTAATTTCTTCACCTGTTCTTGGGTTATGACCTTTTGTTGCTTTTCTTTTTGAAACAGCAAAAGTTCCAAAACCTATAAGACGAACTTCTTCACCTTTTTTAAGTGCTTTTGTTACAACATTTACAAAGCTATCAAGAACTTCACCAACTTTTACTTTTGAAAGTTCTGTTGAATCTGCAATAGCATTTATTAAATCGTTCTTATTCATATCTATCTCCTTTTCTTTTGTTTTAACAAATGTTGAATTTCTCAACTAAGATAGATTCTAACTATTAAAAAGCAAAGAAGTCAATAAAAAATCTTTAAAATTCCTAAAAAAAATCAATTTTTCTCCAAAAACAGCAGTTTTTTATACTAAAAAAACAAGTTTGTCCCGAAAAATAAAGAAAAATACATAAGAATCTAGTAAAGTCCTTTAAATGTCTTTGATTGTGTAGATAAATGATTTACATCAAATAAATAGATAGATTCTTTATCCATTGCCCCCTCTACATCAACCGCACATCTGTAAAGTCCATTGTCCGGTTCACGACAATCAACATAAATTTCACTATTCCTTATATCATCAATTGTAACCCTATTTGTCGCAATATCCAAAAACACTTCTGCAAAGGCAAGCATAGTCACACCAATAATCATCATACCAATATGCATCCACTTCATATCACCTTCATACATAGCTTTTACTAAAATCCAAAGCAACATAAACACCGCCGCCACATAAATAAGGTTTCTGAATTGATTAAACACTTTTATACAAGCATGCACAAATTTTTCCCATGGACCCAAATCCGCCTTTTCAAGTTCAATAGAATTTACCGAACACATATACACAATTTCCGATTCAATATTTGAACTTCCCTTAGCCCTCATCTCCCTTGAAAATTGTTGTGCCTTTTTCATAACGGACTGACACCCGATTTTTATTCTGTCCTTTGCATCTTGGGAAAAAGTAAAACCGTTTCCACGTGAAGCATTCGCCCTTCTCACTCTGGTTCTGGTTTGGGAAAAAGCCATATTACCGAAACAACACATAATTACAAAAAATAAAATTAAAAATTTTTTCATACATTAACTCCTAAGAACTTTTATTATAATATCACAAAATAAAATTTAACGCAAACTATTTTATTCCGCATCACCGATTAAAGACTTTTGATTATCAATTCCAATATTTTTTACCGTCCTTGCCCCCTTTGCCTTCATATCCTCAGCAATGGAAATTGCAGAGCCTCGTCCGTCAGAAAGCTGATTAAACGCATCATCATAAGCACTTCTTGCACTTGCAAGTCCTTTATCAATCTTTTTCATATTTTCAACAAAGCCGACAAGTTTATCGTAAAGCTTTCCCGCCTTTTCCGCAATCACAGAAGCATTTTGATTTTGCTTTTCAATATTCCACAGATTTTTAACCGTCCTGAGTATTGGAAGAATTGACGATGGCGTAGTAATAGCAATATTTGCCTTATATGCAGTATCATAAATACAATTATCACATTTCAACGCCTCTATATAAGCCTGCTCATTGGGAATAAACATAAACACAAATTCAAAATCAGAAAGAATTTTTTGATACTCTTTATTTGAAAGCTCCATAATATGTTTTTTTATGGAATTAATATGATTTTTTAAAAACTCTTTTTTCCTATCCGGATTTTCCTCTCTTATAAAATCAATATAGGCAGAAATAGAAACCTTTGAATCCACAATAAGCTTTTTTCCGTTTGGAAGATTTATCACACAATCAGGACGCAAATTTTCACCATTTTCACCTTTCACATTAAACTGCATTTGATAATCCATTCCTTCAATAAATCCCGCCATATCAAGAATGTCTTTAAGCATATGTTCGCCCCAATCCCCCTGCACTTTTGTATTTCCTTTAAGTGCATTAGTCAAATCATCGGCATTCTTTGATAAAGTTACATTAAGGTTCTTAAGCTCCGCTAACTCCTTACTCAAAGCTCCCTTGTCATTTTCATTTTTAAGATTTGTTTTTTCTATCAAATCCCTAAAATCTTTTATCTGAGTTTGAAACGGATTAAGAAGAACGGAAAGAGATGCCCTTTGTTCCCTATCAAAATCCTCCCTTTGCATTTTCAAAATCCTGTTTGATATATTTTCAAACTCCCGCGAAAACTCTTCTTTCACTTTTGTAATTTCAGAAACTTTTGCCTCAACAGATTTTCGCTCTTGTTCCAAAGAAACAGAAAGACGAAAATTTTCCCGCGATAAATTTTGATTTTTCAAAAATAAATAAACCGCAGTAACAAACAATACCACACTCAAAGAAATAAAAACTATTGTCATTTTAAACTTTTCCTCTTATATTAAATAATATCAATATAATAACAGAAAGATTTATAAAATGGAAGATTTAAAAAAGAAGAACACTATAACACTATATACGGAACCGGACCCAATACTTCGCCAACCCACAACAAAGGTTGATAAAATAACCAACGATTTGTTGGAAACCTTTGATGATATGGCAGAAATTATGGAACATTTTGATGGTATAGGACTTGCCGGTCCGCAAATAGGACTTTTGAAAAAAATAATTATAATTGATGCAGAAACTATCGCTCGTGAAGATAAATGCCCACTTCCATCAAAAAGATATTTAAAAATAATAAATCCTGAAATAATTTCTGTATCAAAGGAATTGTGTACAAAGGAAGAAGGATGTCTTTCCGTCCCAACAATCTATTACGAAATTGAACGTCCAAAACAAATTTCAATTTCTTACACCGATGAAATGGGAAATTCCGTAAAATTAGAAGCAGACGGCTTGCTTGCCCGTTGTATTGAACACGAACTTGATCATTTGGACGGCAAACTTTTCATTGATTACCTAAGTCCATTAAAGAAAAAACTAGTATCTAAAAAATTAAAAAAAATAAAAATTGGGAAATAAAAAATTGAATATAGTATTTATGGGAACACCGGATTTTTCCGTTCCCGCACTTTTAAATTTAATAAATAATTATAATGTTATCGGCGTTTATACAAAGGAACCAAAGCCACAAGGCAGAAAAATGATTTTAACAAAATCACCCGTTAATATTACCGCAGAAAAATTTAACATCCCAGTTTTCACACCTAAAAATTTTAAGAAAGAAGAAACAGTGGAGCAGTTAAAAAATCTTCACCCTGATATTATAATAGTCGCAGCCTACGGAATAATACTTCCTCAAACGGTTCTTGATATACCATCACTCGGCTGTATAAATATCCACGCATCCCTTCTTCCGAATTTAAGAGGTGCAAATCCAATCCAACGCTCAATTTTAAACGGCGATTCGAAAACCGGAATTACCATTATGAAAATGGATGCAGGTATGGATACAGGCGATATGCTTTTAAAGGAAGAAATTGAAATTGATGATAATATCACTTACGGCGACCTTGAAAACAAAATGTCCGAACTTGGTGCAAAAATGATACTAGAATACCTTGAAAAAAAAGATTCTATCATACCACAAAAACAAATTGACAATTTCACCCTTGCCCCAAAGTTGGATAAGGAAGAATCAAAAATAAATTGGCAAAATTCAGCAGGAAAAATCCACAATCTTGTCCGTGGACTTATGCCCTCACCAAAGGCATACTTCATACACAATGATACTCAAATAAAGGTTTTAAAAACATCACTTATAAATGAAACTACCAACCAACCGGCAGGAACAATTTTAACAAATGATTTACAAATCGCCTGCGGGAACGGAAGTATTATTAAAATAGAAGAACTTCAAAAATCCGGCGGAAATCCTCTTACAACAAAGGCTTTTATAAACGGATACAAATTTGAAATTGGCAAAAACCTAAATGACTAAATATAAACTTGAAATTGAATACATAGGCACAAAATATTCCGGCTGGCAAATCCAAGACGACAGCCCGTCCGTCCAAGGTGCCATCCAAAACGCCATCTTCAAATTTTGCGGAGAAAATACCGAATGTTATTCCGCAGGCCGAACAGACGCCGGCGTCCATGCGATTCGTATGCCAGCACATATAGAGCTTTCAAAGGAATACGACCCCTATAAAATCCTTATGGCAACAAATTTTCATCTTCAACAATCAAACGAAGATATTTCAATCTTAAATGTAGAAAAGGTCCATGACGATTTTCACGCAAGGTTCAGCTGTAAAAAACGCTACTACATATACAAAATCCTAAACCGCCCTACCCGTCCGATAATTGATAATCAAAGGGTATGGTGGGTATACCACCCCCTTGATACCGAACTTATGGATAAAGTCGCACAAAACCTAGTAGGAAAACACGACTTTTCATCATTTCGTGCCTCCGAATGTCAGGCAAAATCACCTATTAAAACCCTTGATGAAATAAGCGTAAAAAGAAATGGCGATTTAATTGAAATAAGCCTCAATGCAAAATCATTCCTTCATCATCAGGTCCGAAACATAGTCGGCACTCTTGAAATGGTTGGTCGCCACAAATTAACCGAACAACAATTCATCGATATTTTAGAGGCAAAGGACCGAACAAAGGCCGGCCCGACCGCCCCAGCATGCGGACTTTATTTTGAAAAAGCAGAATATTAAAGGAGGTTAAATGAAATTCATAATACACCTTATTGGCTATCCGGCTGCCGGTAAACTTACAATCGCCAAAGAACTTGCAAAGGATAATGATTTCAAAATATTTGACAATCACACTGTCAACAATGTTCTATTTTGTTTGACCGACATAACAACAACTCTTCCGAAATGCAAAGGTAAATACATAGATAAAATATACAAAATTGCATTCAAATATTTCAAAAAAATCGGTGTAAAGGAAAATATAATTTTTACAACCTTTTTAGAAGAAGAAAAAGATGATATAAAATTTTACAAACTCGTAAATAAATTTGCAAAACAAATAAATCACCTTTATATTCCCATCATTCTTACCCCAACAGAGGAAACTTTGCTTTCCCGTGTAGTAAATAAAGAAAGAGCGGAAAAAATGAAACTAACCGATACGGAAATCGCAAAACAAATATATCAAAGACAACTTATAAATATGAAAAATAAGTATAAATTGGAAATTGATAATTCCAACCTTTCACCACTTCAAACAAAGGAAATAATACTAAAACATATCGAAACAATATGCCAAAACAAATATTAAAAATACACCTTCAACCCAATGCAAAAAGGAATGAGATTTGCGGAACCTTTGACGATATGATAAAAATCGCCATCACAACCACGCCAATCGATGGAAAGGCAAACGAAGCCTTAATAAAATTTTTATCAAAAGAATTAAAACTTCCTAAATCAAATATTAAAATTATAAAGGGACTAACCTCAAAGAATAAAATCATAGAAATAGATTCCGAAACCATAATTAACTTATAAGATTACAAGAATGGCAAACGGTACAAATTATAATGTTCTAAAATTATTCTTGAAACCGAATAAAACGAAAACTTAGCAACGAGCGGTGTTAGCGAGGAGCTTAGTTTGAGTTATGAGATTACAAGAATGGCAAACGGTATGGGATAAAGTGTTCTAAAATTGTTCTTGACTTTTTATAAAAAATAGTGTATAGTAATTTTCAACTAATGGGATAATTATATCTATATTAGTCATCTTAACTCGTATATCAAACTAACAAAAACTATCTTCCTTAAAATTTCAATCTCCAAAATTTCAAACAATACAAATTGGTTTGATATACGATATAATCTAAACAAAAACGGAGGTAAAATGACAACAGCTATACAATTTCGTAGAGGTTCTACGGATGAACATATACTATTTACGGGACTGGAAGGAGAAATCACCGTAGATACAACAAAAAAAACAGCTATCGTTCACGATAATATGACCGCAGGAGGCATCCCTCTTGCTCGTGAAGATTTAACAAACATCCCTATGCAAAAAATAGTTGATAAAGGTATTGCTAAATCCAATATGGAAAATGTCTCCTGTGAAGATATTGCAAACAGAAACATTGCAAAACAAGATTTAAGCAATGTATCAAAAGAAACTATAATATCAAAAGGTGTAATGAGTGATGATTGTTCCAATGCAACCCAACTTGCAACTGAAACAAACATAGGACCAACCCAATTTGCAACAAAAACTGAAACATTAACTGGGAACAATAATACAAAAGCACTGACACCAAAAAATGCAACAGAACTTATAAAAAAATATATTACTCTGCCAAAAAATCATATAAGTGGCTTTAATTTAACAAAAGTATCCGATTCAGCCATAAAAATAGACTGTGGAGAAGCAAGATCTTTTGATAACATGTATGATATAAGACTGACCACACCAATAGTAAAACAAATAAACACCTATTGGGAAAGTGGTTCTAATGTCGGAGGTTTGGAGCGAAATATAACAATAAATCCAAACACACAATACTACATTTTCGCTATAATAAAAGCAGATTACACCATAGATATGATTATAAGCAATGAAGGATTAAATATGTCAACCTCTATTGCTGCAAGCAACGGCTTTGTTGCATACAGATTAATAGGTTCTTTTCAAACAAATCAATATATGTCTATAAATGAAGTAAGTACAATTGATGCAAACGATAAACCATATGTAAATACGACAAGAGGAGTTGTATTTAATCCTACATCATCACATATCTATACTGCTCCGTTTAATGGCACTGTATTTTATTGTTCGGGATTAAAAAATGGAGCTATAACCAATCTGCGTCTTAATAAGACTTTATTAGCTGTATTCGAAAATCATAGTAGCGGATATACAAGAAGTACCTTATCATTTAATGTGAAAAAAGGTGACATTATAAATATGGAAAGTGAAAATGATGTAAACAGAGATTGTATACTATATTTATTCAAAGAAAGGGACATAAACAATGTATAAAATAACAGAAACAAACGGACAAGTAAGCTATACAGAATACGCAAACATAATAAATGATTTTCCAAAGGGAACTATCATAGAAGAAATAGATTCTGTTCCAACACCGGCGTATAAACTATCTTATACATATAAAAGACAAGAAGAATATCCAAGTATAAATGAACAACTTGATATGATTTATTGGGATAAAATAAATGGAACAAATAATTGGGAAACAAAAATAACTGAAATAAAAAATAAATACCCAAAGGAATAAAAATATAAAGGGGGAAATATTTTCCCCTTTTTACCAAACTATCTGATAACAAAAATTATTAACGTGAATACTTATTTCTAAAATGATGTCTGTCCTTTTTCTTTACTATAAAACAACAAACTAAATTACAAAACCATTTTGGATATTTTTTATTTTCTTTTAAAACAGATATTTCATTTTCTAAAATCAAAGTCCTGTTTTTTAATATTTCAATTTCGTTATTTAATATTTCAATTTCCCTGCTTAATATTTCAATTTCACCGTTTAATACAAAGTTTTTATTTTCCAACACACTGATATTATCTGACATCGCATTAATTTTACCATCAAAATAATAAATTGAATTAACTTTTTCCTGCTGTATGGTATTACAAACAGCATCCATAATTTGCAAGAAATCATTACTATCAACATACTTCCAAAATGAAACAAAATGCTTATCCAAACAAAGTATTTTCCAGGGCTTGGCTCCACCGGCGAAATGAACAATCACCGCATTATCCTTATAATATTGTAAATTATTTCTTATATCATCAGGAAGACAAATAACCGTTTCATCAATATTATAAACAGTAGAATAATTATAAATAATAGGCAAATACTTAACATTTTCTTCAAACACAACATTTAATGCATTTTGATCCATAAAAACAACTGTATTAGTTTCAATTTCCTTTTTCTTTTGTGCCATTAATTTTTCGGCGATACCATCCTTTCTCATTTTTTTAAGATTCAAAAGCATAACACCGCTGTTAAAATAACCATCAAGATTTAGTTTTTTATTCATTTCTCTATAATAAATGGTATGATAATCCTGAATAACCCCGGCATATACACTATCTATATCAATATTATAAAATTCGGATAAATCTTTTTGTATCATTGTATCGCCGTCAATATATAAACACTTATCTATATTATCAAGTATCTCTGCCAAAGAAAACTTAAACAAAGCCGATGGAGTAACATAGGCCGGCATTTTTATATCTTTAAATATATTCTTTTTATCTATCAAATTAATAAAAACTTTTTCATTTCCAAGTTTTTCAAGAGACTTCAATGCTCTACAACTATCATCACACATTTCTACACATATAATATTTATATTATATTGCGTATCAACATTTTTATTTGCAATAATGGATTTTATCGCAACTTTTACTGGAAACACATAATTATTATCAGTTATAAAGGCAATATTAATCATTAATTCACCTCCTTAATCAATCATTAAATAATTCTAAGTAATCCTTTGCAACATCATCCCAAGTTCTTTTTGTATAATAAGAAATCACACCTTTCTGCTTTTCTATATGTTTTTTTGGATTAGCCAAAACATCCTGTATCTTTTCAGCCAAACCTTCATAATCATCAGGTTCAAACCAATTAAGATCGGCTGTTTCAAAATTCAATCCGACACTTTCAAGACTTTCTTTAACACCAAGACATTTAGAGCAAATAACCGGAATATTGCCAAGAGACAAAGCCTCCAAAGTCTGACCCGGCATACCTAATCCCTCAATTTTTGTTGTTACAACAGATAAAGTAGAATACTTATACAAAGCATATAAATCACTTTCTGACATCATACCTGTTTCAATAATTAAATCCTCAATATCATTATCTTTCATAAAATTCAAATCCGGTGGATAAGAAGCAATACGCCCCGTAGTAACTAATTTTATAATTATACCATTATCCTTTAATTTTTTTAATGCTTTCAATAATACTATAATATTCTTGTTCGGTCTGTTTTGAGAAGGATAAAACATATAATTTCCATCAATTGTATATTTCTTCCTTATTTCTTTTTCTGTTATTAAATCACCTTTATAAAATTGTTTAATCATTGGCGGGAAAGTAATAACATTAACATTACTTTTCTTAATATTCGTATATTTTAATATTTCCTTATCTCTCGTAAATACATTTGAAGTAATAAAATCTGTATTAAGTTTTGCATAATCATTCAAATTATCTGTAATTTTTTTATTTTCCTCAGCAATATTTGGCACCAAAGGAATAAATAATTTCTCTATTTCAGGTATCATTGCAAATAAATCATGAATTTGCAAAAATTTAGGACAAGAAAAATATCTGCCTACCTTTAAATTAACAGCAGGAATATAACAATAAGATGCTCTGGAAAAATCTTGTACAGATTTTTGAAGCAACTCTTCCTGAGAAAAAGGAACATAATTATTTTGAAGCAACTTATCCTTCATCTTTTGTCTTTTTTGCCTATATCTAATATTTTTTGTTAAAGCATAACAACAATTATAAAAACCACTTTTTAAATGATATTTTAAATTTTTCTTTTTATAAATAGTATTAATATAATGATCAGTTTCGTATAACTTTTCATCACAGAACTTAATTCTACTTGCATATTTATCCGTTAAATCTTTAAATATTCTTTTACAATGCTCCACATTATATGAATAACACCAAATTTCCAAATTTAAACTATTATCATTTTTTAATAAAGCATCTAAAAGATTTTTGGTATAAACAACAATACCCTCTTTATCAAAATTTTCCATAACAGCAGAATAATCCAAAGTAACCGCTAAATATTTTTTACATTTATAATCCTTTAAATACTTTTCAAAAATATCAAGATATTGTTTTCCAACCTTTTTCCAAGTATATTTTTTCATTGCCTCCAAAGAATCTTTCACATTTTGTTCGGCCACTTTTGGATTATCCAACAAATAAAGTATTGCTCTTGCAATATCAGAAGAATTTCTTGGGTCAAATGTTTCAGCCTTAACTCCAAGATGTTCAATTTGATTCATAAAAGGCTCAATATTACTCATAACAACGGGAACCCCAAGTTGCCACGCATCCAATCCACTGCCGTTTCCTGCCTCACACAATGAAGAATTTACAACCATTTTTGCACCCTGCATAAGCATTGAAAATTCATCATTAGACAACAATCCAAACGATTTGACATCAAAATCTTCACTATTAATATCAATATGATCCATATAATATGGAGTATTAATCTTTCCGGCTATATTATTATTTCCATATCCGGAAATTAACAGTTTTAAATTAGGATATTTTTGCTTAACATAATACCAAGCACCTAAAAGATTTCCTAAATTTTTATGTGGCATATTATTAGAAGCAAACAATACATAATCATAATCAATTTTCTTACTCTTTAAAAATTCCGCTACCTCCTTATCTGATTTTTTGGTATAATCATTCAACGTTGATAAATATACAACATTAGGTTTATACAAACTATTAGGAAATACCCCGTTAAATTCATTTTTAATATAATCACTGGAAACTATCGGAATTGCATTATTGGAAATAAATGTATTATGATAAAGCATATTAGCATTATACATATTCTGATCATAAAACCCAATTCCATCAAGTCCAAAGCCATGTGTATAAATAAAATCATGCGGAATAAAAAATACCGGCTTATTAATATCTAAACATTTTATACCATAAGGCCAGCTGTAAAAAACAACATCATAATCCTCTAAACTTTTCATAAATGACTTTTCTTGTCCATTGACTTGATTATCAGTTATTGTTGTAAAGGATACTCCGTTTGCCTTCAAACCTTCAATTTCTAAAACTGATGATGAAGCCTCACCAACTTTGTAAAAAACATTTATAATAACAGATGAAGAAGCCTGTTTGATACCAAGCAATAAATTATATAAATATCTGAAACCACCGACAGAAGATGAAGTGCAAATTACAGCTATTTTCATTTTTTTTTCTCCTTTATTATTAAAAACAGATAAATATTTTTCAGCAACATCAGCCCAAGTATAATTTTCAACAATCGCTTTTTTATTATGTTTCACAATTTTTAAATACTTATCTTCATTCTCTTTTATATCAATAATTTTATCTGCAAACTCATTTGCATTAAATGGTGAAGCAAATTCCGTTTTAACTCCAAAAAGCTCAGAATATTCTCTTAATACTGGAATATCGGATATAACTGTCGGAGTTCCAAAAAGCCAGGCATCACTTGCCGGACCGCACCCACCTTCGGCAAACGTTGTAGTAATAAGACAAACAGCATTTTTAATCAAAACATATAATTCCTTATCACTAATAATTCCCAAACCGTAAATATTATAAAAATCACTGCTATGTTTATCAATATGTGTATCTCTGACATTACCTTTCATACTTTCCGTTCCATAGCCACAAAGCACACAAGTAATATCCGGATATTTTTTCCTTAAAACATCAATTATACCAATACAAAGCTGAATATTTTTATGTGATGAATTATTTGTTGGATAAATAAAATATTTTTTCCTTTCTAAATTAAATTTTTCCAATATTTCATTTTCTTCTTTTTCCGAACAACTTGTTTCATTGGAAAATATTGACCAATGTATTACTTTAGGTTCAATTACCGTATCAAAGAAATTATGAAAATCTTTTTTTCCATATTCCGATAAAACGATAGGGATACCACCATTTTCCAAAAAAGATATTAGATTAGATTTTATAGAAGCGGAATCGCAAAATGGAAAAGCAAAATCATATAAAACAGTCAAATCATGAATCAAAAAATAAAACGGAATTTTAATATTTTTTGGGCAGAAACAAAAAAATGGCCAATAAAATAAAGCCGTATCAAAATTATTTATTCTTTTGGATAAATTATTCCAATTATATTTATCAATATTTATTTCTTCAATTTTAATACCATTATTTTTTAAAGAATCTATAGCTGTTTTATCTGAGTTCATACAAGATTTTGAAACAGAATCTCGTGAATCGATAAATAAAGTAATTTCATTATTTTTAATCGCTGATAGCAATCTATATAAAACTCTATATCCGCCAATTGAAAATCTTTGTGCCACTACAGCTATTTTCATTCTAACCCCTTAATTTTTCTTGCGAGATAACCAATGTATTAATTTTTTTTGCGGGACAACCAACATATATTCCATTTTCATTAATATCTTTTACGACAACAGCTCCGGCACCTATTATAACATCATCACAAACCTTCACACCATCTTTTATCACAACACCGGCACCCACAAAAACATTACTTCCGATTTTTACCTTACCACACAATGTAGCATTCACAGATATATGAGAAAAATTTCCAACCGTCACTTCGTGATCCAAAACACAATGGGTATTGATAATACAACCATTACCAACTTTTACCAACGGTCCTATATGTGCATTATGAGCAATAAAAGTTCCATACCCTGCACTACTGTCTTTTCCCTGATAAACATCATTTGAAATAATAGTAGCTAAATTAGATTGAAATTTATCATACATAACCCTGCGAAGGTTATTGTCTCCAATTCCAAGAATAACTTTTTCGTTGTCAACATTATAATTAGCAACAACAGGAAAAGAAAAAATTTCCTCTCCCTGTTTTGCATTATCATCTAAAAATATAATATCAGCATCAGGCTCATTAAAAAGTATTACATCAGCAACGCTTTTTGCATGCCCTCCACAGCCAACGATAACATATTTTTTCTGCATGAAAACTCCTTTATTTTATCACAAATATATTTAATATCTTCCTCTTTCAAAGCAGGATAGGATGGTAAATTCATACCACGAAGAGCTATATCCTCTGCCACCTTAAGAGATGTAAATCTAGGAGAATACATAGGCATAGTATGAACCGGATAGAAAGTAGGTCTCGTTTCAATACCTGCTTCACGCAAGAACTTACGAAGCTCCTCTCTATTTTGACCCTTTTCAACCAAAATAGAATTCATCCAATATGTATGAAGAACTTTACCCTTTGGTTCATGAAGTGTTACCGGCACACCCTTTAAATATTTTTTATACCAACCTGCAATCTTTTGCTTTTTATCAATGAAGGTTTGCACTTGTTCAAGTTGAGCACAACCAATAGCCGCCGCAATATTTGTCATTCTGTAATTATAACCAATCATATCATGCCAATATTCACGGTCCTCTGATAATCCTTGTGATTTAAGTTTTGCAAGTCTGTTATAAATAGTAGGGTCATTTGTTAAACACATACCACCTTCACCACAAGTCATAGTTTTGTTTCCAAAGAATGAAAAGCATGCGACATCACCAAAAGAACCAACTTTTTTACCATTAAATTCGGAACCTATTGCCTCTGCACAATCTTCAACAACCAACAAATTATGTTTCTTTGCAATTTCCATAATCTTATCCATTTTACAAGGATGTCCGTAAAGATGCACTGCAATAATAGCCTTTGTTTTAGGTGTGATTTTACGTTCTATATCTTCGGGTGATATTTGCCAATCATCCTCATCACTATCAACAAAAACAGGTGTTGCTCCAAGTTGCTTAATAGGATTAACCGAAGCAATATAAGTAAATGTTGGGACAAGTACTTCATCACCCTCACCAATACCAAGAGCTGTTAAAGCCAAATGGATAGCTACTGTTCCATTACAAACAGCAACACCATGATTAACACCTATATACTTTGAAAAATTTTCTTCAAATTCGGATACAAATTTTCCTCTTGAAGAAATCCAAGTAGTATCAAGACATTCATTAACATATTTCTTTTCATTACCAGTTAAACTTGGCATATAAACATGATATTTTATCATATTAACCTCCTATAAATTTCCGTTTTGTGCTCTTTCAATATCCCTTTCCATCATCATTTTGCAAAGGGCATTATAATCTACATCGCGCTTCCAACCCAAAACTTTCTTCGCCTTTTCCGGATTACCGATAAGAATATCTACTTCCGCAGGACGATAGAATTTAGGGTTTATTTTTACAAGGACTTTACCTGTCTTTTTATCAACACCAATCTCATCAACACCTTCACCTTTCCACTCAATATCCCATCCACAAACTTTTGCAACTTCCTCCACAAATTCACGAATGGAATGAGTTTCATTTGTCGCGATGACATAAGTATCGCCATGATCTTGTTGTAACATCAACCACATCATTTTAACATAATCACCGGCAAAACCCCAATCACGCTTAGAATTAAGGTTACCTAGTTCCACTGGCTTATCTGTTTTACCAACATATAATTCAGCAAAATGAGAAGTGATTTTGCGTGTGACAAATTCTTTACCTCTCATCGGACTTTCGTGATTGAAAAGTATTCCGGAACAAGTATAAAGTCCGAAACTTTCCCTGTAATTTGTTGTCATCCAATGAGCCATAAGTTTAGCAACACCATAAGGACTTCTTGGATAAAAAGGTGTCTTTTCTGTTTGTGGCATTTCTTGAACCTTACCAAACATCTCACTTGTTGATGCTTGATAATATCTTGTATGCGGAGAAAATTCCCTAATTGCTTCCAAAATATAAACAACACCCATACCATCAGCTTCCGTAGTATAAATAGGTTCTTCAAAACTAACACCCACAAAAGATTGTGCAGCTAAATTATAAAATTCATCAGGTCGATACTTTTTAATAATCCTGCAAATATTAGTAAATTCCAATAAATCAAAATCCACAAATTCAATTTTATCAAAGATACCATGTTCTTTTAATTTAACAAAAGTATCAGTTGCACCGCGACGAACAAGTCCTATAACTTTATAGCCCTTTTCAAGCAGGAACTTTGCTAAATATCCGCCGTCTTGACCGGTAATACCGGTAATAATAGCAGTCTTTTGCTTTTCCATATTTATACTCCTATTTTTTTTACTTCATTTATCATTATATCAACCGTTTCTTTCCAAGAAAACAGTTTTACTCTTTCTAAAGATTTTTTAATTAAATCATCAGAAAATTCTTTATCATTAAGAATCTTTTCAATCATATTTGCTGTCTCAATTACATCAAATCCGGAAACATAAGCAACCGCATCACCGCCGACTTCAGGAAGCGAAGAATTATCAGCAGTAATCACGGGAATACCACATTGCATAGCTTCTAACAAAGGAAGCCCGAATCCTTCATACAAACTTGGATACATAAATATACTTGCCCCACTGTAAAGTGCAGGTATATCCTCATCATCGACATATCCGGTTAAAATAATTCTATCCTTATATTTTTCCAATTTATCGGAACATTCAGCCAAATAATCATATCCAGGCAACTTCTTTCCAGCAATAACCAAATTCAAATTTTTATCACCTGTTTTTTCAACATATTCAATAAAAGATTTAATGACATGAGCAAAATTTTTTCTTGGATTTGCTTCACTGATGCCAAACAAATAAGGTTTATGAGGAATATGATATTTATCCGCCACCTTCTTAATTTCGGAATCTGATTTTTTACAAAATCTTTTATCAGCAGCTAAATAACAAATCTTTGCCCTGTTAAAATCAAACGGATATCTCCACCTTAAAAAATCATCTCTTGCAGATTTCGAATCAAACAATATTAAATCAGAATTAATATTATTAACAAAAGATACAAAATTTTTTGCTTGCGATTTATAAACAAACGCAAAATTCGGATACAAAACAGGGATAATATCATAAAAAAAACTCACTGTTTTAACACCCGCTTTTTTAACAACCGGAGAAATAGCGGGAAATGGAGAAAAATAAACATCAAATTCCTTCAACTTCTTCCCATAAACATAAGGCAAAATCTTTCGTAAAAATCCACCATAAATTTTATGATACAAATTTCTTGTCTTAGTAGACATTAAAAGTTTTGGTAATCTCACAATATTAGGTATTAAATGAGAAAGTCCCCTACTTTCCAAATATTTTTCAGTTTCACCTCTTCTATTATTTGTCACCAAGAAATAAAGTTCTACATCATCTCTTTTGGAAAGAACTTTAAAAATCTCATCACTTACACGAAAAATACCGGTTTGTTTTTGAATAAACGCCCTAGATAATAATTGACCATCAAAAAGCATTTTTATTTTTTTTACCATTTCAAAATCCTATTATTATTTTTCTAAATTCAATTAGCTCCTATTTTGCTTCTTTCCATTCCTTTAAAAGCCAAGAGGAAGAATTAGGTTTTTGTCGTCCGGAAACTTTAAATCCTACATTATACTTTATATCAATACCACATTCTTTGCATACGGGAATTTCCGGAATGTTATCCGCAGTCCTGTCACCACCCTTTGCAAACACAAGTTCATCATTTGGATAATTTTCACGACATTTTCTTAAACCGTCACAGCAACTTCCATCATCATCATTAAAAGATATAACTTCAATAATACCTTTAATATTTTCAACAACAGTTTTTCTTGTATCAAACTTCATAAACGCCTTACCCTTTTTACGAACAAGCCAAGCATCACTATTCAAAAGAGCAATAACCCCATCGGAATTTTCACGACTTTCAATAATATTTTCAATATGACCTTCATGAATTGGATCAAAACCACCGGAAACTATATAATATTTAGACATTTAAAACCTTTCATAATTAAATATAATCTAATTTTGTCTTTCAAAGAAATAAATTTATACAAATCTAATTCTTTAATCTTATTTACTACATCATTTAATTGTAAAACATATTGATGCCTAACGACACCCCTAAGTCCCCTTAAATGGTGAATACAATCTCTAATAATTGATGTAACAACAAAACATTGGAAATGATTATAATCCAAATATTCTAAATTATCAAGAGTTAAATTTACAGATTTAAATAAATCCAAAACACGACTGTCTTTTGATAGCGAAGACGAATTTTGATTGGTTATCCTATAACAATACAACTTCTTGTTAACAACAGAAATTCGTTTGGCTTTCATAAAAGCACTAAACATAACAGGAGTATCTTCAAAAATCATATTTTCAGGAAATTTTATATTTTTTAAATAAAAATCCCTCTTAAAAATTTTATTCCAACACACAGCCACACAAAAAAAACTTTTTCTGCTTGGAATATTTGATAAGGTCCCAACATCAAAAACTTCTTTTTCTAAAAATACTTTATCAATTTTTGATTTTTTTGAAATTTTATCACCAACAAAACGACACCTAGAATAATCACACATAACTATATCAGCATCAGTTTTTTTCGCCTTTTCATAAAGCTCTCTATACATATCAGGAAAAATCCAATCATCACTGTCGACAAAGCCAATATATTCACCCTTTGCAATCAAAGCCCCGTTATTTCGAGCCTTTCCCTGCCTACCATTTGTTTGATGAATAACTTTCACACGACTATCTTGTTTAGCATAATCATCACAAATCTTTCCGCAATTATCAGGCGAACCATCATCAACTAAAATAACCTCTATATCTTTTAAAGTTTGAGATAAAATAGTCCCCATACAGTTATGAATATACTTTTCAACTTTATAAACAGGTATAATAATAGAAACCTTAACTTTACTATTTTGCATTTAACACCTTACTCAAATTAAACACAAAAAAAATAACAAAATATTCACTAAAAAGCAAGATATAATTAATTTAAATATTCCTAGAAAGTATTAATTTTCTTTTTCATAAAGCTCTAACTTTTTATGACAATTATTTATTATTAAACGTAAAGCATTGGCATAAACTTCATTATCACAATGACAATCAATCATAGAACACCCCTTATTTTTCAAAACGAAACCTTCATTTTTTAAAAACTTACTCTTCGCCTCTTCACATAAAACAGGAACTTCACCGCAAACAGGACCAAAAGAAAATTCATTTTCCGCCTTAACAAGGAAAGAAGAACTCATCAACCCTAAAAACAAAATCAAAAAGATAAGAAATAGATTGTAATATTTTGATTTTGCAGGTGTTTTTACCCCCCCCCAGCGACAATTTTGCGTTCTTTGTCCAAACACATCTAATTCTCCTTTTTACAAATTAACCTATATTATAATATCACTTTTTAAGAATATATGCAAGAAATATTTCCCAATAAAAAACCGTCCAAAAGGACGGTCTTTATATTTTAAATCTTTTTCAAAATCACCGTTGCATTAGTTCCGCCAAACCCAAAGGAATTTGAAAGAGCTATATCAACCTTTCGCTTTTTTGCAACATGAGGAACCAAATCCATACATTTTGTTTCTTCCTCCGGATCATCAAGATTGATTGTAGGAGGCACAATCTGATCCCTTATCGCAAGTGTGCAAAATATCGCTTCCACCGCACCGGCAGCACCAAGCAAATGTCCGACACAAGATTTTGTTGATGACATAGAAACTTTATCCAAACAATTTTCAAATACTCTTTTAACCGCACCGAATTCCAACATATCACCCATTGTCGCAGTTCCGTGAGCATTTATGTAATCAACATCTTCCGGCTTAATACCTGCATTTTTAAGTGCAGCACGCATAGCACGTTCACCACCGTTACCGTCACTTGCCGGAGCAGTCATATGATACGCATCACCACTCATTCCATAACCTATGACTTCGGCATAAATTTTTGCACCACGAGCTTTTGCATGTTCATATTCTTCCAAAACAAGAACACCTGAACCCTCACTCATAACAAAACCACCACGATTTTTATCCCATGGACGGCTAGCCTTTTCCGGTTCATCATTATATGTAGAGCACAAAGCCTTTGCCGAACTGAATCCGGCAACACCGATAGGATTTACAGCAGCTTCCGCACCGCCGGCAACCATAACATCAGCATCACCCAAAGCAATAATCCTTGCCGCATCACCAATAGCATGAGTTCCTGTTGCACAAGCAGTCACAACCGCATGGTTAGGTCCTTTGAAACCATATTTAATAGAAACTTGACCTGATGCAAGATTTATAAGTGATGACGGAATAAAGAAAGGTGAAATTTTTGATGTATTTCTTTCCACCATAAATTTTGATGTTTCATATATAGTGCCAAGTCCACCAATACCGGAACCAATCATAACACCAGTTCTTTCTTTTTCTTCTTCGCTTTCCGGTTTCCAATTTGCATCTTCCACGGCATCAGTTGCCGCAGCCATAGCATATTGAATAAACAAATCCATTTTTTTTATATCTTTAAAAGGTATAACAGATTCCGCATCAAATTCGCCTTCGCCCTTTCCATGTGGAACAATACCAGCAATTTTAACTGCAAAATTTTCCGTATCAAAGTAAGGTATTTTTTTAATACCGCTTTTTGATTTCAAAAGCCCCTCTTCCCAGTTATATTTCAAACCACGACCAAGAGGACTTACAATTCCTAAACCTGTAATAACAACACGTCTCATAAAAAACTCCTTTTAATTTGTTAAGTAATAAAAATATAAATCAAAGTAAGAAAATTTTCAAGTCAAAAACATCAAAGCCGTAAAATGCCCCTTTAAAAAGGAAACACTTATATAAAACCAAAAAAATACAACCGAAAAATTACCGTTGTTTATCCTTTAACAAATGTATTTTTTCTCTTCGCCATGTATAAACGGTTGTCGTAGAAATAGAATATTTTTTTGCTATTTCACGAACATTTTTTTCACCGCCACCAACTTCAACAAAATCTTTTAACACAGAAGAAATAAACTCATCGGAATACATTGAAGTTCTAATATCATAATCTCTTACTTTAAAAATTTTGAATTTCCTATTCCAATTATAAATAGTATGAACATCAACACCTACCCTAAGAGCATTATTTCTAACAGAAGTAGCCACATCCATATTAGATAATCTGTCAGCTTCAACTTTCTTACAAACTTCTATTTTTTTCTTATCATCAAATATAGTCATAGTATTAAAAATATTAAACTCTTTATTCCATCTGTAAATGGCATGTTTTTCAATATTAAAATGCTCCGCCACTTCTCTAACCGCAAGACCTAAATTTATTCCGAAAAGAACTTTTTCAGAAACAATCTCACACATAATGATTTTATCTTCCTCAGAAATAAGATTATTTTTGAAAATCATATTAAAGTCCTTATTCCATTTATAAACTTCATTTGACTTAATACCCATAGTATCATTGATTACTTTAAGTATAGAAGAAAGAGATTGTCCCAAAGCAAGCTCATCTCTTACCATTTCACAAACAAATCTTTTCTCATCTGATGATAAAATTCTACGCATTTAAACCTCCTAAATTATCTTGTTTTTTCCAATGGTAAAATAGATTGTCCATCACCGACAACCATAGGAGTTTTTCCATCCCACTTTTTAACTATTTCCCAATTTATAACATTCGGATTTCTTGCCAACACTTTTGACAATTCTTCAATAGCTTCCGCCTCAGCCTTAGCAAGTTCAACTTTCTGTCTTCCTTGTTCAATAATTTTTTCGGTATTGAATTTTTCTTGCATAGCATCTTGTTGAGCAATCACTTTTCTTTCAACGGAATCTTCAAACTCTTTTCTGTATGCAATATCCTGAATATGCAAACCTTCTATAACAACAGGAAGATTTTTTTCTTTGAAATAATTAACCAAAGCATTTTCTATTTTCTGTGTTGCTTCGTTTCGTCCTTCAACAAGCTTAATTGCATCCCATTGACCTATTTCTGCTTTGATGATAGGAAGCAAAGGTTGATAAACAATTTGCATTTCCCAATTTTTTCCATACTTACGGAAAACGTTAAGGACTTCCTCAGGTTGTAAATGTAAAACAACAGAGCCCCTTAATGTAGCCTCTTGAATATCCTTTGTATAAGTTGCAGTTTCAAAATCTATTTTATGAGTTCTTACATTAAACTTAAAAGATTCAGTTCCGATACCCATAGCATGTATACCAGGTTGTAACAAAGATTTATCCCCTTCCTTTGTTTTACCGAACCATGTTTTTACACCGATTTCACCTTCATCTACAACGGTGCAAGCAGTCAACATTCCAGCCAAAATAGTAGCCAAAACAGGAGTAAGTTTATTTTTCATCTTCATACCTTTCATTTACAAAATTAAACCGTCCTTTCGGACATAAAAAAAGTATAAACAAAAAAAAATGAATGTCAACGATTTTTACAGAAAAGTTTCACATCAAAAAAAATCCCTCACTCGGAGGGACCTGTTAATATTCTTTAATCAACTTATCGTCAAGGTAATATCTGAATGTATAGTCATCTTTATCCATTATAACTTCATACTTATTATAATACCCGACACCAGCTAACATTGGCTTGTCATCTTTAAAAATATGAATTTCTGACTTTAATTCTCCGTTTTCATACTTCTTTATCTTTGAAATAACGGAGGTATCATAAACAACATCTCCTTCATATTTTCCATTTTTAAGATTATACGAAGTCACGCCATAACAATCTGCAATTTCAAAAAAGCCATCAGTCACTCGATTACCATTTACAAAATGAACATTTTTTTTATCTATTTTCACACCTGTTTTTTCATCCAACTTTGATTTATCTATGGATTCAACAATCAACGGACCATTTAATTTCACACCGTCTTTTTTCACTTCATTATAAATAGACAAGGAATAATAAGAATCCTTTATATTCTCACTAATCATTCTTCCATCGGAACAAAAATTTCTTTCTACATTCATCAATAAATCATCATATCTATCTGTTGCTAATTTTCCATTTTTATAAATTCTTTCTTCTTCAATATAAGGCAATTCTGTATCACTATACTCAGGATTGTTAATCTGTTGAAAAACTGTCCAGTTATTAGGCTTTAACTCTTGATAATAAATATATCCGTCACGAAGTTCATACTTTCTATTCTCAAACTCAATCGTATTATTCAAAGGCTTCCCGTCTTTATCACAAAACTTGAAATACTTTTTTTTCCTGGCACTATTTTTATATCTGTAATCACAAACATACACATCATCTTTTTTAATTAAAATATCATCTTCAACTTCCGTAGACTTCACCAT
Source organism: bacterium (assembly GCA_014803575.1). Classification (GTDB taxonomy): domain Bacteria; phylum Pseudomonadota; class Alphaproteobacteria; order Rs-D84; family CACZYB01; genus CACZYB01. The sequence goes on along the minus strand of JAAVBO010000003.1, from coordinate 32,365 downwards.
ATCAGTATATACATCCTTAACCTTATCCTCCTTCACAAACGCAGTTGAACAAGATGCCAAAACTAAACACATTAAAATTTTACTTTTCATTTATTTCCTCCTTAAAAGATTAAACATATTTAATAATAGCATAAAACAAGGAATTTTACAAGGAAAAAAGCACTATGGGGGGGGGTAAAACACCTGTAAATTCAATAAGTTATACAAAGCCAACAGATTCTCGCAAAAATATTTTTTAATCCCTCACTCGGAGGGACTTTCTATTCAATAAAGGTTTTAAGCTTTTTCGCCCTTGTAGGATGCTTCAACTTACGAAGAGCTTTTGCCTCAATCTGTCTTATACGTTCACGAGTAACCGAGAATTGCTTTCCAACCTCCTCCAACGTATGATCACTGTTCATACCGATACCGAAACGCATACGAAGGACACGTTCCTCCCTTGGGGTAAGTGTCGAAAGCACCTGTGAAGTAATTTCACGAAGATTACTGTTGACCACTGCATCCAGCGGTTTAACAACATTCTTATCTTCAATAAAATCTCTGAATGAAGTATCCTCATCATCACCAACAGTAGTTTCCAAAGAAATAGGTGATTTTGCAATACGAAGAACCTTTCTGACCTTTTCCATAGGCATACCAATTTTCTTTGCAAGCTCTTCCGGTGTAGGCTCCCTTCCCATATCTTGCATCATAAGACGAGAAGTCTTTTTAAGTTTGGTAATAGTTTCAATCATATGCACAGGGATACGTATAGTTCTTGCCTGATCAGCAATAGAACGGGTAATAGCTTGCCTTATCCACCAAGTCGCATAAGTTGAAAACTTGTATCCACGCCTGTACTCAAATTTATCAACCGCTTTCATAAGACCTATGTTTCCCTCTTGCACCAAATCCAAGAATTGAAGTCCGCGATTCGTATACTTTTTTGCAATGGAAATAACTAAACGAAGATTCGCCTCAATCATTTCTTTTTTCGCACGAGATTCTTCTTTTTCACCCTTACGAACCACTTCAACAACAGTTTTATATTCGTTAATTGGAAGTCCTGTTTCACCGGAAATTTTATCCATTTCTTCCTTTATACGGTAAATTTCATCAATATGAACAGTGGTAAATCTTTTCCAATCCTTTGATGAAATTTTGGAAATTTTCTTAATCCAAGCATCGGTAAGACCACTTTCCGAATATTTTTCAAGGAAATCTTCACGCTTAATTCGTGAATTTTCAGCCAATCTTAAAAGCTTTCCTTCCAACGACAAAAGTTTGCGATTCTTATCAACCATCTCGTCCATAACTTCCGCAATCTTTACATCATTAAGTTTTATAGTCGCCATATAGGAAACAAGCTCAAAATAAAGTTTAGAATACTTTTCATTAAACGAAGCAATATCAGCCTTTGTTTTAAGCTCACCTTTTTTAGATTCCAATTTCTCAATCTTTGCATAAATCTTTTTAATATTTTCAAATGTATCAACAACAGTATCCATCAAAGCATCTTCCATCGCAGCCACAGAAACCGAAGATGTATCCTCATAAAATTCGCCGTCATCCATTCCTTCATCATCACTATCCATAGGATTATCTTCATCTTCTTCCATTACTTCCTCGGGAAAATCCTTATCCATATAAATATCGCCATACATTAAATCAAGATTAACAATATCGCGAAGTTGCATTTCTCCCTTTACTAAATCATTATACCAACCGAGAATTTTCTTAACCGTCATAGGACTATCGCAAAGTCCTTCAATCATAAGTTTGCGACCTGCCTCAATACGCTTTGCAATTGCAATTTCACCGGCACGGGAAAAAAGTTCAATACTGCCCATAGCACGCAAATAATTACGAACAGGATCACTGCTCCTGCTATCAACACCTTGAAAATCTTCATCTTCCTGATGAGTTGATAAAAACTCCTTTAACGCAGTGCTATGCTCTATTTTAGATTTGCTTACACCATAAAGGCTTTCATCTTCCTCTTCAATATCCTCATCGTCATCATCCAAATGAAGGTCATCATCAGAATCGTCTTCACCCAATGAAAGTTCTTCACCTTCATCATATTCTTCTTTCACATTAACACCTATTTCAGAAATAAGAACTAAGGCATCATCAATTTCCTCAACACCAAGGCCATCCATTTCTGCGGCCTTTTCCACCATAGTTTTAGACACACTTCCGGAATTTTTCGCCTTTTTAATAAGCTTTTTTAAATTTTCCGAAAGACTGGATAATAAAAAATCAGATGCCATATCATCATTATTAGACTCCGCAATCTGATTTTCTTTTAAATTACTTTGATCAAACTCATCAACAGATTTTTTTTTAAAGAACACAACCCTACCTCATATTTTAAGGTTAAAAATCAACATCAAAACATATATAATTTAATTTATGACAAAAGTCAATTTATTTTAACAAGAAAAAGAAAGAAATTAATCTTCCTTTTTTTCTTTCTTTGCCATTTTTGCAGCTTTCTTTTCAGAAGCCAACACCTTTTTTTCGGCATCATCAATAGCTTTTCTCAAATCAAACTCGGAACAAATTCCTAAAAGCACAGGATTTCTTGGTGTGATTTCTGACATATTCTTATGTGTTCTTTCACGAATAGATTCTACTGTTGCCTTTGTTGTTCTTACAAGTTTGCAAATCTGTGCATCCGTAATATCAGGATGATTTTTCACAAGCCATAAAATTGCATCAGGTCTGTTTTGCCTATGTGCCATAGGAGTATAACGAGATTTAACATCATGACTTTTCTTAATAAATTCCTCAGAATGTTTATTCAAAACAAGCCTTGCTTTCGGATCAGCTTCACATTTGGCAATATCTTCTTTTGAAAGCATACCGTTTAATACAGGGCTTAACCCAACAATATAATCTGTTGATTCTCTGTCTGCCAAAGCCTGAACTTCCAAAGCATGCATACCGCAAAAATCGGCGATTTGTTCAAAAGTAAGTGCAGTATTATCAATCAACCAAACTGCTGTTGCCTTAGGCATTAAAATTTTACCAACCATAATAAACTCCTATATCTAATTATTAAATATTATAGTTTTACTTCTATTTTTATAAATTTTCAAGTTTTTATTCTAAATTAAGAAAAATAATTATTTTATTTGATTAAAGTCAAAAAAAATGATATACTTATAGAAGCAAAAAAGAAGTTGAGGAAAAAAATGAAACATAATATTACGAATATATTATTATTGATTGGTATATTTTCTTTACCAACTAATGGTTATTCTCAACGAAGATCATTTAAAAATGCAAACAGCAAGGCAACAAGCAAAAAATCCGTCGGACTGGTAACTCCAAATTCAACAATAATTTGTTCAAACCCAGGGGATCCTAATTGCATTGGTCCAAACAATAACAGTCCTATCCCTGCATTCAGTTGCCCAACCGGACAAATAAAGGGTGCAAATAATTATTGTGTTTGTGAAGATGAAAATTATATTGTAAGCCCTGATGATAAAACAAAATGCATTCTGAAAAATTCAGATACGGCTCTCGCCCTTAAAAAAGAATGCGGAAATGTCCTTATAAAAGCAGTTCATGCTCAATGCAAGGATTCTTATTTGTATAACGGTAAGGGTGGCGGAAACAACAGCGAATTTAAATGCTATGACCCAACCGAACTTTATTCATTATTTAATACAAGCACTTTAAAAGTATATAAGGATAACAAAACCTATTTATATGACGAAGTTTGCAACATTTATACAGAAGATTTAATGAAAAGCATTGCCGTCGATTACGAAGTGACAGGTGCAAATTCAATTGCTTGTAAAAGGGCAAGGGCAATCGCAAACGCATCTTCAGAATGTTTTGCCTTGGTTTTATCAACGGGAAAGGCTCAAGGTGCGGTAGACTCTATAAAATCATACTTGAACAATACTTGCGGAGTTGCTGGCATAAACCAACAATATCAAAAACTTTTTGGCGAAGTTCCTGCAGGAATAACATTCCCAACAAATATCCCCGGACTATACACAAGTGCCGGAAAAACAAGTCTCGCAAATGGTATAGAATATATGGGTAAACTTCTTGACGGTAAAATAACCGACAAAACCGACACATGGGAACGCGAAATTACCGTAATCAATAACTCTTATCTAAATCAAGTATCTGCAATGTGCGGACAAGAATACGCAGTTTCAATGCACAACGAAGACATTCAAATAGTCTCCGAAAAATCCTCACTTCAACGTATGATTGATGAAAAGGGTTCTCTTGCCGGTGCTTCCGAATGGGCATCAAACCAAGTCGCCGTATTCGTTGGTGACAACAGAGTAAATAAAATAAAACGTGAAGGTATAGTTGGCGGAATAAAGGATGAAGAAGTTGGTGCAGACGGTTCAAAAGCCTATGACATAACAGGAGCAACATCAACCTCCGCTATCAAGAAAGAAATAGAAGAGAATTTAAAGAAAGAAACTTCAAACATTCCTTACGCCCTTTTCACATTCAAACAAACAGATGGTAGCGACACAAAGGAATATTATACAATTATAAAAACATCAAATTGGAGTAATACAGGTGATAAGAAATGCGACTATGAATCCATTAATTATACAGAGGACTTAAACCTACCAAACTCATTATTAACAAAAATGATAGGTAAAACAGAAAAAACAGATTTGAATATAAAAGGAACCGTTAAAGGAGAATAAAATGAGAAATGAATCAATAATTTTGGCAACAATCTTAACTCTATTAAGTGTTAATACAAATGCTGCAAGAAATACAAGAGGTGCAAGAATAATCACTCCTCGTACCACAACAAATGTAAATGTAACCGGAACTACTACGACAATAAGTGCAACTATTGCCGATACAACTGCCGGAAAAACTGATTATGATAAAATCGCTCCTATTACTGATAAACAAGCAGAACGTGAATGCACCAACCTTGTAGTCCAAGCATTAAAAAAACAATGTAATGGTGTCAATAAATGTAAAAACGCAACTGAAACTTATGCAAGCCTCAGTTTCAAAGATGACATGTTAGACAGTACAACCAATATTTCTATTCCATCAGCTAACAGAGAAACCTACTGTGCAAACTTCCTTGAAACCGCAGTCAATAAACTTTGGAACTCCTATGACTCAGTTGCAACTCTTAACGAAGAAAACTGTAATATTGCACTTGCAAAAGCCTTCGCTGCAGAAGATTGTTACCTTTATGTTATGACAAATCAATCTGAAAAAGTAATAATAAAAGAAGATGACTTAAAATCAAAATGTGGTGCAGAGGGTATCACAAATCAATATAATGCACTCACAGGTGAAAATAAAGCTAACGGTAGTATTGGCAATGATGATTTAGCCAAATATTTTTCAAAGGTTGGAAACATTGGCGTATCTGACCTAATGGCATACCCTGCTCGTGTTTTAGATTTAAAAATAGATTTCAAAAGCTCATCCTTCCCACGTGAATTAGTCCAGTTGGTAAACACTATCAAATCACAAGGAAACGTAATGTGTGGTCCAGACAGATACACCGAACTTTATGATACAAATATGCCATTGGAAATCAAACAAACTTCCTTACAAAAAGCAGTCCAAGAAAAGGGTATCTTAAAGGGAACATCCGATTTCGTAATTGATCAAATCGGTGTATTTGCAGGTGAAAATTGGGCTGACAGAGCAAAAGAACAAGGCGTAAAAGCTTTACCTGAAAAAGACTCAACAGAGAAAACTCCAAAGAAAGATAAAAATAAAAAATCTGCCTATGAAAAAGCAGAAGAAAAATGTATAGAGGAATGTAGTAAATATCCATCACCTTCTACTGAATATACTAAATGTACAAGAGAATGTATAGAAAAATATGAACCGGTCTATAGCGAAGAAACAGAAGAATAACAAAACAAAGCCTCCTAAAACAGGAGGCTTTTTTTAACTTCAAATCTAACTTGACCCAACCCTTAATTTATGATATACTTTTATCTATGAAGAAATTTCTTTTAACATTACTATTCTGTATCTTTGCAAACCCAATCTTTGCACAAACTACTAATATACAAATACAAATAGATAAAAGTGTAAAAGACAATTTAATAAAAATAAAAAATGATTTAACAAAATATATAAAAGACAACATATGCATAGACACTAACAACAACAATACCATAGAATTTCAAACGGAATTAGAAGAAACATCCTGCAATCCTAAAAAAACTATCGGCGATATATATAATTGTGTGTGTGAATCCAACGGTAATATTGCAACAAAAATAAACTATATAACAAACTTTTCCGGTCTAAATGCCGATACGTTAGTAGGAAAATTTGAACAAATAAAACAGTTCTATAACACCCTTGATACAATCCCTGAAATATCTATGCTTGAAAAAGAAATTGATACAACAATAAAGACACAAGAAGAAAATGAGAAAATAAAACAAGGAAAAGAAAAAGAAGAATTACTATCAAAAATTAGTACAAAACTAAAACAACTTATCGAAGAAGAAATACGTCTTAGAAAGGAATTAGGAACAGACATTCCAGATGATTTAGAAACACATTTCGAGAACATACAAGATTTTATTATAAGCAACAAAGAAACCTTAGATACAGCAATAAATGCTTACATAGATACACTAAGAAAGAATGAAACATTAACAAACGAGGATTTAAATAAATACCTTGACACCAACCCTGAATCTGAAATTGCTTTAACAAACAGAAATATTGAAAGATTAAACAATGCCCAAAAAGAACTAGATGAAAAGCTAAATAAAAAAATAGATGATACATACAAAAATTTATTAGATCCTCTACAAAAACTAAATAAACTTGAATGTCAAATATATGGTGGTATAGATGTAATCGCAACTGCACCTCAAAAACCATTTAACAATAACACCTTTACATACCAAACAATAGGTATTTCAGGAAAAAGAATAACTTGCAATGGAAAACAATTAACAATAGACAACATCAAAAGCACATCTACATCAGAAAAAAGTGAGTGGATAAAATGTATAGAAAAAAAAGCAAACATCATAGATTATAATAATACAGGTTTACAAAATTATATAAATGAAATAGAAAAAGAAAACTCTTGTCCAATAAAAGAATGTATTCATAACGTAGATAAATATGAGAAGTGGTATGATGGAAACAATAATACAAAACCCGAATACAAAGGTCAAACACCTATTATTGATAAACAACTGGAGCAATGTAAAATAGATAACTTTAAATGTGAAGGAGTTGAAGACTTTAAAAAAGATAAGAATACAACTTTAAAAGAACTTGAGGAAAAGTGTAAAAAAACTCAAAGTGAACAAGAAAAAACCAAAGTTCTAAGTAAATTAAAAAGTGAATTTAACAAAATGTGTACAATATATACTCGAATATATACAAAAGATGAAAAATTCGAAACAACAGAAAGAACTTCAAAGGAAAACGTAAAAGAAAAAAATCCTGTTAAAACTCTTAACGATGACGAAAAAAATATAATAGAAAATTATTCGGAAATAATAACAGACTATTGTAAATTATACACAAATGATAAAAATCTGGTAACTGCACTAGGACCAGAAAAATGTAAAGATAATAAAAAGGTTATAGAATTAAATGGATCTACTATTATAAATAAAGTATTAAGCTCATATAAAAAACAAACAGGAATAAATCAAACCGGATTTATACCCTGTGTTAATGCAAAACAAATAGTGGAAAATATTAATAAATGATAGCTAAATTAAAAGGAATAATTGATACAATTTTAGACACTCACATCATAATAGATGTTGCCGGTGTTGGTTATGGTGTAATAGTTTCACAAAAAACAATATCTCAACTAAAAATCGGTGAAACAAAAAGTCTCTTTATTGAAACAATTGTCCGCGAAGATTCTATCACCCTTTACGGCTTTACTACACAAACGGAACAAGAATTTTTCAACCTTTTAACCACAGTTCAGGGCATAGGTCCAAAGGCAAGTCTTTCCATACTTTCCGCCCTTACTCCAAACCAAATTTCAACCGCAATCCTATCCGGTGATTCAAAAAGTTTCGCTTCCGCAAACGGCATTGGCAAAAAAACTGCCGAACGAATAATCACCGAATTAAAGGACAAAATCACAAAAGTAAACATAAATATGGAATTTTCCGAAATTACAAAAACCACAGAATCAAACACTGTTTCCGAAGATGCAATTTCCGCTCTTTCAAACCTTGGCTTTACTCGCTCACAAAGCTTTGAAACTGTGATGAAAATAATAAATAAAAATCCAAATATTGATATGAACGAACTTATAAAACTTGCTCTAAAAGACATCAATAATTTCTAAAAACTGTTTTACATAATCTTAATTTTATGCTATACTTCAAAGTATGAGGAAAACTTTTAAAATATCAACAATTCTATTAAGCTGTATTTTATTTAATACAGAGGTTTTTTCCGCACCGAAACGAAACGCCACTACGACAAGAAAACGTGCTGTCACAACGACAAAAACAAATATATCCGGAACATATAATACCTCAACTTCCACATACACTCCGACACAAACAAACATAACATTTGCAACAACAAATTCTAATGCAACCTCCGAAACATCTATGGTTTGCGGAACACCTGCATCAAGTGATAACCTAATCGCAAAAAGATTATGCGCAAACGCTTACTCTCAGGCATTGGATTTATATTGCAAAAACACCACCTGCACAAGTGCAATCAAAGTTGCAATGAATATGAACTTTGGTATTCCTCTTTTAAGCAAAGAAGATGAAAANNNNAANANTNCNGTAAGCATAGATGTNNNNGNNACACAATGCTACGGCAACAACCTTGATAAATTCTGNTCNAATTTTGCAGAGGAATTAGTATCATCACTTTGGACACTTTACTCNGCACANGCAATAAGGGAAAGAAAAANCTGCAACTTTGCAAAGGCAAAATTCAACTCCGCACAGGANTGTTTTAACTACATTTTATCAGAAAAAAATAATGCCGGATTAAATAACTTTTTCAGCACAACTAAAACAACAGATATGGATAAANAAATCGATAAAATTTGCGGAAAACAAGCAATCATTGATAATTATAATAAAATAAGTATCGACAGTTGGGATGAAAACGACGATACATTATTTTTTAATGAAAACACTAATGTAGTTTCNGGAAAAACAGGCATTGGTTCAAACAAAAAATTATCTTCAAGTGTCGCAACACAATTTGCAAATGTAGGAACCGCAAACTGGGACATTTCCGGAAAAGTTGGCAACTTCCTTGATTTAAGCTGGGATTTAAAAACCTCAACATATCCTCGCGAATTAACCGTCCTTGTAAACTCATTTATCACAGACGGTGAAACCTCTTGCGGATCAAAATTCAGAACAGAAATGCAAGACACNTCCTTTGAAATAGAAAACAAACAATCCAACCTTGAACGTGAAATCGCAAAAAAGGGTTTGCTAAAGGGACTTTTCGACTACTCTCTTAATCAAGCAAGTGCAATCATAGGCGAAGAACGTGCAAATAATATAAAGGGCAAGGGCATAGTTGGCAGTATCGCCGAAGCAGTTGAAAATGCTAAAAACAAACCTACATATACATCACAAGAAAAAAATATCAATGAACTTCTAAAATCCTGTAACAATAAAACAGAAGAAGAATTTAAAGAAGAAATAGTAAAAATTCTTGATGNAATAAATTTGAATAAAGAAGACATTACAAAAAACTACACAAATATAATAAAAGATTTAACTTTAATAAAAGATTCAACAAAGAATAAAAAGGATATAACATTTCCAGAGGCAAATGACGAACAGTTAATAACCAAACTTGAAACAATAATAACCAGTTTAAAAAATGCAGAATATAATTGTGAAAATGGCTTTAAATCCAAAATAAAAGAAGAAAAGCTAACTTATAAAATCACTTACACAACANATGAAAATGCAAAATGGGATGCANAAGCTATTAATNAAATCAAAGCCGGATTNGAATCAAGTATACTTGATACTTATGACGAAACAAACATTGATAATTGGGAAGAAATAGAGGAAATTAANGCTATAATAGATNGTTTTAAAAATCCCAAACCATAATAAAAAATAACATTTGAAAAACAATAACATACATTGTATAATGCAACAATAAATAAAAAGGATAAACTATGGCAGAAGATACAAAAAGCATTAAATATTGTTCATTTTGCGGAAAAAGTCAACACGAGGCAGGCAAACTTATCGCCGGACCAAATGTTTTTATATGTGACGCCTGCATAAACCTTTGTAGCAATATAATAAAAGAGGAAAATAAAAAGGCTTTGGCCGAAGGTGCAAAGGATACCCCTACACCACAGGAAATGCTTGAACACCTTGATGATTACGTCATAGGACAAAGAAANGCAAAAAAGGTCTTATCCGTCGCAGTTTATAACCACTACAAAAGATTATACAACTCCGCAATCAAAAACGATGTTGAAATCCAAAAATCAAACATACTTTTAATCGGTCCGACAGGATCTGGTAAAACCCTACTTGCAAGCACTCTTGCAAAGGTTTTGGATGTCCCTTTCACTATCGCTGATGCAACTACTCTAACAGANGCAGGATATGTCGGCGAAGATGTTGAAAACATACTTGTCCGTCTTCTACAGGCAACAAATTACGATGTGGAAAAGGCACAAAAGGGTATCGTCTACATTGATGAAATTGATAAAATTTCAAGAAAATCTGATAACCCCTCTCTTACNCGTGATGTAAGCGGTGAAGGTGTNCAACAGGCATTACTAAAACTAATCGAAGGTGCCGTAATTTCCGTTCCTCCACAGGGCGGTCGTAAACATCCGCAACAGGAATTTATCCAATTTGATACTTCAAACGTGCTTTTCATTTGTGGCGGTGCATTCGACGGTATTGAAAAAATTATTGAAAAACGCACNACAAAAACATCTATCGGTTTTGGCGCAAATATCCAATCAAAAACAGAAAGAAATATCAGCGAACTTTTCTCTCANATTGAACCNGAGGATATAATTAAATTCGGTATCATTCCTGAAATGATGGGTCGTATGCCTATAATAGTAACCCTTGATGAATTAAACAAAGAGGCACTATGTTCCATTTTAACCGAACCGAAAAATGCCCTTACAAAACAATATAAAACCCTTTTTGCAATGGAAAACACCGAACTTGAATTTACACCTGACAGTTTAGAAGCCATCGCAGACAAGGCAATAAAAAGAAAAACCGGTGCTCGCGGACTCCGTTCAATAATTGAAAACTTATTACTTGAAACTATGTTCAACCTACCGACAACAAAAAACATAGCAAAGGTAATAATAAACAAAGAAGTTATTGAAAAGGAAACCGACCCATTATTAATTTACCAAGAAAAAAAGAAAGATAAAAAAGTTGTATAACTTTTCACCCCTACATTTTATGTAGGTGTTTTTTTAAAACTATAAGGAGAAAATATGCCTAACGAAAATAAAAATATAATTGCAATTGATGGACCTGCAGGTGCAGGAAAAGGAACACTCACAAAAAAACTTTGCGAACACTATAAATTTGCAGGACTCGATACAGGAAGTCTTTATCGTGCAATCACTCTTTGCCTAATCAAAATGGGAACAGATATGGATAAACTTGATGAACAATTCGCAACCGATGTTGCTGAACGTCTATCCGATACACACGAAATTCTAACCTATGCAAAAAATCCGGAAATTCGTTCCCAACTTACAAACAAATATGTTGCCTCCGTTGCAAAAATTCCGGAACTACGTAAAATTATGAGAAAATATCAAACAAAATTTGCAATCAACCCTCCGTCACTTGAAGATGGCACACCGGCCAAAGGTGCAATAATAGAAGGTCGCGACATAGGAACCGTAATCTGCCCTGATGCTCCTGTAAAATTCTTTATGACAGCAAATGCAGAAACCCGTGCAAGCAGACGATTAAAACAATATTTAGATCAGGGCGAAACTGCAAACTATCAGGAGGTCCTTGAATCAATAATCGCTCGCGATGAAGCCGACAGGACAAGGGAAACAAGCCCTATGAAACAAGCCGATGATGCAATAGTCATTGATACATCAATAAATGATAAAGAACAAACTTTCGAAATGGCAAAAAAAATCATAAAAGAAAAATTAAACCTAGAATAAAAATTTTCCCCTCATACAGAGGGGATTTTTAAACCTAAATTATCTTTTAGAAGATGTTTAAGAACATCCACCATATTTACTTGTCTTAGAACATCCACCTGCACTACTAGTAGTAGAAGTAGAATTTACCTTATTGGAACATCCACCAGTCATAGAACTTGCATTTACACTTCCCGTACTTGAAGACGTAGAAGCTCCACTAGAAGTACTACTACTAGTCGTCGCAATTCCTCTTTTAGCTGATGTCTTAGGAGTAACAGCGGCTCTTTTATTTGATGCCCTAGAGCTAGTAGCCTTTGCATTCACAGATTGAACATCGCAAATTTCAATAGTAAATAAGATTAATAAAGATAAATATATTTTAGATTTTTTGCGGAAAGAATATCCCGTAAAAGATAAAGTTTTTCTATAGTTAGAGAGATTTACCCCCCCCCAGTTTTTTGTCAAATATTTTAAACATAATAGACTCCTTTCGTTATTGACTATTGTATAATAACATATATTAGGATTTATTTCAAGAAAAATTAAAGCTCATTTATCGTTGGCAAATCGTCACCATATTCAAGCTCCATTTGATCAAGCTGTTTCAGTTGCCTTTCCAAATCACGAATTTCGGAATCCTTATATCCATCTTCCGCCGAACTTCCGTCATTATCACTTTGCACAGACGGTTTACTCAATTTTTCAAAGGTTTCAACCTCATTACCAGTCATATCACTTTTTATAACTTCCTTTATTTCCCTAAAATTACTACCATCAGGAAGCAAAATAGAAATAAACATAGAAGAAACTTTTAATATAGGTTTCGACCTTGCATCAACAATCCACTTTGGTCTTTCATTTTTATTTGGAATAAACCAAAGTATCGCAATATAAGCAATTGCCATTATAAGTATTCCGCGAACAAGCCCAAAGAAAAAGCCAAGGGATTTATCAATGCCACCCAAATTTGTATTATGAAGTTTTCCCGCCAAACTTTTATTAACAAAAGATAAAAACATTATACAAATAACAAACACAGATACATACGCAGACATAGAAGAAAACACATTACTTTCCCCAAAAAGAGATGCAAATCTGGGCTCCACAAAAGGATACAAATACTTTGTAAAAATAGCAGTTAAAATCCACGCAACAATTCCAAATGCTTCTGATATTAATCCGCCATTATAAGCAAATACGGCAGACACCACTACCACCACCAAAAAAATAAAATCCAAAAATGTGAACAATTAAATCTCTCCTATATTTATAATACTATCTATAAATATACTATATTTTACAGTCGCTATCAAGATTTTATTTCTTCCACTGATTTATAATTTCATCTTTTTTCACAAAATTTTTACTCTCTGCCATTTTTTTATAAAAATAACAATTGCAACAAGGACTATCTTTGCAAACCTTTCCTCCCATAAGCATTTTTTTCGTATCCTTTATAAGTTTAGAGTTCAAAAGTTTCTCAAGCCCAACTTCAAAAACATTTACATCAAACGGATCTTTGAAATTTGCACAACACGCAAGAAATCTTCCATCCCAATTTATCTGTGGACATTTCCATAAATCAGCACAAGGCACCAACCTTTTATTATCAGTATAAACTACTTCATCATCAGAAAAATTAAGTCCTGTTAATTTTGAAAGAATCTCCGGATTTTTCGGCTTATATTTATCATTCCAGGTTTTCTTAAACCAAACTGTGCAATCCAAACTCTTCGCAATCTCCTTTGCTCTTAAAATCTCTTCCTCACTGTCATTCGTATCCATAACTATATATTGCCATTGCATAATAGGTAAAATAGAATTGTATTTCTTCTTATACTCATTAATCTTCTTTATATTATTTATTACAGTATCAAAATTTCCACCCCTTCTGTATTTAACATATGTTTCCTGACTTGCCCCATCTATTGAAACTAAAACAACCTTTACTCCATATTTGACAAGCCCTTCCAACATTTCATCAGAAACTTTGTTTAAATTAACACCATTTGCAAGATATATATTAACACCTCTTTCATACGCAATTTTAAGAATATCTAATAAGTCAGGATTAAGAAAAACTTCTCCACTGTTAGAAAGTTCAATCTCTCTGACGAAAGGATTCTTATCCAAAAATGAAACAAAATTTTCTAACTTCAAATAACCTGCACCGACATTTCCAAAATGATTCAAGCGCATATAACAATCGCGACAATTAAGGTTACATAAAGTAGATGCCTCTAATCTTACCTTACTAGCATAAACTTTCTTTCTAAAAAACATTTTTACTCCTTTTAAAACTCTACTTCTTTCTTTTTAATAAAACTTTTTTCCTTAACAATATTTTTATAAACCCAACAATTGTAACAAGGACTGTCTTTGCAAGCCTTTCCACCCATAAGCATTTTTTTTGTTTTTTTAACAATAGGATGTTGTAAAGCCTTTTCCAATCCAATTTCAAATACATTTATATCAATATTTTTAAAATAATTGCAACAACATAACATTAATCTTCCGTCCCAATTAACCTGTGGCCAGTTCCAAACGGAAATACAAGGATGACCGACACCCCACTTCTTTGAAAAATCAGAAAATGCAAGATCATCATTTCCAAAATCAAGCCCCGTTAATTTTTCAATCATCACAGGATTAGATGGTTTGTAATCAGGATTCCAAGTTTTCTTAAAAAATATCTCACAATCCAAACTCTTCGCAATTTCCTTTGCCTTTAATATCTCTTCCTCACTGTCATTCGTATCCATAACTATATATTGCCACAAAAGCTCTGGATAAATTTTCTTATACTTCTTCTTATATTCATTTAATTTTTTTATATTATTTATTACATTATCAAAGTTTCCACCCCTTCTGTATTTAACATAGGTTTCCTGACACGCACCGTCTATCGCTACAGTCAACATTCTAACATTATATTTAACAAAGCCTTCTAACACTTCATCAGACACTTTATTAAAGTTCACAGAGTTACAATAAATCTGTACCCCTCTTTCGTATGCAATTTTAAGCATATCTAATAAGTGAGGATTAAGGAACACTTCCCCATTATTTGATATTTCCAAAATCTTTATAAAGGGATTCTTGTCCAAAAATGAAATAAAATTTTCTAATGTCACATATCCTGAACCTATCGCACATGAATTATACTTTCTCATATAACAATCACGACAATTAAGATTACACATACTGCATAAATCAAGTCTTGCATTGACAGGTAATTTTTCTTTCTTAAAAAACATCATGGTCTTCCTTTCCCAAAACTATTTTAATTCATCTTTTTTTATAAAGTTATTATCCTTTACCATTTTCAAAAAAAGTTCACACTTATAACATGGACTTTCCTCATACTTTTTTCCACCCATAAGCATCTTTCTTGTTTTTTCTACCATAGGATTATATAAAGCTTCCTCAAGCCCAACTTCAAAAACATTTATATCAAATAAATCATTTGCATTACAACAACAAGCACACAATCTTCCATCATAATTTATATAAGGGAAAGACCACAAATCTTTGCAAGGCAAAAAACGCTCACTACCCTTATAAATATTATTATCATCAGAAAAGTCAAGACCGGTTGCCTTTTGAATTTCTTCTGGATTAGATGGTTTATAATCTTTTTCCCAAGTCTTTTTGAAAAATATTACAACCCCAAGTTCCTTAGCAATTTTTTTTGCCTTTTCAATTTCTTCAATACTATCATCTGTTTTCATAACAACATATTGCCACTCTAATATAGGGTACACAGAATCATACTTTTTTTTATATTCATTTAACTTTTTAATATTATCCATAACTTTATCAAAATTACCGCCTACTCTGTATTTAGAATAAGTTTCCTGACTTGCACCATCAACAGCGACAGTCAACAACTTAATTTTATATTTAACAATAGCTTCCAATATTTCATCTGATACCTTATTAAAATTCACAGTATTACAGTAAATATTAACACCTCTTTCAAATGCAATCTTAAATATATCCAACAAATAAGGATTAAGAAAAACTTCACCATTATTAGCAAGTTCAACGTTTTTAACAAACGGATTTTTATCCAAAAAGGAAACAAAATCTTCCGCTTTCAAATAACCCGCACCGACACCACAAAAGTTTCCCTTTCGCATATAACAATCTGCACATTTTAAATTACATAAAGTACAAGCTTCAAGTCCAACAGTCGCCGGTAAAAATCTTTTCTTTTTAAAAAACATTATGGTCTTCCTTTCTTACTCCCGTTTAGTTAAATCACTTCATAAACATATTCACCAAATCTTGAATATGCCCAATTTCAATTACCTTAATCCCCAAATCCGACATATTCTTTTTCTTCACAGATTTAGGCATCAACACACGTTTAAAGCCAAGCTTCGCCGCTTCCTTCACACGCAAATCCATTAAATTTACAGCCCTTATTTCACCGGACAACCCAATCTCACCAAAAATAGCCATATCCGCAGGTGCCGGTATATTGTTTTTCGATGACATCAAAGCCGCCGCCACCGCCAAATCACCCGCAGGCTCTGTTATCTTAAGCCCGCCGGCAATATTTAAAAATATATCATAGTTGTAAAATTCCTGATGACATCTTGCATCCAAAACCGCCGTAATCATAGAAAGCCTCGCCAAATCGTACCCGACAACTGACCGCTTTGCATTACCATAATTTGACGCAGAAACCAACGCCTGTATTTCAAGAAGTAAAGGACGCGTTCCCTCAACTCCCGCAAACACGGACGAACCGGAAATATTCCCGCGACGCTCCGCCAAAAACAAAGCTGACGGATTCGCAACCTCGGTTAATCCCTTATCAGTCATTTCAAACACACCAATTTCATCGGTCGCCCCATAACGATTTTTCACCGAACGAAGGATTCGAAAATGATGCCCACGCTCGCCTTCAAAATATAAAACCGTATCGACCATATGCTCCAAAACTCTAGGACCGGCAATCGCCCCTTCCTTTGTCACATGCCCAATTAAAAACAAAGTAAAGTTTTTAAGTTTCGCAAGTCTGATAAGCTCATTCGCACAACTTCGAACCTGTGATATAGTCCCAGGTGCCGATTCTATATTATCCAAAAACATAGTCTGTATGGAATCAATCACAACAACCTTTACATCATCTTCTTCTTTAAGGGTTGCAACAATATCGCGAATATTCGAATTCGCCGCCAACTTCACCGGAGCATCCGAAAGCCCAAGCCGACCTGCCCTCATCCTTACTTGATTAACCGATTCTTCACCGGTTAAATAAAAAACTTTACCACCCCTTGCAACATTAGAAACTGCCTGTAAAAGTATAGTTGATTTTCCAATCCCAGGGTCACCGCCGACAAGTATCACACCGCCAGCAACAAGCCCACCGCCAAGTGTCCTGTCAAGCTCCTTTATACCACAAGAAATTCTCGGATAATCGGATGTTTCACCATCAAGATTTGAAAAGGAAAGTTTTACACCGCCAACTCCAGCGGTAAGTCCAGTAGGTATTGCGGACATTTCATCCCGAGATTCAACAACAGTATTCCAAGAATTACAAGCCTCACACTTACCCATCCATTTGGAATATTTTGCCCCGCAATTTTGACATTCAAAAACAACTTTACTCTTCATAAAAAAAACTCCTACATCAAAATAGGAGTTTAACAAACTTTAATAAATAAGTCAATAAAACTAATCAGCCACAGCCTTATAAGATGTTCTACTATAATATCTAATTTTACCATCTTCAATTTTATAAACTACATCATTATTAAAACCATAAACAATCTTAGCTTTTAAAATCTTCGCTTTATCCATCGCATTTTTCATTGCTGATTTAATCGCCATATCTTTACAATCCAAAAATTCCTTAGAAGATGTAAATTCATCTGTTAAATCATAGAATATACCTTCATACATTTCACTATCGGCATACTCAACTCCTACTAAACCAATTAAATCCTTTTGCAATTTTGTATCTATATTAAAAAACATATCATTAGTATTTCCAATATCCCACTTATATGATGTAATAACCGCATCAGGCAAAATACTCCGTATCTCTTTTAATAATTTATCAAAACCAACATATTCCTCCCCTTCATCATCAAAAAATATGTCTTTATCAGAATACGCAAACTCAAAATTATTCTTTTCCTTCATCACATTTGCCGGCAATGCCATTTCACAAATACCTTCCCCCTCTATATTTATATAGTCAGCAGCAAACACATCCCCACCAAACAAAAGTCCACTAAGAACTAACATAGATGTTAAAATCTTTTTATTCATTTTTCTCTCCTTATTAAGTTATTAAATTTTAACCTGATATATAATATCACAAAATTCCCTTAACCACAAGGAAAAAATGCTCATGGGGAGAGGTAAAACACCTGTAAATTTAATAGGTTAAAGATTAAATCGAAACACCCTTCACAAATTTTTCAACATATTCATCCTTTGGATTAGATAAATCATCTGGCGTTCCGCTCCACACAATTTGCCCATCACGAAGCATAATAATTCTGTCTGCAATCTTTTTCGCCGACGCAATATCATGCGTAATGGTCAGAGCCGTCGCCCCTATATGTTTTACACAACGAACAATCAAATCATTTATAACATCCGACATAATAGGATCAAGCCCCGTTGTAGGCTCATCAAAGAAAATAATATCAGGATTATCCGCAATCGCACGGGCAAGCCCGACACGTTTTTTCATACCGCCGGAAAGTTCCGAAGGCATCATATCCGCAACCTTTGCCGGCAATCCAACATCTGCCAATTTTTCAATCGCAATTTTTTTTGCAACATCCGGAGCGATTCGCTCTACGTTCAACAAACTGAACGCAACATTTTCCCACACACTCATACTGTCAAACAAAGCACCATTTTGAAAAAGCATTCCGATTTTTTTGTTGTTTTCATAAAACTCCTCATTACTGAAATTCGAAATCTCTTTCCCGTTTATTTTAATACTACCGCTGTCCGATTCCAAAAGTCCCAACATCAACCTTATACTAACAGATTTACCCATACCCGATTGTCCAAGCATAACAACCGATTCGCCCTTGTTAATAGTCAAATCGAAATTACGAAGAACATACTTTGATCCGAACGATTTATATACACCTTTAAGCTCTATTACCGGATTCGTATCTTTATTTGCCATATCACACCTCTATTTATTAAAAAACAACGCAGTTAAAATATAATTTGAAATAAGTATTAAAATAGAAGAAATCACAACCGCATTAGTTGTCGCCTTTCCAACACCTTCTGCACCACCATCAGTATAATATCCGTAATAACAACCAAGCGAAGTTATAATCCCGCCAAACACAGACGCTTTAACAAAACCTACAAAAACATCCATCAATTCTAAACTGTTATAAGTATTTTTGATATATACATACGGATTAAAATCCAACACATTAACTCCAACTAAAAATCCACCGAACACACCGATTATATCTGCAATTATAACCAAAAACGGAAGAACGATAATACCGGCCAAAACCCTAGGCGAAACTATATATTTAAACGGATTCGTTGACAAAGTTTTCAAGGCATCAATCTGTTCCGTCACACGCATAGTTCCAATACTTGCTGCCATAGTCGCACCGATTCGCCCTGCAACCATAAGCCCTGCAAACACAGGACCAAGCTCACGTATAATAGCAATTATCACAACCGTTGCAACCGCTCCTTCGGCTGAAAATTTGGAAAAACCTGAATAGCTTTGAAGTGCAAGCACCATTCCCGAAAACAACGCCGTCAACGATACAACGGGAAGAGAATAAAATCCTATCTCTATCATTTGTCTTAATAAAATCTTAGGATAATAAGGTGGCAAAAACCAATTATGAATCGCCTGCATAAAAAACACAAGAAACTGTCCGACCGATTTTAAAAAGTTAATACCCATCACACCAATTTTTCTTATCATTTCCATTTTCAATTCTCCTTTATATTTCATATTTAAAAAAGTCAATTACCGTTTGCATATCATCCGGAATCTTTGCATCAAATTTTAACACTTCTCCAGTAATAGGATGAGTAAATTTTATATTCCTGCTGTGAAGCATTTGCCGTTTTACCGATGCCAACATAGATTTAACATCCTTATTTTCAATCTGTACCAAATGCTTTTGCATATTACAATAAACCGCATCCCCGATAATGGGATTTCCCATTGACGCCATATGCACCCTTATCTGATGAGTCCGCCCTGTTTCAAGTTTGCACTTTAAAAGACTTACCGGCTTAAATTTCGCACCGGTAAAAACTTCCACAGTTTCATAATTTGTAATCGCAGGCTTTCCCCCGTCAATCATAACTTGCATTTCCTGTCTGTTTCTGGGATTACGTCCTATATTTTTTTCAATCACACCACTGATAGGATTCACAATTCCCCAAACAAGAGCATAATATTCCCGCTCCACCGAGTGATTCGCAAATTGCTTATACATCTCAATATGCGCCCTGTCAGATTTACACGCCATCATCGCACCACTTGTATCCTTATCAAGCCTATGCACAATACCGGCACGACCAGCCTCCGCACCAAAGGACGAAAGCACACCGCCTGTATGATACAAAAGAGCATTCACCAAAGTCCCGTCTTCACGACCGG
Source organism: bacterium (assembly GCA_014803575.1). GTDB lineage: Bacteria > Pseudomonadota > Alphaproteobacteria > Rs-D84 > CACZYB01 > CACZYB01. Next base: position 11,615 of record JAAVBO010000003.1, on the reverse strand, counting down.
CACCCTGATGACACACCATACCAGCAGGCTTATTTATAATAATCAAATCTTCATCTTCAAATAAAATATCAAGAGGAATTTCCTGTGGCTTCATAATAAAGGATTTTTCCTCCGGCACTATGATAACGGTAAAACTTTCCCCTTCTGAAATTTTAAGCCTGACATCAGCAACAACTTCATCATTACCATCAAGGACAAAGCCCGCCTTTATCATTTTTTGAAGTTTCACACGCGATACGGTAGGCACCATTTTCGCCAACCATTTATCGATTCGCCAATCATTAAATTCTGCCTCAACCGTGAAATTAAAAATCTGCTTATCCATATCTAAATTTCAACTCCATCATATTCTTTTATAATATTTTTGTTGGCATTATAATTAAGCTCTTTCTTTTCACAATCTTCAATCTTTACCTGCATCCTTGGGACAACCCCTCCTGCAAAATTTCCAATAACTTCAACGGGACAAATCATATAACCTTGTGCCTTTTCCTGTAAGGAGAAAAAACTTCCCAATGGTTTGGTATTATAGGTAAGATAAATTTCCTTTGGCGGTTCCAAACAATAAAGAGTAATCATATTTTTCCCTGCAACCGTTTTGTAATACTCCTGACTATATTGCCCATAGCAAGGAAAACTTGTAAGAAAAAAACCTGCCGTAGTTTCCAAAGTATTATCAGACACCACATAAATTTTATAAAGTTGATCCGAAAGTTTAAACCAATTTACCCAAGAGGCATTTGCATTAACACCAACGCATAAAAACAATATCAAAAATATTTTCTTCATAACGCCTCCGTTTTTAAATTAAATTTTATTCATATCATCAAATTCAACTTTAACCCTTTGCACTTGACCAGAAAATTTGAAAACCTTAAACATAAAATCAGTCTTTTCAAGCGGAGCAAGTATTTGCACATCAATTTCACGTTCCTGCTCCTGCAAAACTCTTTCATCCTTGTTTTCAAGTTTTATAATAAGTTTTGGAACAGGCAAAGTTTCACTGCTTGGATTATAAACGAAACCACGAATAATGATATAGTCATTATTTCCTTCCCTTACCAAAGTAAGTGGTTTTGCAAGCTCTATATATAATTTAGAAGTATCAAATTTATTATCTTTTCTATCAAAAATATTTTGTCTTTCCTTTGAAACATTTTCATTTTTAGCATCATAAAGGAAATCAAAAACAAAAAAGATAACAAGAAATAAAAAAACACCCAATAAAAACACTATACCATTTCTGACAGTAAATAAATCCTTATACCATACGGATTTTTTTTCCATACTCTTTTCTTCAACGCCAAGTCCATAAAGAAGTTTCTTTTTTTCCTTTTCCACATCATCGGAATTAATCAGTTGTTTTGTTTCCATCTCCGACGTATGAAGTTCTTCCTCATCACTTCCGACACTCCAAACAAACGAACATTCCGCACATTGAAATTTCATTTTTTTATTTTGAATGATTCTATCTTCAATTTCAAATTCCGTATTGCATTTAGGACATTTAATAATCATTTGAATTTCCCCATATTTTTTATAAATACATAAACTAATAATAATAGATTCTTCATTAGAATCAACACAAAATATCATTTTACCAAATAAATATTTGTAATTTTCAAAATTTTAAGTATCATATATTGATGGAGGCATAAATGAATCCAACAAAAGAAAACAATAAAACAATAATAAGTCTTCAAAATGTGGGACTTCGCTATGGAACAAATGCAGAGGTTTTAAAGGATATAAACCTTGAAATAGCATCAGGCGAATTTTATTTTTTAACCGGTGCAAGCGGTGCCGGAAAAACATCTCTTTTAAACTTAATCCACCTTGCAAATCGTCCAAGCCGTGGCAAAATCAAAATTTTTGGCAAGGATATTGACTATATAAAGCAAAAGGATATGGCAAACATAAGACGAAAAATAGGCATAGTTTTCCAAGATTACCGCCTCCTTGACCATTTATCGGTCCTTGATAATATCGCCCTTCCATTAAGAATTATCGGAAAAACGGAAAAATATATTCATACCCATGTCCCAGAACTTATCGAATGGGTCGGACTTAAAAAATTTATAAATGAAAAACCTCCATTTTTATCCGGCGGACAACAACAACGCGTCGCAATCGCTCGTGCTGTGATAAACAATCCAAACATTTTAATAGCCGACGAACCAACCGGAAACGTTGACGAAGAAATGGCAAAAAAACTACTGTTCTTATTTCTGGAATTAAATAAAATGGGAACAACAATAATAATTGCCACCCACAGCAAAAATTTAATAAAACAATTCAAATTCCCTGTCCTTCACCTTGAAAACGGATATTTAACAAAGGAATAAAAATGCTAAAAACCGATATTGCATTCAAATCAGATATAAACAAAGGCTTCCTACCATTTATCACGGCATTTATGGTATTTTTGGCATCAATCACATTTGCAACCGCAATGATAGGAAACGATTTAACAACGGATTGGAACAAACGTATGTCAAGCAACATCACGATACAAGTTCTGCCGGATATGAAACACAAAAATCCAAACAAAGAAATAGAGGAACGCATAAAAAATATAACTTTAATTTTAAAACAAACTCCTGGGATAAAATCCTCCTATGCAATGAATATAAAGGAAACAACCGACCTTTTAAAACCATGGCTTGGTGAAATTGGAAAAGATAAACTCGACATTCCGCTTCCACGAATAATTACCGTTGAAATTTCAGACATAATCCCTCTTAATATAAGAGCATTAACAGAGGAAATAAAAAACTACTCTAACCTTATCACACTTGAAACCTATGAATCATGGATGAACGAATTTTCAAAAACAATATCCGCACTTCAAACACTTCTTGGGTTAATAATAATTTTAATTCTTTCAACAACAGCAATCACCATTGCCTACGCCACAAAATCAGGCTTAATCGCAAATCAAAACGTAATTGAAATTATGCATATGGTAGGAGCACAAAACAACTATATATCAAAACATTTTTCCAACCAAATGATGAAACTGTCAATTTCCGGAGGTATCTCCGGCTACATAACAGCCTGCTTAACAATAGCTGTCATCAAAAAATTTGCCGGCAACATTGACGGTGGCATAATTTCAAATTTTAACTTTTCATCAAACATTTACTGGTATATACTCTTTATACCTGTAATTGCCGGAATAATATCCAAAATCACAGCAGTTTTAACCGTAAATAAAACTTTAAACCAAATGGTATAAAATGGAAGTAGTAGAAAAATACAAAGAAGGTTTCAAACCGACAAACAATACTTTTTTAAACGAAGAACGAAGCAAAAAAATAATCCTTATATTATTTGCATTATTTTTTGTATATATAATAGGATTTTTCATATTTGCATATAATCTTAATTTCAAAGATACATCACCCAACGAACCAACCGACGCAATCATAGTTTTAACAGGCGAACAAAAACGCATTACCGACAGTATAAAGGAATTTGCAAATGGAAATGCAAAAAAACTTTTCATATCGGGAATATATAAACAAAGCTCCCTTGAAAAATTAATTGATAAAACCATAAACGATTTACAAAAGGGAAAATTACTAAAAACATCAAAGGACAATTTAAAATCCCGCATATTTATGGGTCGTGCGGAAAACACCATAGAAAACGGATTGGAAAGTGCAAATTGGATAAAAAGAAATAACATAGAATCAATTCGCCTTATGACATCTTACTACCATATGCCACGAAGCAAATTAATATTTGAAAAATATATTCCCCATATAAGGATAATTGAACATCCTATCACTTTTTCAGAACAAAAACCAAGCATACTTTCAAATAAACAATTACTTAAACTGACTTTCAGTGAATATAATAAATACATATTAACATATTTATGGAACAAAGCCGGATTCGAATCAACTTTCATACTTAAAATACAGGAAAATTTATAATGATATACATTCGCTCAATAATATTTAACATTCTATTTTTTACAATAACAGCTTTTTTCACATTACTTGCAACCATCGCCTTAATATTTCCAAAAAAAGCAAGTATAAAAATCTCATATTGGTGGAGCTTTACAATACTTACTTTATTAAAATACATTTGCCAAATAACATATAATGTAAAGGGACAAGAAAACATTCCGCAAAATCAAAATGTAATATTTGCATCAAAACATCAATCAGCCTGGGAAACAGTCGCATACCAATATATCCTTAAAAATTGTGTATTTATGTTTAAAAAAGAACTCACCTTCATCCCGCTTTTCGGATTAACTTTATTAAAAGCAGGAAACATAGTAGTAGACAGAGGCAACGCCACAAAAACAACCCTACAAAAACTCAACACAAAATTCAATGACAGATTAAAAACAAGAAACATAATCATTTTTCCGGAAGGAACAAGAACAAAACCAAATACAAAAGTAAAATACAAATCCGGACTAAGCATTATTACACAAACAATGCAAAATAAATGGGTTGTCCCAATCGCAATCAATTCAGGACTGTTCTGGCCCAAACACGGATTTTTAAAACACAAAGGAACAATAGAAGTTCACATACTTCCACCAATTCCAACCGGCAAATTATCAAAGGAACAATTTCAAGAAATTTTAATCAACGAAATTGAAAACGAAGAAAAAATTATCTGTCATTCTGACCAATACATATAATCATTATCTTCAAATCCGAAACATTGTTGTTTTGCACATCTGTATTTTTCTTCATACTTTAAACCGGGAAGAGGATTAATCATACCACTGTAAGTATTGGTCACAAGCCTGTAAATATCGGCATATTCATAACTAAGAGCTCTTAAAATAACAGATAATGGAGTCTTGTCGGTAATAACAACATTTCCAATTCGCTTTCCCAATAATTGACTGTTAACTTTCTTAACAACAACATCGGAAAGATTAACATTAAGACCATTTATATAATATTTATTGGGCTTCAATTTACTCTTTATATTTCCAAACACAAAACCAACAGATGAATATTTTGTAGAATCATTAATTTCATAAGTCATATATTGATTATCAGACAACTTTGAATCTATATTAACACTTGATAAATCAACAGTTCCAAACTTCGCAAAAGTTGTTGATAACTCAGGAGTTTTAATCAAACCGCCAACATACATATCAACTAAACTGTCCGCAGACAATTTATTCGTATCAACAAAACTAAACCTATTTTCTTCCAACGGGTTTGTTGTAAAATCTGATGTAACATTTAATGTATCATGAAGATAAACATATTCCGCATTATCATCATTTATCCCAATATCCGGTTGATTTATCCCGTTTGGAAAAGTCACCGTTGCATTAGTCGCATCCATAACATCATTCAATTTTAAACTGGAATCAATAGATAATATACTCGCGCTTGCTGTTCCATTTGATGATAAAAATAAATCATTAACCTCAATAAAACCTTCCTCACTTTCACCAAAACTCACTTCTTTACCTTTTGAAATAATAAAATCCGTAACCATTTCTATATCATTAAGATTCATAAATAAATCTGTTTGCATCATAGAAGAACCAATACCATTTCTTGAAATATATTGATAATCTTTCTTTGCAAAACCGACCTTAAATATCAAAGGTGGAGTAGCCCAACTTTCTTCCCAACCGGACCCATCCAAAGACCAACTTGTTCCATAAATGATACCATCTTCCAAATATCCGCCAAATCCCCTACTTTCCTTAACAATATCTCTAATACGCATATCGGGAATATCAGCATTTCCATCAGCAATAATAATAGCATCATATTCAAGATTTCCATCCGATTTACGAGTAGCTCGCATTTTCACACGATAATTCTGTCCTATAATATTAGATGTTTTGAAATTTTTCGGAAGACCGTTTTGCTCCAATATAGCGATATCAACAAGATGCACTCCCTCCGGAATATCAGGTTTAAGTTTCAAATAATTTTCAGTTGCAGTTTTAAGTTTCATCATATCCTTCACAACCAATTGATTTCGAAGAGTATCGGACTTTTCCTTTATATTCTTTTGAATAATAGGAAAAACAACCATCATAATTGCCAACATAAGCAAGACTTCCAACAAAATATTTCCATTTTCATCTTTAATCTTTTTCATATCCCTACCCTCTTACATATTATTTATCCTTCGTGATAAATCACTTAAACCGGAATTAAAAGTGCTCATAAAAGTCTGAAGATTAATTTTATTCAAAGTTCTTCCGTCACAACCGTTAGGATTAGTTTTTGATATAGGGGTATGACAAGCATCCATAATATTAAAACCGGAAAAATCAGACCTCTTTAAAAAAAGTGCTCCTTCCGAACTGCTAAAACAACCACCCGTATTCATTATATGCCCATTTTTTATAGTAATAGTTTGAGTATATAATTCATCAATATCATTTGCTGCAATTTCCATCCTTAATTTAGTATCTTGTCTTGGTGATATACTAAGCGGAGTATATTTATCAGGATTTGGTCCCAAATTTGACATTTGCATATTTTGAACAACCAAATTATTCAATGTTGATATTCCTTCCACAACAATATTTGAATGGAAAGACAACGCACCGGAAGAAGACGAAGACGCATTTTGTAATTTAGCATTTTCTGCAATCAACTCTTTTAATACAGAAAAAGAATCAGATAAATAAGAAATTTCAACCCTTGGCGTTTTCACATAAGCATTAGTTGCAAATAAAAATAATCCCTTTAAAATAACACTGCTTATAACATCAATACTTCCCTCAAACATCCCATTATTAAATCTGATTTCACTAACTCTCTCAGCATCATTGGTAGAAGACTTTAAATTTGACGCCTCTATTGTTCCAAAATTATTTATATTATAACCCCCAAGACTTAAATTAACCCTCATTTTATTTCCTTCTGCACCACCTTGATTATTTCTATATAAATAATTAGATGAAGAATATTCATTTTCAAGATTCGTATCATCAATTTTAATCACAACAATATTAGTTCCATTAATATTTCCTGAAATATTTGCAAATGGTTCAGACCAAGCTCCAGTAACAGAATAAGCATTATTATCTTCCTTAAATCCAACTGTATCACCAGCATAAAGCAAAGTCTGTTTAAATTCCATTTCATCAAGTCCAAGTTCATCAAGATTCAAAACGGCAAACACATTAGCCACTCCTTCGGCATCTTTTGAATATTTAATCCTCATATCATTAGTTATATCAGGAGAAATAGTATCATCCAAACCATAATTGGAAACAAGAAAACTTCTAACATCTTTTGTAATAGTTCCCGACGCCCCATTAGACCAATTCTGTTTTTCAATAGCCGCATAATTAAGCAATGATTTTTCAATCTGTTTTAATTGCTTCGCTATATTTATATATTTTACTTCATACAATTCCTTAAACGAATATTTCAAAACAGCAGGTGTAATAATCATCATAATGGCAATAGCAAGTATTATTTCAATAACACCCAATCCAATACTGTCCTTATGTTTCATTGCAACAGTCATATTAAACTCCCCCTGCCTTATTATAAAACTTTGTCCACAAAGAAAGAATTTGATTATAAATATTAATAACATTAGTAGATAAACAATTATAAGAACCGGATGTAGAACCATTAACACAAATATCAACAACTTCCGACACACCAGATAAACTTATCTTACTGCTTTTATTAGGTTCAAAATACAAACCATTCTCAATAAATGTTCCATCATATATATAACTTTCAACACCATCTTCATCATCTTTTAAATATATATTTGCAAACTTATTACTGACACTTCCCTTTGAATAAAGATTATCTGCCAAAACATTTGATGCGGCAAAATTCCAAACCGGCTCTTTTCCTTCACCGGCAACCGGCACAACATTTAAATCACCTTCTATTATAAGTGTTTTTGTATCCAACTGATTCGTTTTTAAATCACCCGGATCAAAAAACGCATTCAAAACATTGGCATTTGTCACTTGCAAAGAATTTATATCAATGGTATTTGTAGTTATTTTCATACTATCATCCGATGAATCTGGAGAAAAAGGCTCCGTATTTTCAATTGAAAGAATTCCCGTCACTGTTGAATCTGCCAATTCTAATTGCTTTCCTGCAAGCCCTGCAACTCTCAAATTGTTCATAATATTTAAGGTACTTCCATTCGCCTTATAAACATCAACCAAACTGTTTCCATTCATATTTATGTTTGCAAGCATAGTATTAACAGATGTAGTTCCACCCGGTCCTTTATTTATATACAAATAATCCGACACCATAAAGGCATCACTTACAAACATAACCAACGCACCCCTACTGCCTATAACATTAGAAATTTCATTTTTAAGTGTCGATGACAATTTGGCATTATAATTTGTAAGTTCAATATGATCATTATTCGAAAGCACAACACCCTGATCAAATAAATATTCACCGATACTATTCAAAGTTAAATCATCAACTTCACCGTTTGCAAAAATTGCAGCCTCTATAATATCAGACGAATTTTCACCGGACCCAATAGTTTTTTTACATGTAATAAATGAATAAGTCTGCCCAAACGCATTTGAGGTAGCAATTCTTTCACCACCATAATCAGAAAGCAAATTTTTCATTTCATTTCCCGATTTCACAACACACCCGTTAGGCACAGAAGTTCTGTCAAACGAGATATAAGAAGTCACCGCCTTTTGAAGTAATGACATCTGGGAAATAACCTCTTCTCTGTTAATAGATTCGTTATATTTTCGTATCTGACTTAAAATAATAGGAGTCATTGCAACCATAAGTCCCAATCCCAAAAGGGTTTGAAGTAAAACTGCACCACCATCATTTTTTTTAAAAGAATTTTTTCCTTCAAAAGACATTTCTCTCTCCTTATGAATATATAATACAAAAAAAAATAATAAATGGAAAGCAAAACTTTATGTAGAAAATAAAAAAAAACTGATATATAATGAGTAAAAATCAAAAAAGGAGAAATTATGAATAAAAAATATATTAAAATTGCACTGTTCACATTAATAATATTATTCATAATATTTATATCCATTCTTCCCATAACAAAAAGTCATACACTGAAAAAAGAAATAATAAAAATAAAAGAAAATCAAATCAAATTAATAAAAAATAATTTAAACTTAATTCCCCAACTTGTAAATATATCAAAGGGATATTTAATAAATGATAAAGAGGCATTAAAAAACATAATAAAAATAAACCTTATTGCAAAGGAACAACCAAAAAATTTCAACGAAATTTATGATAATCAAACAACACTTTTATCATTAACAATGTCTTTATTAAAAGATTCAAAAAAACATTCACCACTTACAACAAATCAAGAATTTATAAAAATAAATAACGAACTTGAAACATTAAATTTAAAAATTGAAAATTACAAAAAAATCTGTATTGAAAAATCAAATAAATTAATAAAACTGTCAACACTTCCAATTTATAATAAAATTATAAATATAAAAGATATAAATAATATTATATGTTCCGAAAAGTTTTCAGAATATAAAACAAATTTTAATTTCTGATTTATTTATTAAAAACTTCCTGTCATAGAAACAATAAAATCAAGGATTTTTTGTCTTTTATTAGGATCGGTCAAACGCCAATAAGCATTAACCAATCGCAAAGTTTCCGTATTATTCATAGGATCTTCAAATGCAACTTCCTCTTCCGATACATGATTATTATCTAAATCAGAGCAATTGAATACATCATCGACCGCAGGAATTTCCTTTTCAAGTCCATGAAAAAAGAAACCTACATCTACCTGCAAAACCTTAGAAATAATAAATAACCTGCTTGCACTAATTCTGTTTGCACCACTTTCATACTTTTGCACTTGCTGAAAAGTAACACCAATCATAGAAGCAAGCTCATCTTGACTCATACGAAGCATAACGCGTCTTAATTTCAAACGTTTACCGACATATTCATCAAGCAAATTAACATCTAACTCTTTTGAATATCCATCATCTATTTCAATTCTGTTTTTCAACATCTACACCTTTTAATTGTTTTCTTGAATTCTTTTTAATGTTATACTAAAATAAATAAAAAATCAACATCAAATAGGAAAAAATATGACATACAAAAAAGATAATATTTTCGCACAAATAATAAATGGCACAGCCCCATCGACAAAGGTTTTCGAAAACAAAAATACTATTGTAATAAAAAATCTATATCCAAAAGCTCCCCACCACTTTTTAGTCCTTCCAAAGGGAGAATATGAATCATACACAACTTTCGGAATTAACGCATCCGAGGAAGAAAAACTTGATTTGATAAATGCTATCAACGACATAATAAAGGAATACAAACTTGATGACAAAGGTTACAGATTAGTTGCCAATACGGGATATTTCGGCGGACAATCTGTTCCACATTTTCATATACATATATTAGGAGGCGAAAAACTTCCTGATTTCGGTTTATAATTTTTCTTTACAATACTAAAAAATTATATTAATATAATTTATGACTTAGCAAAAGCAAGTCAGGGACTTACAAACCCTTTAACAACGAGAAAACAACTCGTAAAAATGATGGTCGGCTTCCCCTTTGGGGAGTACGGCTATATAAGGTATATATACATATATGTATAATATATAATCATTATACACGAAAGTGTCGTGCCATATTGTTAATGGTTTGTAAACTCCCCACAGAAAAAAGGGAGGAAACAAAATGTATCATTTAATTAAACCAAATATTATCATTAGTATCAGTATAGTGAGTTTGTTTGCATACACACCCACGGTTCACTCAAAAACAAAAACCATAACAGAAATCTTACAGGAGTACTGCGTGCCTGCGTCGATTAATTACTGTTCGGAGAAGGCGACGTACACTAATGGCAAGTGCGAATGTTCAAAGGACGGTATGTATTACGACAAAACTTCAAGGATATGTAAAGAATGTGAGATAGGGACTTATGCGAAAAGCCGTAGTGCCACATTATGTGAAGAGATAAAGTGTCCTGCGGGGACTATCCGAGAGGTAGTGACAGCATGTCCAAGTGGGTATGTAAAGAGTGTATATCCGGAATAGGAGAATAAAGATATGGGAGGAAGTATTTTTTGTTCATGGTCTTCGCTTCCTCCCTCCCGAGAATTTATGGAGGAGAATAATATGAAATTAAATAAGAATTTGGGGTCACAGCGAGCCGCCCGAAAAATTCGGGCGCCGGGCGGCTCGCATACTTAAATATGCTATTAAAAAAAATATTAATTAAAGAGTGAGAGAAATAGAATGGAAAAAAATAAGTCAGCACAATGGGAGTGAAACGACCGTGGGCGCCCTGAAGGGGCGGAGGGCGCCCACCTGCTGACTGGAAACCCTCTACAAGAATTTATTAACTAATAAAGGAGTGAGAAAAACAAAATGAAAATAAATGAAGCACTAAGTTCGTAATTACGAAGTTAATTACGCGCCATCACCATAGGGGGGTAGGGGGATGGCGATATAGAAACCAAACTTCCTCCCGAGAAGATTTTATTAACAACAAAACGAAAGGAAAAAAAAGAAAATGAACAAATCTTATATCTTAACAGCATTGGGAGTCGTAGGCTCTTCCTTGCTAACAATTAACGCTAATGCAGATACTATATATAT
>JAAVBO010000002.1 GCA_014803575.1 bacterium | reverse complement strand
GCGAACATAAAGGAAGTGGCAAAGGATAAACCGGAGCCTGCAAAGGCGGAAAAATCCGGCACTATGTCTAAGTTAAAAGAGAGTATAAAAAAGGCTGTTAATTGTTGTATTGAGTAGGAAATGTTATGTTACCAACTGACAAACAAGTAGAAGAATTATTCACAGAGGCTACACAACTTTGTAAAAATAATAACATAACTTTGGGTTGGATTAATCATTCTTATTATGTTGCAAACATAGCATCAAGCATTGCAAAAAAATTAAATATGGATGAAAGATATGCTTACCTTGGTGGACTTTTTCATGATATAGGGCGATGCCTTGAAATTAATTCTGAATTCGGTGTTCATTTCCATGAAATAGAAGGGTTCAAATTACTAACATCAAAGGGATATACAGAACTTGCAAGATTTTGTATCACCCATGGCTTTATTGATAAATTGGATATCAAAGAAAATTCTTATCTTTTTAATGGAATTAATAAAGATGATAAACATTTTTATTTCGATTTTATAAATAATCTTTCTATCAATGAATATGACAGACTTGTTGAACTTGCTGATAATCTTGCAGTAAAGGAAGGTTATGTTACATTAGAACAACGGCTGGTTGATTTGATGAAAAGACATAAATATGGCACCGTAAATTATTGGCTGTCAAAGTTTGATGAGGTCGCTAAGTTAAAAGAATATTTTGATGAAAAATTGGGTATGTCTGTTTATGCAGTTGTCCCAAATTTTATAAATGAAAGTTTAAAATTCAAATACAGTAATTAAAAGGAAATTAAAATGATAATTGCAACATTTAATGTAAATTCAGTTCGTGCACATCTTGAAAATATCTTAAATTGGATAAAAAATGAAAGTCCCGATGTTATTTTAATGCAAGAAATTAAATGTCAAAATGAACAATTTCCATACGAATTTTTTGAAAATGAAGGTTATAATATAAAGGTTTACGGACAGAAAGCATACAACGGTGTAGCAATACTTTCCCGCTATTCTATCGAAGATGTTGTCACAGGACTTCCAACATATAAAGAGGATTCTTCCGCCCGCTATATAGAGGCATTGATTGACGGCAGATTAAGAGTTGCAAGCGTCTATGCACCGAACGGAAATCCTGTTCCATCGGAAAAATTCTCATACAAACTTTTGTGGATGGAACGTTTCAAAGAACACTTACAAACACTTCTTAAAAATGACGAACCTATAATCCTTGGCGGTGATTTCAATGTCGCCCTTACCGATAGGGAAATTTACAACCCTCTCGCATTTGTTAATGATGCTATTGCACAACCAGAATCAAGACAAGCTATGCAAGAAGTATTTGATTTAGGTTTCAATGACACATACCGCATTTTTGATCCAGATAATGATAAGGCATATACTTACTTTGGATATAGGGGAGGGTGCTTTCAAAAAGGATACGGAATACTTCTTGATTATTTCTTAACAAATGATAAAGCAAAAGATTTAATAACCTCTGCGGGTATTTCCATTGAACCGAGAGGTAATGAAAAGCCGTCCGACCATACACCGCTTTGGATAGAGGTAAAATAGTCTATCTTTCAAACTTTTTGTAATTTTCAAAAATGAATTTATTATTTTCCAAATTAAATTCCAAAATTTCCCTATGTCTCATCATTTTAAAATCAGAAAGTTCTGGAATACCAGCAACAAATGACTTAATCGTAAATCCATGAGATACAACAATAATTTTTTCATACTGAGGATACTTTTTAACAAAATCTAAAATAGCCTTTTCAAACCTTGCTTTTGCTTGTGCTTTACTTTCGCCGTCAGGATATGAAAAATTTTGATATTCCAAATCATTCAAAAACATACAATCACGAATAGTTTGACCTTCACCTACGACAAAATCCTTACCCGACACATATCCCTTATAAATCAAAGGTGGATTAAATTTCATCGCCCCAAATTCACTGATTGTCATAGTGTTTATATTTCCGCCATACATTTCTTCCAATCCATCAACAAGCATTATAGGAGCATTGTTGTATGTAGAAATTATTGACGCAGTAGCAACTGCACGTTTAAGGGGTGAAGATATAATTATTTCAATATCTTTTGGTAAATTTTGCCCAACATAGTGAGCATCAGTCTTTCCATTTTCATTTATGGAATATGTATCAACTTGACACTGAATTATGCCACGACCGTTAAGTTCTGTTTCACCATGCCTTACAATAAAAAGTTTTACCATATTAAACCCTTGTATTTCCATTCATATTTTCAAGAATTTTTTCATTATTCAAAATCAATTTTCCGTCTTTGTTATATATTGTCCCTCTGGTATCAACCATTATGAGCAGAATCCCTGCAAAATTCACAAGTCATATTGCATTCATGTGTAATCCAAAGAGTAAGATTTTTGCTTATATCTGTTTCCGGTGTCCACATAAGAAAGCCTATTTTCTCGTCATATTTTCAAACTTTAAAATACGCTTCTCTCTCACTTGTTTTTTGCTTAGTTTTGAAAGTTTCTTAATCTCATCTTTCAATACTTCTTTTACATTAGAAATAGTTTCCTCTTTATTTCTATGTGCACCCCCGACAGGTTCTTTAATGATATTATCAATAATGCCAAGCTCCAATAAATCATCAGCAGTCATTTTTAATGCCTTTGTAGCCTCTTCCTTGTGCTCCTGACTTCTCCAAAGAATTGAGGCACAACCTTCCGGTGAAATAACGGAATAAACTGAATTTTCAAGCATAAATACAGTATTTGCAACCGCAATTGCAATTGCACCGCCGGAACCGCCTTCACCAATCACAACACAAACAGATGGAACTTCTATATCCAAACATTCTTGTATTGAACGGGCAATCGCCTCTGCTTGACCTCTTGCTTCTGCATCGGCACCTGGAAAAGCACCGGCAGTATCCACAAAAAATATCACAGGAAGTGAAAACTTATCAGCCAATTTCATCAAGCGAATAGCTTTTCTGTATCCCTCTGGTTTTGGCATACCAAAATTATGTTTAATACGTGATTCGGTATCGCTACCTTTTTCTTGCCCAATAACCATTACCGGAGTATCACCTAGATAACCGATACCGCCAATAATCGCATCATCATTTGCAAAGGCTCTGTCACCGGCAAGCTCAATAAATCCGTCAATCATACCATTTATGTAATCAATAGTATGAGGACGCTTTGCATGACGTGCGACTTGAACTCTGTCCCATGATGAAAGATTTGAATAAATCTTTGCCAATTCCTCATCACGCTTTTCAATAAGTTTTTCAAGTTTATTTTTTCTTGTAGGAGTTTCTTTCAAAGAAGACAACTCTTCAATTTTTACATCTAACTCTTTGATATTTTTTTCAAAATCTAAATAAATCATTTTAAATTCCTTATTTTCAAATTATTTATTATGCATAAGCATTTTTAATATATTGGATATTGTTTCCCTTAAATCCTTTCTGTGAACAACAATATCAACCATACCTTGATTTCTTAAATACTCAGCAGTTTGGAATTCCGGAGGTAATTTTTGCTTAATTGTTTGCTCTATAACACGCTTTCCGGCAAAACCTATTACCGCACCTTTTTCAGCGATATGAATATCTCCAAGCATAGCAAACGAAGCAGAAACACCACCCAAAGTAGGATTTGCAAATACTACTATATAAGGAAGTCCGGCATCACGAACTTTATCAACCGCAACAGTAGTTCTTGCCATTTGCATCAATGAAAGAACAGATTCTTGCATTCTTGCACCACCGGAAGCAGGTATCACAATAAATGCCGCATTCTTTTTAACGGCAAGCTCGGCACCCTTTAAAATTGCCTCCCCTACAAAAGTTCCCATACTTCCACCCATAAATTCAAAATTAAAAGCACACACAACAGCATCATTTTTACCAATTTTACCACTTGCAACCCCAATTGCATCTTGTGATTTTGTCTTTGCCCTATATGTTTCCAATCTTTCCTTATATTTTTTCAAATCCTTAAAATTAATAGGATCATCTTTTACCTTTGGTAAATCAAGCAAACTGTATTTACCATCGTCAAAAAGACTTTCAAATCTGTCTTCAACACCCAAGAAAAGATGATAATCACATTTCGGACAAACATTAAGGTGATTATGCAAATCCTTCCTGTACATCAAAGTCGAACATTTAGGACAAGGTACCCACATATTTTCAGGCACATCCTTTATTTTTGAAAACATAGTTTTAATTTTAGGTCTTATAATATCTTTAATCCAATTTACCAATTGTAATCTCCTTTTTTTTTATTTAAGATTTTTTGATTTACGAAAGATTCTTCCAAATCCGATTCCCACAATAAAGGAAAGAAAAGCCAAAGTAATGGTATATAAATACACGGGCATTTCAATTCCAACCTTAAAAGGGAATAAATTAAGAATCATTAAATTGTCATTTTCCACGGAAAATAATAAAATAATAAAAAACAAGACAAAAAAAGATATCCAACTTAATATATTTTTTATCATAATTTTAGCTTATATTTTATTGTTTATTTTGTTTGAAAGAAGTTTTCCTGCCTTAAATTTAACAGAAACTCTTTCAGGAAGATTTATTTTTGCACCCCCCTTAGGGTTAGATGCAATTTTTGAAGCAAGTTTTTTAGGTGCAAAAACACCAAAACCACGAAGTTCAATTCTATGACCATCTGCCAAAGATGAAGATATAGTCTCAGTCAATATATCAACAATTTTTTCAATATCACGTACCAAAAGGTGTGATTTGTGTTGATATATCTTTTTTATAATATCACTTCTTGTCATTTTTATCCTTCTTTTAAAGTTTTATACCACTTATTTAAGCAAAGATTTACAACTTTTTCAAGTATTTTCTTTACTAATATTCCTACATCGCATTTTGTACCTGATTTTGCATATCGAATACACCAAGCAAAACCCATGCGATAATACCGGAAACAAGCAATAATGCAAACGAATTAAGCATAGATGCCTGCTTTTGAATATTTTCAATACTTGTATTCAAATATTCTGTTGCCACGGCATTAAGAGAATCTTCAAATCCGTCAAGTTCGGAATAAATTTCCAAATCTCCTATAAGTTCATCTTCTGGAAAATGCATACCGGATTTTTTAAGCGAAGTTCCCAAGTTATCACCGTTTTGCATATACATCAAGGCACTATCAATCCTTTCTTTTAAGTAAGGAGATGAATTCTGCCTTAATGATTGCAACGCCTTTGAAATAGGAGTTCCCGATTCAACAAGCGCAGCCAAACTCATAAGCCAAGAAACACCTGTAAACATTCTGTACAGTGACCAAGGCGGACATTTATCAAAATATACACGCAAAGGTCCTGTAAAATTCGCAAATGAAAGATATATTATTAAAATTATTCCACCCAATACCGCAGGGAAAGTCCACCAATACACTTTCACAAAATTAGAAAGGGAAACCAAAGATTTCGCACTTCCTGTCCATTGTGCATTTTTCGCAAATTCCATAAGTGGAGGCACCATATACACACCAACACCTACAATTATAAGAAGTGAAAGTCCAACCATCATCAAAGGATAGGTGACCGCATTTATCAAAGGTTTTATAATCTTATTTGAACCTTCTGAAACCTTTATAACATTAAGAAGAGCCTTTTCAAGTTTTGACACATCACCGACGGATAACATCAATTTTTCACGAATAGGAGCCCATCCGTTAATCGCGGTTGAAAACGAAAGTCCTTTTTCAAGTTCTTTTAACCACCAGGCAACTGCAATGGCCATAGGTTCATCAGGACTCTGTCCATCTTTTGATTCTATCATCCAAATTCTATCTAACGCGTCCATCAAAGTAAATTTATTGCGAAGAAGTGCCGCAAGTTTATAATAAATTTTAAGCCTGTGTTCATTATTCATCAAAACCATCATTTGTGACAGTTTTAAAACAATTTCATTAGTTGGTATCTTTTTTTGAATTGGCATAATTTTCTCCTTTAATAAACCGCATCAGTATCAATCATTCCACACCATCTTTCAACTTCATCAATAGAAATAATTCCTCTTAACATCTTTTCAATTGCATCTTCTTTAAGAGTTCTTCCGCTAAGCTCATTGGTCCAATAATGAACTGCCTCTTCCTTTTTACCCTCTGTTAATTTTGAAAGGAAAGTTGAATCCGGCAAAATAACCTCAGACGCAACAATACGTCCGACAATACCCTTTCCATTACAAAATGGACATCCGGCTCCTTTTATGTAGGTTTGTTCTATACCATATTTGCCAAAGGATTTTT
This sequence comes from bacterium, assembly GCA_014803575.1. Classification (GTDB taxonomy): domain Bacteria; phylum Pseudomonadota; class Alphaproteobacteria; order Rs-D84; family CACZYB01; genus CACZYB01. Next base: position 8,416 of record JAAVBO010000002.1, on the reverse strand, counting down.
CCAATCTTTCGTATGATGGAAGGTCAGGGTGATTCTTTATCGGTTCCCTGCATTTAGGACATAATTTTTTGAAAAGTCTTTGTGAAAGAAGTCCACGAATAAGCTCACTATCTCTTAACTTAAACGCATCAATACCCATATCCAAAAGTCTGTTTACAATAGCAGGAGCCGAGTTTGCGTGAAGTGTTGACCAAACATTGTGACCTGATAATGCTGCCTTGAAAGTCAATTCCGCTGATGACAAAGTTCTGATTTCTCCTACCATCATAGCATCAGGGTCAGAACGAAGTGCAGCTGCCAAAGCAAGGTTGAAAGCCTCTTCCTTTTCCTCTTCCGTTGTTGCATTTGTAACAGGTAACTGCCTTGCCCCAGGGATAGGATATTCAGGAGGATCTTCTACAGTTAAAAGATTAAGTTCATAATTTTTTTCCTTCAACATCTTTATCATATTTCTTTGAAGAGTTGTTGACTTACCGGAACCGGTAGGACCTGCAATAATACAAAGACCTGTTGGAAAAGCACGCATTTTGTAAAGTCTTGAATCTTCATAATCGGAAAAGCCTAACTCTTTCAAATTATCATCATTTGAAGCCGAAGAATTTGCATACAACAAACGCATAACAAGATATCTTGTTCCAAAAGCAATAGGGTTAAATTGCAAACGAATGGAAAGCACATTTTCCGGCAAATATAAATCCTTTTCCCCACGAAGAGGTGTTGCCCCTAATTTTTGACCAGCCTGGAATTCATTCTGTGCATAGTTTGAATCGGAAATATCTGCCGAAGCAAAAACCGAACGCACAAATGCTTCACCCCAGTTTTTATCATATTCAAGTATAGTCTGCATACTTCCTGCAACACGAAATAACACCGTTGTATGGTCAGCAACTATCACGTGAATATCGGAAACTTTCATATCTGCGGCTCTGTAAACAATATCAACAAAATCCTTTTGCATCTGATTTTGCGAATTTTCATTTCCGGATGAAGAAGAATTGGCTTTTTCACTTGTAGAATAAATAGAACCAAGTAAGCTCATAGACACATAATTAGGTCTATTTATTTTTCCGCCTTTTTTTCTTACCAAAGATTGAAAACTTAAAACTCTACCATCAAATTTATGTGTATTTGAAACTAAAAAAGTTCCATCAGAAAACAAAGCCAGCAAACTTTGTGTGTCAGCCCCGACAGGAAATTTCCCCTTTGGACCAGATTCCAAAGTATTTCCATTTGAAAAAAGTTTTGAAATAGCATCTTTTATAGATAATCCTTCAAAAGGATTCGTTGATTCAGATACTACTTCAGCCTCTGTGCTATTATTTTCCTCCATTTACCCCTCTTATATTTTTTATTGATTAAGATACATCACCTTTGCTATACCATCCTTTTTAAGAAGTATAGATGAACTTTTAATACTTTCAACCAACCAACCGTCAAGAAGACTTCCGTTTGTAAGTTTAAGTGTGGATTTTTTATCAATATTTTCAACATTTGCAACCAAATTACCACCGGCTCCGACAATGGATTTTATAGTATATTTATCTTCAAGATTTTGATTTTTCCTTGAATTACTTTTATTTAAAGCATCAGTATTTCCACCGGCCAAAGCCAAAAGTTGATTTAACGCATGCAAATCATCAGGATTTGTTAAATCGGAAGAATTTATCATATCGTTAATTTTACGATTTAATTCTGCCTCTTGCTTTTTCTTTGCTGCCTCTGCTAATTGTTGCTCTTTTTCTTCCTCGGCTTTTCTTCTTTCTGCATCAGCCTTTCTTTCTTGTTCTTCAAGTCTTAATTGTCTTGTTCTTTCTTCATCTTCTTGTTGTTGAGCCAATTTTTTCTTTTCCGCTTCTTGTTTTTCCAAATCAAGCTTTAATTTACCTTGTTCTATTTTAAGTTTCATAATGGCATTTTCTCTTTCCATAGAGGTAATTTGATTAAACATAGATGCTGTTATATCATCAAGTTTATACATACCATTGGGATCATCTATATCAACAGTATTTTCATAAAGATCATAACCTTCATCATATCCCTCTTCCTCATCATAAAACTCATCATCATAAAATTCTTCATCAGCTTCTTGAGCCATAACATTTGCCACATTAAAATTAAATGACACAAATAAAATAAATAAAAATGTTAAATAGTTTATTTTTTTTAATTTAATTAGAGTTGTCATTTCCTATCCCCTCTTTTATTTCCTCATTTGAATTTGTTTCATTATTTTCAGAAGCTTTTCTCTCTTCTTCTGATTTTTTAGCTTCCTCTTCTTTTTTCTTTTTCTCTTCTTCAAGAGCCTTTTTTTCGGCTTCCTCTTTTTCCTTTATCATTTCAGGAGTTAATTCATAAATCCTTCCATCATAAGTCCAACGCCTATTTGTATTATCCCATTTTATTGAAGTAAATTCAATAGAATTTATTTCACCCAAAAGTTTTACCCAATCAAGTGGAAGTCTGTACGCCGCATCAGTAAATGAAAAACTTGTATACGGATAATCTTTTATATATGACGGATTATTTGGATCTTTTACAGTTGTCTTACCATTATTTAATTTAAAAGTTGAAAGTTTCAAAGATTGAAAAATGTCATTTAATTTTTTCTGAATTTCTTCCTTTGTTAAGGTTGGCATTTGATTAAAATGCTTTATCGCAGGAATATCAATAGTTCCTGTAACAGCATTATAAGCACTGTTTTCTGCAGACAATATCATTTCTTGAGGAAGATTTCCATAGCGTTGAGCCTCAAAAATCCAACCCGCAGTTCCATATCCTCTTTTCCAGGTGGATTTCATATTTTTTTCAATACAAGCAGACTCTCTTAAATCCCAACCCGGCACCGTCGCAGTAGAATTTACTATCAAAATAGTGCATTTCTTTGCCATATCGGTTATATCGGTTAAACTTTCATAAGGAGCAGGCGGAGGAGGTGGAGGAGGTGCTTCTTCTTGCATCTTTTTCCTCGCCGCCGCCATTCTTCGCTCCCTTTCAATTCTTTCCATTTCTTCTTTTTTTACTTGCTCATTATGATAATAATACCAGCCAAGTCCCGCAAGAGCAACGAATATTAATATAGTCTTAAAATTATTTTCCTTTATTGACTTTAAATCAACTGTTTGGGACTTTGATAATAATTCAATAGCCGAAATTTCTTTTGTATCTTCAATGCCCCATTCGGAAGGAGCTATTTTATATCCCCAATCAGGAATGGAAAGCATAGAATTAAATGCTTCCCTTGCATCATTCTCATCTACATAAACCGTGTCTTCTTCCGCAAGAATAAGATTGTTTCTGATTGTAACAAACCACCAACCTTCATTTACCTTGAACACACAAACCGCAGACGATTTATCACGAAGAGCATTTGCAATTCCGGATGCTCCAGCAGGCATACCGACCTTTTGTCCGGATGAAGTAAAACCAAGTCCGTATTGGGATGCAGTTCCCTTTTTCAAACAATAAAGATTTGCACCAACGACAACTGTTTGAACGGCAACTTTTACTTCCTTCAAATAGTCCTTTTCATTTTGCACAGGTTGCCAGAAAAGACCCACAGCGTAGGTCTTACCGGCAATGTCAATTGTTTTAATTTCTTTATTTGCTACCAACTTTTTCCCCTCTTATGTTTTTGTTAGTAAGACGGCATACCCCAATCGTTATTTGAGTTATCTTCAATTTCAAGTGGTGAAGTTATAACTTGAGGTGTCAACATAACAACCAATACATCACGAGTAGTTTCTGTACTTTGTGACCCGCCAAGATAAGTAAACTCATGCTTTCCTAAACCTTCACTGCTATTGTCATTTTTAATCTTTTCAAATCCGGTTAAAACCGCAGTTTGTCCGGATTCCATAACCAATTCTTGCATAAAGTTTCTTTGTTCAATCTTTGGAAGCTGAACAACTGTTGAACCAACTTGCATAGTATCAATGGTAATAAGTTCTTTAAGTGACATATTGAAAAGCAACATTAACTTACCATTTTCCAAAATATTTGGCATAATTTGCATACTAAATCCAACAGATTCTTCTTGTGGAGTTACCTCCGTTGTAGAGTTGGTATTTTCTGTTAATGTGGAAATAGAACTTACATACTTAAATGTCTGTATATTATTAATAGGAACAACTCTGTTATTTCTTGCCGTAATAACTGCAGATGTTAAAAGAGATGTCTTTCCCTGTGTTGATAATGCCTTTATAGCAGCAGAACTTCCTGCCATTTTATCATTTGTATCTGTCAATATAGCAAAAGATAATCCGTCAGCCGCAACATTAGATGTTGTTGTTGATACCTGATAAGCATTATTAAATATTGCGTTTAAGTTAAGTCCAAAGTTATTTGTCTTTGAAAGTGATACTTGCATAACTCTGACAGAAACAGCCACTTGCTTTGCAAATCGTCTGTTTTGTTCCTTTATATAAGTTTCAACTTTTTGTAAAATCTTTGGTGTTGCTGTTACTGTAATAGAATTTGTTGATGGTGAAAGTTGAACCTCTCCATCTTTTACAATAGTTTTTAAAACATCGCCGATTTCAGTCCATTCTTTAAGTGTAGATGTGGTTTGCAAACTTGCCGACCCATCACTTCCGGAAGATATGTTCGCAGAATATGTTGATTCTGTTGCAAGAGTATGAAGAATAAATGTCCTTGTTTTAAATTTATAAAATACAATTTTTCCGCCTTCATAACTCCAATTTATATTTGCTTTAAGTGCAAGCATATTAAGAAGTCCAGACAAAGGACCTGTATAAGAAATACTTAAATCCTTTAAGTCTTCCTTTTTAACACTGTCTTCTATTTGAATGGAAATACCGGTTAAATAATAAATTTGATTGGTAATTTCATCAAAAGTTACAGCAGAATCAGTCATCAAAGTGATTCCCTCATCACCTTCAAATCTTTTTGGCAAAGGTTCATTATGTTCGGCAATTATACTTGATTCGCCAAGCCAAACATCATCACTTACAGATATAATATCTTTTGTAATCGGACGTCCCGGCACCTTCGCTCTATCAAGAGCATCTTGCGATTCATCAAAATCAACAGAAACTTGATCCTTTACCGCATCAACCATTTCCGTATTATATAAACAACCGGTTAATGCATAAGTCAACATTAACGAAGAAACAAGAACTTTTTTACTAACCATCATTTTCCTCCAAAGTTTTTATAACTAACACCCTGTTTCCTAAATAATATTTAGCCAAAGGTTGAGGTGTAGCTCTTGAAAATGTTCTTATAATAGCAGCGGAAACATCTTTAAATCTTCCCCTGAATATTGCAGATGCTTTCAAAGGATACTCACGCTTTGTATTCCATACAAGCTCCCATCCTTCGATACTTGCCCATTGTTCCAAAACCTCACGAAGTGTTTGACCTTCTTTTGCAATCCAATCACGAACAGAATCTTGAAGAATTTTATTATTCTCATCTTCCATTATAACTTCTTTTGTTTCATAGTATTCAACAAGAGGATATCCTGGAGGCATAGAAGCAGACAACACTCTAACTCCATCATCAACCACCAAATCCTTATTAGCAAGTGGCATATTTGAATCAGCAGGAGGTATAATATTTTCTGTCACAGGCGGATTACCGAGAGGAGGTGTATAGTTAGGACCGCCGGTCCAACCTGTTTCAGGTTCCTTTGAAATTCCCTTTGAAGGTACATTTGCGGAATAATCTGGATTCTCTGCCAATACATCAATGTTTGTATAAGCATCAGTATAAGGCATAGGCCATACAGGTGTATCATCATAATAATCATCTTCATAAGCCTCAACACCCCAATCAGCGAATGTTTTTCCGGAAAATAATAGCACAGATATTGCAATAACTGCTATTGATAATTTAGATATTTTCATAAAACTCTCCAGCTTTTTAAATAAAATTTTCTTTCCTAATTACTAAGATTATATTTAAAAATATGAATTTGCAAGAAAAATAATGTTTAAGTTTAATAAATTTTAAAAAGTAATCATAAATCCAATAGCACAAAGAAGTCCAGTTGACGAATTTTCTTTATGTGCATCGTATGAAATCCTTCCGACCGAGGTTGCAAAATCCACACCTTTAGATATATTATAATTTCCCGATAATATAGTTAAATTAAGTACATCTTCAAACTCTGATGATAAAAGTCCTTCCACATTCGATTTATGATGGGACAGAGAAAATTCAACAGGTCCAAATTCGTATGCAAGTCCATAATTAAGCGCATACCCNTCCTGTGTTTTTGNACCNNCAANATTTTCCTCATCAATCTTTTTATATGATGCAGAAAGTTGAAGACCTTTTACATAATATTTTGCNCCNACNGAATACTCATTCCTTTTATCCGTTTGAGATATAGGCATATTTGTATCATCAAACCTTGCAACAGAAGCAGTTAATCCAAAATCTTCATAAGAATATTTTAAACCTATTGTATANCCNCGNTTNAACTTNTCATAATCCAAACTGTTATCACCGTTCAAATCACTTGCTCCGGCAATATANCTTCCTGCAATCTGAAATCCNTAATATCTGGGTGATACATAGTTAATCTTATTTGATTCTTTATCAGTTGTAATCGCGGTAGAACTTATAAACACAAAATCATCCGGTGTTGAAAGATAATCCAAACTATACGAACCATCTATATCAAGAAGNCCTACATCCGGAGCAGATATATGCATCTTTCTTGAAATATTTTTTGCCCTACCTAATTCAAACCTACCGTAATTTCCTTCNCCATATACATAAGTTTCTTCAAAAACTCTACTTTTATTCGTATGATATGGATTTGTTTCAAGTTCTACATAAGCACCAAATACGTTGTTTTCATTTACTTTNTTTTCTGCCGTAAAATGTATTTCACCATATCCGGCAAAATCAACTTTGTTCTGTTCCTCAGTTGATTTATCATTATAAACGGTATATCCGGCCAAATATCCGTCAACTGTAACAGAATGATATTTATCCTCATAAATAGTAAAATTATTAGCCAATACCGGAGCCGATAAAAAAACAAATCCTCCCAACAATAACAATTTTTTCATAGAAAATTTTCCTTTACAAATATACTCTTATTAATAAAATATTATATAAAAAGGAATCTGTCAAATGTTAAGTAGCGATATTTTAAATATAAATGGTAAAATTTTGGTATTGGTATGTTGCGCCCCTTGTTGTTGCGGAGTTGTTGAATTCCTTGCAAAAAGCAAAATAAATGCGACACTGTTTTTTTATAACCCAAATATTTTCCCCAAACAGGAATATGAACATAGGAAATCAGAGGTGTTAAGAATAGCGAACCTTTACAACATTCCTTTTATTGACACAGATTACACANCAGAGGAATATTTAAAGGTGACAAANGGACTTGAANCTTGTCCNGAACGNGGAAANNGNTGTGATNCTTGTTTTTNNCTTCGTNTNANAAAGACNGCANTNTTNGCNCNCGACAATGGNTTTGATNNTTTTACATCAACACTTGCTGTTTCNCGCTGGAAAAGTTTNGAACAAGTAAATCGTATAGGNAAATCTGTATCAAATATGATACACATACCTTATCTTGATATAAATTGGCGAAAACAAGGTTTGCAAGAACGNACNCGCGAAATCATAAAAGAAAATAATATATATGAACAAGATTATTGCGGTTGTCCTTACAGTATAAGAAGCAAAAAAGAATAGGGGGCATATACCCCCTTTTTTTTATTTAATGATATTACATTTACTTTACTGTAGCATTCACTGTTTTTAGTTTATTAAAACTTGCATCAAGTAATACTAAATTGGTACCACATACATAAACTCTAATAACAGAAGTATCTAATTTNGAAAATTCATTATTAGTCTGTGATGTATTTGAAGCTGAGCCTAGATCATAAGCATAATTTTTTCCATTATAATACCAACTAAATCTATAAGAGGTAGCCGTTTTTTGTGTTGCAAAAAAAGAACTTGTTGAAAGACTAGTAGATGTCCCTTTGGTCATACCAGTAGATCCTGCCTGATACCATTCATTAACGGTATAAGTTATATTATTGGCACAACATACAGCATCCGCACCGGTTCCTACTTTAAATTGGTTTGAAGAAGGAGTACAAGCACTTTTTGTGCAAACTGAATTACCATCTGCTACTACTTTATCATAACCGCTTTTACAAGTCCAACTGGTGCAAGATGAAGTCGAGCTATATGTTGCATTTTCCGGTAAAGTGCCGGAGCAACACAAACTACCATTCTTACTATACCCGCTGTTACACGTCCACCCGCAATCGTTGGTGTTAAGGGTAGCGTTTGCGGGGGCATTGGCGCAACAGTTATCACCTTTTTTAGTATACCCACTATTGCAAGTCCAAGAGCAATTATTTCCACCATTGCCTGCGGAAGTATAGGAAGAGTTAGCGGGTTTATTCGTGCAAGC
>JAAVBO010000001.1 GCA_014803575.1 bacterium | reverse complement strand
TTTATCTCTTCACATGATGTGGCACTCCTGCTTTTCGCATAAGTCCCTATCTCACATTCTTTACATATCCTTGAAGTTTTGTCGTAATACATACCGTCTTTGGAACATTCGCACTTGCCATTAGTGTACGTCGCCTTCTCCGAACAGTAATTAATCGACGCAGGCACGCAGTACTCCTGTAAGATTTCTGTTATGGTTTTGTTACCGGATTTTGCCCCTTCTGATAGTGTCATGCATATTAATAATGCTGGCACAATTATCCTCAATCTCTTTGATTCTTCCTTGATTGTTTCTTTTCTCATCTTTACACCCCCTGTTTGGTTTTAAAAATTCCACTTATCAGAGATAGTGGCCGGGCAGTTGAACATCCAATTAGACATGGCTCCTATGACTTTTGGAATATAAAGAATATACTCCTGTTTTATGGTCATAAGCTACCCAACCAAAGGCTGGGCATTAGATATTATACAAAAATAAAAAAAAGATACTCTGAGAGTATCTGTTATATTTTGTAATATACCTCGTCTAATAAAGCCGTTCAAAGCTCCGTATCGCTATACACTGATACTAAACACAGATATTTTCTGTATCTGAAAATTAATATAACATAAAAATATTAAAAGTAAAATGATTTTTAATTAAGTTAGGAATGTTTTGTTTGCAACCAACTTGGAATTGGTGGTGCAGACGGAATTTTTGATTTTGCAAGAAGTTTGTTGTCCTTGTAATATCTTGGGCTTGTTGCTCTTATTGGATAACGAGGGAAACCTTGCATAATAACAAGTTGAACTTCTGCCGGTAATGACATTATTTTTGATGATGAATATAAAGATTTTTCCCCTATTTTCCAGTCTTCATCTCTTTTAAAGGCATTTAATCCGGTAGCACCCTTATAAGAAACTTTTGCAAAATTTTCTTTACCCATAATTTCAGAAAATCTTTTCGCTGTATTTTCGTTGTTTTGGGTAAGGATAATTTTTGCCGCAGTTGTTGACATCAAAGTTTCAACGTGTTCTCGACCGTAACCTGCCTCTATTTGTCCTAAATCTTGTGCAATAAGAAGATATGAAACCTTTTGCCCACGACCAACCGCAGGTCCGTCAATAACGGCATTAAGTTTTGGCATTTGAGGAAACTCATCAAGAACAAATAAAATAGGATACGGACCAACTTTTTCACCGGTTTTGCTGTTTATAACTGTATTTGGTGGATTTGAAATAAAGTAGTTGGACATAAGTTCAACGAACACGCCTGTGATAACATTTAGGGCGCGAGCATCCGTTTGATTAACGGAAAGGTAAACTGTGACTGGTTTGATTTTGCCGTCATTTGGGTCAACCATTCCACGTAAATCCTTGAAAGAAAAATCACTGTGCGAAGTTCTTTGACGCACCGCTTGGTTTTTGAAAATTGAAATACCACTTAGTGCAGTTGAAAGAATGGAACCTCTTTCCTTATCCGGTGTATTTGCAAGTTGGGTAAGTTCAAGTGATGCACGGTGAGCGTATCCGTAACGGCGGGCTTCGGTCACTGCATTTTCAAGCATTTCCTTCATAGGATCGGCAAGAGATGCCATCTGATCTCCCTCTTCCTTTCGTTTCCTTATTGCCTCTGAAATTTCGACTTGAGATTCATTTAACCAATCAAGAAGCATTGGAATACTTGCCTCACGTCCAATCCAATTTTTTGGGATTTCACTCCATGTGCCAACTGGAACATAATTATCCTTTGTAAGTTTTCCTTCACGAAGAAGAGTTAAGGCACCCATTGCATAATTATCATTCATATCCATATAATAACCTTCTAACATATAAGCATCATTTGCATTAAAAGTATTATTTGAAAGTTTGGTATAAAAATAATCGCTTGCGGTAGCACGTTCACATTTTGATACTATGTATTGTATAAGTCCAGTTAAGGCATTTCGACCCGTTTTTGACCAGTGTGGGTCAGCAGAAGAACCTGCTGGGTCCTGCACAAAAACGTTTACCATACTGTCGACATACATATCTCTATCCGGTCCCTGTGGTGGAATAATTCCGGGGGACAAAGGATTCCAGCTTGGGTAATAAACACCGTTTTCCGGATCATCTTCCTTTCCCCAATTCATAATAAATACCGGACCGATTTTTGCACGATAACCACTTGTAACATAGCAAAGTTCAGGTTTTGGATCGTTCACAATCATACTTACCGTATCACATTCAAAAATTGTCGGGACAACTATACCCACAGTTTTACCGGTTCCTGGTGGAGCACAAACAAGAACTGATAAAGTTTCACCTAATTTTAAAAATCGTTTTTTAAATTTACCAAGAACTACTATAAATCCGTCCCATACCTTCATTTTTTTTAGTATTTCTTCATTTGCATGCTTTGAATAAGCATCCGGAGTTGATGTAACATCATGCGGATTTTTATTTTCCAATATAACAAGTAATACAGGTATCGCCATAAGTGGGATTGCAGGAATAATTGTTGATGTTCGTCTTGCCACAAAATCCAATACCCAATGATAGTAGGCAAATATTACATAAAAGCCCTTTGTATTTACAATTTGTGTAAAATAACTTCTTACTTCCGGAGATTTAAATACTGCATTATTAAAACCGCTGTTTATCCAATAAGTTATAGGGAAAATCATTATCAGGATTGCCCACATAATAAGGACAAAAATAACATAAGCCACCATAAGCCAGCGGGCCGCCTTATGATGTTCTCCTTGATATTTGTCTTCAAAAACTTTCTTTAAAAATGCCATTTTTTCCTCTTATAATACATAAAAGTATATCATATTTTTTTATCTTAGGAAAGAGTTATTTTATTTGACTGTTTTCTATATTTACAAACAATGAATTTTTACCTGCAAAAAATTTAAAATCATCCCTTATTATACCGGTAAACCATATTTGTGTCGGGATATTTTCAAGCTCATCAAATAACCTTTGCAATTTTAAATCATCAAGGTGGGCGGTAGCCTCATCAATCAAAATAAGCGGATATTTATCAAAATATAAATACAACAAATTCGCATAGGCAAGGATTATTGAAATGACTGTACATTTTTGTTCGCCGGTTGAAGTTTGATCAGCAGATATATTTTTATCAAGGTTGTATGCGGTAAAATCAGAACGATGAATACCTTCTACCGGTGGAGAAAAGTTATATTTGAAAAGTTCACGATTTGCAATTAAGGTTTGTTTGAAAAAGTCCTCTACCTCTACTGCCTTATGAGTGCGGAGTTTATCTTCTATTAATCCGGTAATTGTAATTTGTATGTGTGGAAAGTTTGTCTTTCTTTCACTTAAGATTTTATTTAATTTTTCTTCAAATTCCAGTCGTAAATCAGCAATGCTTACACCAAGGGAAACTATTTCTTCCTCTATACTTGAAAGCCAATTGAAATCCTTATTGGAACTCTTTAAAATTTTGGAGCGTTGTTTTAAAAGGTTGTTATATTGATTAAGGGAAGTTCCGTAAAATGGATAAAAGTTTGATATAAGATTATCCAAAAACTTTCTGCGTTCACCGGTGGCTTCTGAAAAAAGTCGGTCCATAAACGGGGTTATCCAAATAATTTTTATAAAGTTTTGTAAATCTTGGGCTTGGATATTATTTTCATTTGCAACTATTGTTCGTTTTTCCATTGTTTCATCAAAATCATCCTTTATAAATTCATCTTTGTTTTTATAATTATAGGAAATACCAAGAGTGTGAGAATCGTCTCCTGTTAAAAGTTGGGATGAAATTGTAAATACTTTGTTATCACTATCAATTTTACCAAGTTGGGAAAGTTTTGCCTTTCTGAACGGTCCGGAAACAGAAAGCATTGATATTGCCTCTAAAATATTAGTTTTACCTGCACCATTTTCTCCGGTAATTATAATATTTTTGATACCTTCGCAATCAATTTTTAATTTATCATAGGAGCGAAAGTTTGTTAAAACCAATCTTTTTATTTCATACGAGTGTTTCATTACAGTTTATGTGTTTGAGGAAGTATTCCGCCAATTCTTAAAGGTTCAATATTTTTAGCAAGTCCGGTTTTATCATCTGTTTCAATTATTACACCGCAAAGGGTTGCTTCACCTTCGGCCGGACAAAGGTGGGTATGTTCGCCCTCGCCTAAAAATCTTGAAATTGAAACATCTGTTTGCATACCGATTGAGGAGTTAAAATCGCCACACATACCTGCATCCGCTTGGAAAGCTGTTCCGTTTGGAAGTATATGATTATCAGATGTCGGTATGTGTGTGTGTGTGCCAATTACTGCAGTTACACGACCATCAAGGAAATGTGCAAGAGACATTTTTTCGGATGTCGCCTCCGCATGAAAATCAACAAATATTGCATCAACATTTTGCCCTAACTTATAATTATTTAATAAGTTATTCATTGTTAAAAACGGATTTTCAATATCCTCTCTCATAAAAAGTGTGCCTAGAAGATTTACAACCAAAATTTTTTTACCATTTTTTGATGTATAAATTTTGTATCCGTTTCCATCATTATATTTTTTATAATTAAGCGGACGAATTATCCTTGGTTCTTCCTGTAAATAGGGTTTGATTGTCATTTGGTCCCAAATATGGTCACCGGTTGTTAAAACATCAATATTATACATAAAAAATTTCTGTGCTATATCCGGATTAATACCAAAACCGTGTGCAGAATTTTCTGCATTAACTATGGTAAAATCTATTTTCAGCTTAGATACAATTGTATCAATAAGAGAGAAAAGTTTTTTTCGCCCGCTTTTACCGACTACATCACCAAGAAATAAAATTTTCATATATACTGCCTTTTATTATTATTTTTTGTTTAAGTATAATAATTATCATTTAAAATGACAATATAAAAAAATAATTCTTTTACTGGTATTATTTGAAAGAATCATTTATAATTATTTTGAATGAACAGGAGAAATATATGAAAAACGAAGAACTGCTTAAAGTTGAAAAATACTTAAAACACAAATTTTCAAATGAAAAAATCAAACTTGTTGCGTCAAAATCTGATGAAGATATGGCTGAAGTTTATATTGATTCGGAATTTATCGGGACTTTGTATCGTGATGTTGATGACGATGAGGTTTCATTTGATTTTAATATGTCTATTATTGATATTGATTTGAAATAAAAAAAAATGAGGTTTTGACAACCCGATGTTAAGTTTATGGGCTGCTTTCTTCCGAACCTGACCCGGTATAAAAATAATATCGTCCGTCAAACCTCATGAATTATCATATATAAATTTTACTTAAAAATCAAGATATTTAGATTTTCTTTGTATTTTTTGTTATTATAGTATATAATTTTTTCAAATTATGAGGTCATTATGGTTTACGAGAATTTGAATTTTGAATATATAAAAGGTAAAAAAAATTCCCACACAAAATTTGTGTTTTTGCATGGTTGGGGGCATAGTCTTCTTAATTTAAAGCCTATTGCAAAGATGATTTCGGATTACGATTGCTATCTGATTGATCTTCCAGGGTTTGGGCAAAGTCCTGTTCCCGACACGGTGCTTAGCATTTCTGAATATTCCTCTATTATAGCAGATTTTATAAAGGAAATTAAGAACAAAGACGATAGGATTATTGTTATAGGTCATTCCTTTGGTGGACGAATTGCGATTGATTTGGCAGCAAATTATTCAAGCTTGATTAATAGGATTGTTATAATTGCAGGTGCCGGACTTAAAAAGAAAGTTCGTATTTATAAAAAAATTCCGGTATGGAGTTTGCAAAAAATNAATANTNTTTNATNTNAAGGANTTTTNCNTNNTTCGGNNAGGANTANNGANAATANTNNTATNTACAANAAAATTTTTAANAAAGTTGCAAGTGATGATTATAAAAATACAAAAGCTGTGATGAGAGAGATAATNAAAAANACNATTAAAACTNCATCGCTTCCGCTTGCAAAAAAAATAAATATTNCGACAATTTTGATATATGGAGAAAAGGATAANACTACACCNCCGGAGTTTGGNAAAANTTTTCATAATGTNATTGTTTCATCAAAGCTTTTCATACTTCCGACTTTTAATCATAATTCAATTTTAACTGATGGAAAATTTCAGGTATCATCTATTATTTTAAAAAATATAGGAGAGTAAAATGTTTATCCTTGCACTTATTGCATTTATATTTTTTGCGTATAAAAGAAGTTTGTTGTCACTTCATTTTTTTCAACAGGAAGGATATGAAAATAAAAACTTTTTTAAATTTATTTTTCATAAATTACAGTTGATTGATAAATATTTAACTGTTGTTATTTTTTTATATACCGTATTTTCTATTGCCTATAAAAACTATAATATTGATATGGGTGCNTTGTTTGTGATATTCACATTATTTGCTTTTATTCAATTTAATCCGTTATCTTCAAAATCAAAAAAGAAATTGGTATTAACAGTAAGGGCAAAGCGAATACTTTATTTGTCAATTGTAATTGATATGTTTTTTGCCGGAATTATATTTTATTCATTGCATAATTTGAGTAATTATTGTTTATGTGAAGATGTTGGATATTTGCTTCTTTTGATACAGGCAATTCCTTTTATGCTTATTGTTTCAAATATACTTTTAAAGCCATTTGAAATTTTTGTAAGGNACAAATATGTTATGGAGGCAGAGGCAAGATTAAATGAGGTAAAACCTATTGTAATNGGNATTACCGGTTCGTTTGGTAAGACCTCCACAAAAAACATTCTTCATCATATTGTATCTTCGGTTGCACCGACTTTGACTACGGCAAGAAGTATTAACACNTTGATGGGAATTACACAGGTAATAAGGACTGATTTGAAAAAAAATCATAAATATTTTATTGTGGAAGTCGGAACTTCGGCAAAGGGAAAAATTAAGAAAATTTGCTCTCTTATAAAGCCCAAATTTGGGATTCTCACTGCTGTGGGATTTGCACATTTTGCAAATTTTAAAAATCAGGAAAGTTTGGCACTTGAAAAAATGGATTTGATAAAATCTGTAAATTTAAATAACGGTGTATCGGTNATAAATACTTTGCAAGTTGATAAAAAATTTATTCCAGATATGGGAAATTTGATTTTCCTATCAGATACAGTTGAAAATGAAAATACCTATAAAATTTCAAATGTAAAACAAGATATTAATGGAGTTAATTTTGTATTATCCTTTGGCGGGAAAAATTATAAAATAGAGGCTCCTATATTCGGACTTCATCAAGCAAATAATATATCTATGGCTATAATTTTAGCTTTGAAACTTGGCATACCTGTTGATACTGTTATTGCAAGTCTTAAAACATTAAAGCAAGTTGAACACAGATTGGAAGTNAAGAAACAGACTGATGGCACTATTATCATTGATGACGGATTTAATTCAAATGTTGACGGTTTTTTATCTGCACTTGGCACACTGAAAACTTTAGCAACAAAGGGACGTNCGATACTTATTACTCCGGGGATGGTGGAACTTGGTAAAAAACATAAGGAACAACATATAAGGGTTGCAAAAGAGGCTCTTTTAAAATGTGATATTGTAATTGCTGTTGTACCGGAAAGGATAAAGGATTTTGTGGATACATTTAAGAATTCTATGAATAAAAATCAGCAAATTATTTTAGTGGACAGTTTTAAAGAGGCTTTAACTTGGACGATTAAAAATACTCGTAAAGGAGATGTAATACTTTATGAAAATGATTTACCGGATTTGTTTGAGGCAAAAATCAAGATTTAAAAAAAATCCCTCTTTCTGAGGGATTATTTACAGGAAAAAGCTTTTTAACAGTTAGTTGCTTTCTTCAACAACTTCTGTGAATTTATCAATTTTTTCTTGTTGTTGTGGAGCGTTATATACTGAACCTTTTGTATATTGTGCACTTTCACGACCTTTTTCTTTGTCTGCTATATCAATAGATGCGATACTGCCGTCAGAATAGTAGTTTACTATTGTATAAGTTTTATCGTCTTTGCTTCTGTTATGATATGTGCGGACTTGTTTATTTGGGTAAACTGCAACGCCGTCTACTTCTGCACCATTTTCATAATATACATAGCTTCCATTTTCGAATTTAACAATACCTGTGATTTCTTCGCCTCTTAAATCACAATATGTGAAATCACCCTTTACAGATGGATCACATTGGACTGCTGTGATTTTTTCTTCATAAATCTTCATAGGTCTTCTTACAGATTTTGTTGTTGTTTTTGTATTTTCATTCAAAGAGCTTGTTGTCTTTGTTGTTGTCGTAGTTGTAGTAGTTGTTGTTTTAGTATTTGTGCAAGCAGTTGCCAATAATACCAATGCTAGTGTTTTTAGACTTGTTTTCATTTATTACCTCCTTTGTTGTTAACACAATATATTTTGCTATAATATGAGGTAAAAAGCAATATGAAGAAAATCCCCTTTCATACAAAAGGGGACTTTTTCCTTGGATTGCGACCAAAATTTAGGCAGTTTTTCTTTCTTTTGTTTTAATATCTAGTTCTTTTTCAAGTAAAATCATTTGCTCACGGGTATCTTCAAATATATAAAGTTTGATTTTATCTGAAATTTCTTTATCAGTCATATTTTTTGTATTTTCAGCAAAGGATTGTCTTTTGATTTGGAAAGATGTATATGCTCCGATTAAATCACTTCTATCAAGAGATTCAATATTTCCAAGATTTCCTTCGTGGATATTTTTTGCCAAAGCATCCTTTAAAGAAATAGTTTCACCGTTTTTATTTACCCATACAACCTCTTCTAAAATTGTATCAATGACCGTCATTAAAACTGTTTTATTTTTACTTTCCATATTTGCTCTCCTTTTCGCTTTTTATTTTTACGCCATAACTTATTTATGAATCATTCCGATTCTATTGTCAAGTAAAAAAATAATTTATATTCATTTTTATTTAATAAAAGTTAGTTTTTTATCAAAAAAATCATATTTAGGCAGTTTTTACCATTTAAAAATATATTTTTGTCATTGACAACCATAAAAAACCATACTATGCTGGACTCAAATTAAGGTGAAAATATGGCATTATTTTTAGGAACAATTGAAAATAAAGTTGATAGTAAGGGACGCGTAAGTGTGCCTGCGGATTTTCGTAATGTTCTTAAAGGTGATGATTTCCAAGGGGTTATTCTTTTTCATTCCTTTACTGATAAATGTATTGAAGGTTTTACTATGTCCCGTATGGAGCAGATGGCTGATGCAACTGATAATCTTGATTTATTTGGTGAAGAAAATCAAAATCTTAATTCACTTATTTTTTCTGATGCAAGACAACTTTCTTTTGATATAACGGGAAGAATTGTTATACCTTCTGATTTATTGGAATTTGCCGGAATAAAGGATAAGGCTTTATTCGTCGGAAGGGGAAAAACTTTTCAAATATGGAATGAGGATGATTTTTACAAATCACAAGAAGATGTCAGAAATAAGGCACAAAAAACTCGCCCTTCTCTTTCTTTTAAAAGGGATTAAAAATGTCGATTGATAATCCACATATTCCGGTCCTGCTTAACGAAGTAATTGAAAATTTATCTCCTCGTGACGGTGGAGTGTATATTGATGGAACATTTGGAAATGGCGGATATACTTCTGCTGTTCTTGATAAATGTAATTGTAAAGTAATTGCGTTTGACAGGGATGAGAATGTTCTTTCCAAGGTAAAAGAAGTAAAAGAAAAATATGGTGATAGGTTTATATTTTTTCAAAATACTTTTTCTAATATACTAAAAACTATGAAGGAAAATGATATACCACAAGTTGACGGTTTAATGCTTGATATTGGTATATCATCTATGCAAATTGATAATGCGGATAGAGGGTTTTCTTTTCGTATGGATGCTCCGCTTTCTATGGCTATGGGAAAAAATGAATTTGATGCAGAAGAAGTATTAAATAATTTTTCAGAAGAGGAACTTTCTGATATATTTTATAAGTATGGTGAGGAACCTCGTTCACGCGTTATTGCAAAACGCATTGTGTTAAGGCGTGGTGAAAAACCTTTTAAAACTTCTTTTGATTTGACTGATTTAATAAAAGCTATGTTTGGGGAATGGCAAGCAAGCAAAATTATTCCCAGAATATTTCAAGCTCTTCGTATTTATGTGAATGACGAACTTGGGGAACTTGCAAAAGTATTAAATGACAGTTACGAAATACTTGCAAGCGGTGGACGACTTGTTGTTGTTGACTTTCATTCTCTTGAAGACAGAATTGTTAAAAATTTTATAAGGGAAAATACTTTGCAAACAAAGGCAACTTCTCGATATATACCGGACACGATACAAAATTCGGATAATGAAAAAATACACTTTAAGAATCTGTCAAAAAATGTTATAATACCAAATATAAAGGAAATTAGAAATAATCCGAGAGCCAGGTCCGCAAAACTTCGCTCTGTTCAAAAAATTTAGTTTATATTTTGGGGGAAAGGTGAACAAAGTTATTATAATTTTTACAGGTATTATCATTTTATCCTTAGGGATATATTCTTCTCGCCTACAATATCGTATAAATGATTTGCAAAATAAAATTGATATTTTAGAAGCGCAAATTAAAAACACTGATATAGAAATAAGGGTTTTGGAAACAGAAATTTCTCACTTAACTTCTATATCAAAGGTAAAAACTTTATCAAATAAATTTCTTACAAATTACCATAATATAAATAAAAATGATTTTATAAAAATTGTTGATATACCAATTAACCCTTTGTTTGAGTAAAAAGTTATGAAAAAATTATTAAAAAAACATCTTGATAATATAGGTATATCAAAAATTAATTTCAGTTTTGGTATGGATATTCCTCTTTCATGGGTGAAAATAAAGCGAAAAAAAAATATTATTATAAACAGACTTAATTTCATTTTATTTTGTATTTATTTGATATTTACCATTATTATATTTAGAACATTGTTTTTAAGTATAAATCTTTCGTTTTTTGATGAAAAAAATTATAATATGGCATCTAAGTTAAGACGATTTTCGCGACCTGATATAACTGACAGAAACGGTGAATTGTTGGCGGTAAATCTTCCGACTTTGGATTTATATGTAGAACCGCAAAAAATAATTTATCCAGAAAGAACAGCAAGTGAATTAGTAAAAATTTTAACTGATTTAAAATATGATGATGTTTTGAAAAAAATTAAATCTGATAAAAAATTTATTTATCTTGATAGAAAAATTTCACCGTCGGAACGCGAAAAACTTCTTATGATAGGAGAGCCTGCACTAGGTGCATATGAGACAGATTACAGATTCTATCCTCAAAATAATTTATTTACTCATATAATAGGAAATATTGATATTGATAACAGGGGAACAAGTGGTATTGAAAAATATATTGATGACAATGATTTAACAGATTCAAAAAATCCTATTGTCCTTTCTGTTGATATATATATTCAAGACGCAATAAGGCAAAATTTAATAACTGCAATGAAAAATTTCAAAGCAAAAAGTGCGGCCGGAATTGTTATGGATGTGAAAACCGGTGAAATTTTAGGTATGGTATCACTTCCAGATTTTCATAATAATGATGCAAAAGCAATTATTTCAAACTCACTTTATAATAATCATATTACTCTTGATGTTTTTGAAATAGGTTCCGTGATGAAAATTTTTAATACTGCTTTGGCACTTGAAAACAATTATCCAAAGGACAAACTTTTTGATGTTTCAAAACCTTTTATGATTGGGAATTTCAGGGTGAAAGATTCACACCCAAAGAAATGGAAAATCAATATGGAGGAGGCTTTCATCTACTCTTCCAATATTGCATCGGCTATGATTGCAATGGAGTTAGGTGAAAAAAAACAAACTAACTTTTTCAAAAGGCTTGGGTTCTTTTCGAAAATGAGATTTGAACTTCCCGAAAAGGGTTTTCCTATTTTCCCAAAGAAATGGAATGATAATGTAAATGCGACTTCGGCATATGGATATGGTATTTCGATAAGTCTTCTTCATACAATAAGTGCTGTTAATGCAATTATAAATGATGGAATGTATGTGAATCCTACTTTAATAAAAAGGGATAAAAATAAAATTTTAAAATCGTATCAAGTTGTAAACAGCAATACATCTGATGAAATAAAAAAGTTGATGAGGCTTGTGATTACTGATGGAACTGGATATAAGGCGAATCTTAAAAGTATAAAGGCAGGTGGAAAAACCGGAACGGCTTTAAAACTTGTTGACGGAAAATATAATGATAAAATTTTAAGGACATTTTTTGTTTCAATCTTTCCGATAGAAGATCCTAAATACACTATGCTTATAATGCTTGATGAAGCAAATAATAACGGTTGCATAACATCCGCTTGTACTACTGTTCCTGTATCTGCAAAAATTATTGAAGAAATTATACCGAAACTTAACTTAAATTAAAAATAATAAATAAAATCATAATGTTAAATTAGTTTCAAAAAACTTTTGAAAAATACTATATTATGTGGTATAATAAATTAATTCAAAAATAACAAAAGGAATTGTAAAATGTTTTATAGTTTAGTAAGTCAATGGGACGGTATTTTCAACATATTCAGATATATA
Organism: bacterium; assembly: GCA_014803575.1. GTDB lineage: Bacteria > Pseudomonadota > Alphaproteobacteria > Rs-D84 > CACZYB01 > CACZYB01. Next base: position 42,117 of record JAAVBO010000001.1, on the reverse strand, counting down.
ACTTTCAGAACTGGTGCTGCTCTTCTAACATCACTTTTTATATATTTAATTTTTGGAACAAGGTTTATAAACTTTATTAAAACTAAATTTGCACAACCTATAAGAAAAGAGGGACCTCAATCGCATTTGAAAAAACAAGGAACTCCTACCATGGGTGGGGTGTTGATGATTTTTGCAATACTTGTGTCTTCTCTTTTGTGGTGTAATTTAAAAAATGGTTATGTATGGATTGTGCTTTTCACAATGATTGCATTCGGGCTTATTGGCTTTATTGACGATTATTTTAAGGTCGTTCACGGAAACGCATATCGCGGATTATCTGCAAAACTTAGACTTGTTTTACAATTTATATTAAGTGGTATTGCGTGTTATGGAATTTATTCTTTGATGCCATACGAATTTAAAACTGCAATAACAGTTCCATTTTTCAAAAATATTCTTTGGGACATTGGTATTTTGTATTTTATTTTTGTTGCGGTTGTTATTGTAGGGACATCAAATGCAGTAAATTTAACTGATGGAATTGATGGACTTGCAAGTATGATTATGCTCAGTTCTCTTGTCGTATTTTTGATTGTATCTTATTTGATTGGAAGGGCTGATTTTTCACTTTACTTATTCCTTCCTTATGTTCCAGGAGCCGGTGAAATTACAGTATTTATCGGAAGTTTGATTGGAGCAGTATTGGGTTTCTTATGGTTCAATGCTTATCCAGCAAAGATATTTATGGGGGATGTCGGTTCTCTTGCAATAGGTTCTGCTTTGGGAGTAGTAAGCGTTATTACAAAAAGTGAATTTTTACTTCTTATTTGCGGGGCAATTTTCGTTGTGGAAGCAATTTCTGTGATATTACAACTTGCATCTTTCAGATTAAGAGGTAAAGGTATTTTCAAAATGGCTCCTATTCATCATCACTTTGAACTTAAAGGTTGGAGTGAACAAACTGTTGTATTAAGATTTTGGATTATTTCAATAATACTTGCTCTTATTGCTTTATCATCACTTAAAATTAGATAGAGGCGTAAAAAATGATAAATAATTTGCTTAATAAAACAGTCGCCGTATTCGGGCTTGGTAAAAGTGGTATGGCTGTTGTTAGAGAATTAAAGCAACGTGGAATTCATGTCATAGCATGGGATAATAAAGAGGAATTAAGGAAAGAGGCATCAAACTTTGGTGCAACTATTCAAGATCTTATGACCGTGAATTTTTCCGATGTGGAATTTCTGGTAATAAGTCCGGGAATACCTCATACTTATCCTACTCCTCATCCTATTGCACAAAGGGCAAAAGATGCAGGGGTTAAAATTCTTGATGATATAGAATTGTTTGTTTCAACATATAAAAATGCTCATTATATAGGAATTACAGGAACAAACGGAAAGTCAACAACTACCGCTTTGGTGCATCATATATTAAAAGAAAACGGTATACCTACAGCTATTGGCGGAAATTTTGGAATACCTGTTTTTGATTTACCAGTGTTAGGTAATGACGGTTGGTATGTTTTTGAAATGTCAAGTTATCAGATTGAACTTTCTCCATCAATTGATTTTGATATATCTGCGATTTTAAATATAACTCCTGATCATTTAAGTCGGCACAATGGAATGGATGGATATGTTAATATTAAAAAACAAATCTTTAACAGAATTTCAAAGAAAAATGTTTCAAATGTAATTGCAGTTGACGATGAATATACAAAGAAGATTTTCAATGAACTTCAAAAGGAATCGGTATCATCTGTGCATAATATACCTGTTTCATTTAACAGAAAAGTTGATGGGTATTATGTAAATTCCTTTGGTATCTTAATTGATAATACAAAGGGAGAAAAGAAGGAATTATTTGATTTGAAAACACTTTTAAATTTAAAGGGTAAACATAACTGGCAAAATATTGTTGTAAGTTTTGCTGTGGCAAAAAGTGTTGGAATTGCAACATCAAAAATACTTAATGCAATAAAGACCTTTACTCCTTTGGAACATAGGGTTGAAAAGGTGGCTGATTTTGCTTCTGTTGAGTTTATAAATGATTCAAAGGCTACTAATGCGGAGGCTACTCAATATGCGATTTCATCCCTTGATGATGTTTACTGGATTATCGGTGGAAGAAAAAAAGAGGGTGGAATTGATATATTAATGCCTCAACTTTCAAATGGAAATATAAAACGAATCTTTACTATTGGTGAATGTGAAAATGAGTTTTATAATCAAACAAAGAAAATTGTGCCAACTTATAAATGTCATAAGTTGGATAAGGCTGTAATTAAAGCTTTTAAACTTGCTACTCATGATTTGAAAAAGAAAAAAGTTAATAATCCTGTTGTGATTTTGTCTCCTGCATGTGCTTCGTTTGATCAATACAAATCTTTTGAAGCAAGGGGAGAGCATTTTAAAACAATAGTCAGAAATATTATTGCAAAATATAAAAACAAAATGGGATAAATATGTTTATTCAAAGGACTGATAAAAGCAGACTTGCAAAATGGTGGTTTAGTTTAGATAAGGCTATCTTTGTTGAAACTTTATTTTTAATAGGTATTGGTGTTTTTATGATTTTTGCGGCAAGTCCATATTCTGCAATAAGAGGAAGACTTAACAGCTATTATTATATAAATAAATATTTGGGATATGTCGGCATAGGAATTGCAATTCTTGTTATTTCTTCATTCCTTTCAATAAAATATATTAAACGCTTATCTGTTATTGGATTTTTTGTTTTGTTTCTCTGTCTTCTCGCAACATTCTTTTTTGAACCTATAAAGGGGTCTAGGCGATGGTTGAAATTTGGTATTTCAATACAACCATCGGAAATTTTAAAACCTATATTTGCAATTGTTATTGCTCTTATTCTTGTAAGAATTAAAGAGTTTCAAACTTTGGATGATAAAAAAAGGATGAGAAATAATATATTTCTTTTAATCGGAATAATGGCTTTGGTTGGTGGGGTTTTATTTTTTCAACCTGATATAGGAATGCTTACTACTTTTTGTATGATATTTTTTACAGAAGTATTTGTTGCAGGGCTTGCATGGAAATGGATTTTCGGATTGGTAGGGCTTGGTGTTTCTGTACTGTTTATGGCATATTTTACTTTACCACACTTTTACAATCGTATAAATCAATTTTTAGATAAAAGCGGGAACAAGGATCATTATCAAATTGAAAAAGCCTTACAAACTATAAAAGAAGCCGGACTTTTCGGAAGCCATACAAATAATTTGAAAAAGATGATACCTGATGTGCATACTGACTTTATTTTTTCTGCAATGGTGGAGGAAATGGGTTCTCTTCTTTCTATAATACTTCTTATTATATTTTTTATGATGCTTATCAGGATTTTTAATATTTTAAAGGAAAAGAAAAATCCGTTTGTGATTTTTGCAGGAACCGGAATTGCAACATATTTTACATTTCAACTATTTGTAAATATCTGTTCTAATTTGGCTCTTATACCAACAAAGGGAATGACTTTACCATTTATTTCTTATGGTGGTTCGTCGTTTATTTCTTCTTGTCTCGGTATAGGACTTTTACTTGCATTATTACAAGAATATAATGGTAGAGGTGATAAAAATGAAAAATAATAAAAAAGTTAGAGTCGTTATAGGTGCAGGTGGAACTGGCGGTCATTTGTTTCCTGCATCTGAAATAAAAAAAGAATTGGAAGCAAGGGGATATGATGTATATCTTATTACCGATAAAAGGGGAAAAAGATTTGCATCACAGTTTAGCAAAATTTACACTATTATAGGTGGCGGGCTAAGTGGTGAAAATTTGTGGTATAGGATAAAAAGTCTTTCAAAACTTGCCATAGGATTTATACAAACTTTTTTCCATATGATTATGATAAGACCGAAGGTTGTAATTGGTATGGGTGGATATATTTCCGTGCCTGTGGTTTTATGGGGTAAAATTTTGGGTAAAAAAACTTTGATACATAATGCGGATTCAATTTTAGGAAATGCGAATATATTCCTTTCAAAATTTGCTGATGTTGTTGCTGTGTCATTTAAAAATACGAAAAAAATACCAGATGGAGCAAATGTCAAATTTGTGGGACTTCCTCTTCGTGATGAGATAAAAAAAATCGTGGATACTCCCTATCCTATTATCAATGACAAAGTGCCTTTTGTAATTGCTGTTATGGGTGGGTCGCAAGGTGCGGAAATTTTTTCCGATATTGTTTCAAGGGCTATTGCCATGCTTGATGAAAAAATAAGGAAAAGGTTATTTATTTATCAGCAAGTTGTGCAATATGATATTGAGGATGTGAAATCTTTTTACAAATCATTTAATATAAAATGTGAAATAAGGAGTTTTTTTACAAATCCTGCAGAAATTCTTCAAAAATGTCATTTATTTATCGGAAGGGCTGGTGCTTCCACTGTGTTAGAGATAGGAAGTGTGGGACGCCCTGCTATCTTTATTCCTATAAAGCATAAAGACAGGCAACAGGTTATAAATGCTGAACAAATTACATCTGCAGGTGGTGGAGAAATCATTTTACAAGATGATTTTACCGCAGAAAGTCTTTATAATGTATTGAAGAAATTTGTAATAAATGAAAATTTACTTGAAAATATGGCAAAAAAAGCTAAAATTTTTAAATTAAAAAATAATGCAAGTCAAAATATCGTTGATGCGATTGATGAATTATTGCTTATTAAATAAAAAAGTTAAAGGAATTAAAATTGCCAAAAGTAGATTTAAAAAATATACCATTTTCATCTGTTTTTCATTTTATTGGTGCAGATGGTATAGGGATGAGTTCTATTGCCGAAGTATTGCTTAAAATGGGATATAAAGTTCAAGGTTCAAATGAGGCAGATGGCGAAAATCTTCAACATCTTTCAAGCCTTGGAGCAAAAATATTTATCGGGCATAAGAGCGAGAATGTAGATGGTGCTGATTTCGTTGTATTTTCCTCTGCTGTGCCAGATGACAATTTAGAAATGGTAAGGGCGAAAGAACTTGGGCTTTCTATTATTGAAAGGGCGCAAATGCTTCAAGCAATTATGGAACTTAAAAAATCTATTGGTATAAGCGGGACTCATGGAAAAACTACTACAACGTCATTTGTCGGCACTTTGCTTGATGTGGCAGGATTAAAGCCTACTGTTGTGGATGGTGGAATTATTACTCACTATGCTTCAAGCAATCTTGTCGGTGATGGAGATTGGGTTGTTGCGGAAACTTGTGAGGCATTTGGAAACCTTAAACACTTTACTGTGGATATTGCTATTATTACAAATATTGATGCGGAGCATATGGAATTTTATAAGACTTTTGATAATCTTAAAAACTATTTCCGTGAGTATATAAACAGAGTTCCAGATACTGGATTGGTTATTATGTGTGCCGATCACCCTGTGGTTATGGAGTTGAAAGCCGAATTTGAAGGCAAGAAAAATATAATTACTTATGGTTTTTCAAATGATGCTGATGTGAAGTCCGCAAATATTCATTTTGATATTGATAGTGGATATTTTGATGCGATATACAAAGATGGAAGCAGAATAGAAAATCTTCATATACCTATGTTTGGAAAACATAATATTTTAAATTCGTTGGTTGCACTTTCTGTCGCAAAATTTTTGGGAATTGATGAAGAAAAAATTCGTATAGCTTTTTCAAATTTCAATGGTGTAAAACACAGATTTTCAAAGGTTGGTAATGTAGATGGAATAAGGATTTTTGATGATTATGCACATCATCCAAAGGAAATTGAAACAACTCTTGCTATGGCTCGTGATGTTGTCGGAACCGGTAGGATTATGGCAATCTTTCAACCACACAGATATTCTCGATTGACTGATTTATTCAATGACTTTTTAAAATGTTTTGATAATGCGGACTTTGTTGTTTGTATGCCTGTGTTCGGTGCAGGAGAATCATCTGATGGAATGAAGAATCATATTGATTTTTATAATATGCTTAAAGATACCGGTAAAAAAAATGTTTTCCAACTATCTGATTTTTCTGAAATTGTTGATATAATATTGTCAAATTTAAGAAGTGGTGATATAATTGTATCATTTGGTGCAGGTGATATAAAACATATGATTTATGAACTGCCTAAATTGATTGAAAGCAAAAAATAAAATGGAAAGTTCTGTTATGAAAGATTTACCAAAAGTAAAAGGTGAATTGTTAGAAAATTACAATCTTGCTAACTTTACCAGATTCAAAACCGGTGGGCAGGCAGAGGTATTTTTCAGTCCAAAGGATAAAAAAGATTTAATTGATTTTTTAAAGCATGCTCCAAAGGATATGCCTATACATATACTTGGTTTTGGGTCTAATGTCCTTATACGTGATGGAATTTTAAATGGTATTACGATAAGACTTCAATCTGAGGCATTTAATAATATTGAAATAGCAAAAGATGATGATTGCAAGGTTGTTTGCGGTGCTTTTGCTTCAAATATTGCACTTTCAAAATTTGCAATGGAAAATAAAATAAAGGGGTTTGAGTTTTTGTTTGGGATACCCGGATCTATCGGTGGTGCGATACTTACAAATGCGGGTTGTTTCAAAGCTGAAGTAAAGGATATTTTGGTTGAAATAGAGGTTGTAAATAAACTTAATGGTGAAGTTAAAATTATTCCTGTATCTGAGTGTGGTTTGGTATATAGGGATTCATCTATCAGTCCAGATTATATTATTACCTCTGTTGTATTGAAAGGGGAAGTCGGTGATTCCAAGCAAATACAAGAAAAAATGGATAAGATTTTAAAGGAAAAGGATACGGCACAACCTACATATACAAAAACTGCTGGATCTACATTTAAAAATCCAGAGGGGCATTCTGCATGGAAACTTATCAAAGATGCGGGATGTCAGGGATTAAAATTGGGTGGTGCGATAATTTCTCCTTTGCACGCTAACTTTATAATAAATGAAAGTGAAGCAACTTCTGCTGATATTGAGGAATTAGCAGAAAAGGTAAGATATGCCGTTTATGAAAAATTTGGAATAATGCTTGAATACGAAATCAAAATTATTGGATCAAGAAAGGTTGAAAATCCTTAGTTTTCCTATATTTTAATGGAAATTTAATGTGCTGATAAAAAATGTTCTTTTTTTTTGAACACTTCTTAAATATTTTATAACAGAATATGATGAAATGCAAGTATTTTTTGCATGGGGGGGGGTAACCTATTGATTATACTGTAATATTTTTACTTTTATTTATATTCACCATATAGATTTCATTACTTTTTAGAATCCTAAAAAAAAACGTTCAAAAAAAAAGAACATTTAATTTTAACAAAAAACGAAAGGAAACTTTTAAAATGAAGAAAATATCTTTATTAACAGTAGCTTTAATCGCTGGTTTTACTGGTGTTTCAAAAGCTGAAATTTCACAATATACATCTGCTCATATTTCTTACACAAAAGCAAAAGTGGAAGGAAAAAATCATGATGGTAGTTATGATGAAATGACAAACAAAGCTACACCTGCATTATCAGTTGCATACGGTTTAAACTTTGGTAAAGGTTTAAGAAGTGACGTTGAATTCACTTACGGCTTTAATGCAAAAGAAACTTATTCTGAGGAAGAAGAATCTGAAACATATAAAACAAATCAAATGTCATTAATGTTAAATGGATATTATGATATTGCTACTGGCACAAAATGGACACCTTATGTAAATCTTGGTATTGGTATGTCAAAACAAACTGTTAAGTATAAGGGTGTTGATTTAGAAGAAGATGAAGTTGAAACAGGTAAAGCTTCTGATACAACATTTACATGGCAAGCTGGTCTTGGTGTATCTTATGAAGTTGCAAATAATCTTAGCGTTGATGCAGGATATAGATATGTTGACTATGGTAAACCAAAAGATACAGCAGAAGATTTTGAGGGAAAAACAAAATCTAATGTATTATCTATTGGTGCAAGATATGCTTTCTAATATAGAAGGATGTTTATGTTAAATTTGTTTAGTTAATATGAAAGAGAGGAAGTTTTTAACTTCCTCTTTTTTTTATTTATATGATTTGATTAAATCCCTTGCCAATGTGGTCCAGTTAGAATTTGGATAGTTATATTCTAATAAATGGAGCATATTGTTTGCATCATCTGGTTCCATTAAAATAAGATAAATTTCAACAGTTCTATACAAAGCCTCCTCCACAAACAAAGTTGTATCGTATTTAGCAATGATTGTTTGAAGGCGGTTAAGGGAGGCTATCACATTTTTCTTTTTCATAAGGTTTTTTGCAATATACATTTCCTTTGCGGCTAAATTATTTCTTGCAATTATTATTTTCGGAAGGACATCTTTTGTATATTCAGAATCCGGGAACATTTCCTTTAATTTTTCCATTTTATTAAGAGCTTGTTCCGTCATTTTTTGATCTCTTGATATAGGAGAGATCTGGTCATAGTAGCACATCGCAATCATATACATTGCATAAGGAACATCCTTATGATTTGGTTGATATTTAATAAGTTTTTCAAATGCTTCTATTGCCTCAGGATATTTTTTATCCTTATAATGTGTATATCCCGTTAAAATCCAAGAATTCGGGACAAGAGGAGAATAAGGATGATTATATTCTATTTGACTCAGCTCACTTACTGCAGAAATATTATTTTCTTTATTTATATTTTTTATGGCAGAATCGAAAATCTCTTTATCTGACAATTTAGAATAATCTTTTTTAAGGTTAGTTGAACATGCCGTGATTGTGAAAATTAAAGCTATGTATAAAAATTTTTTCATTTTGCCTCTTTTGTATTGCCTATAAATTTGTTATGTTTTATGATATAGTATAATTTTTAGCAAATAAAGGATTTTTTATCAAATGTTAAATAAAAAGTTTTTAAAAAATACTGTGGCTGTTGGCGGACTCACTTTTTTAAGTAGAATAAGCGGTCTTATTCGAGATTTATTCGTTGCAAAATATTTAGGTGCGGGAAAACTTTCTGATTGTTTTTTGGTGGCATTTAGGATTCCAAATTTATTCAGGAGTATTTTTGCGGAAGGGGCTTTTAATTCTGCTTTTATTCCTATATTTTCCGGAATTTTATACACAGATGGAAAAGAAAAGGCGAAAAATTTTTGCCAATCTATATTTGCATTGCTGTTTTACATACTTTTGATTTTTACTTTGATTTGCGAAATATTTATGCCACAGGTGGTTCAAATATTTGCTCCCGGATTTTCACAAAATTTGGATAAGTTTGAGTTGGCAGTCACTCTTTCACGGATAACGTTTCCATTTTTGTTTTTTATTGCGTTAACATCATTTTTCGGAAGTATTTTGAATACACTTGGAAATTTTAAACCTTATGCAAGTACTCCTATTATTTTAAATTTATGTATAGTATTTTCGCTTCTTTTATTTGCAAAATTTTTTCCTAATCCTGCGTATGCGGTTTCGTGGGGTGTGTTTGCATCCGGAATAATACAACTTTGGTGGCTTTTTTGGATTGCGAAAAATTATGGGTTTGGGATTATTTCTTTTAGGGCAAATATGACTCCTTCGGTTATACAATTTTTTAAAAAGATTATGCCTGGAATTATGGGTGCAGGAATTTATCATCTTAATATTATGATTGGAAGCATTTTTGCGACACCAACAAATGGTGCCGTATCATGGATTTATTATGCAGACAGACTTAATCAACTTCCTCTCGGTGTAATTGGAATTGCAATTGCGACAGTGTTGCTTCCTAGTCTTTCAAAAGAAATTAAAAATAATCGTTTGAATAAAAGTCAACTTCTTTTCAATAATTCTATGAAAATGGCAAGTATTCTTGTTATTCCTTGTGCTGTTGGAATGATGGCAGTCAGCTATCCTATTATTCAAATATTTTTTGAACGGGGACTTTTTAAGGCATCTGATACATATGCTACGGCACAAATTTTACAAATACTTTGTGTAGGGTTGCCGGCACTTGTTTATACAAAACTTTATTCAAATGTTTTTTATGCAAGAAAGGATACAAAAACTCCTATGATAATTGCTGGAGTTAGTCTTTTATTCAATTTATTTTTGACTATAATTCTAACAAAAACTTTCAGTTATATGGGGGTTGTATTGGCAATTACCGTTGCAAATTGGATTAACTTTTTAATGCTTTATTATATAAGTTATGTAAAAAACTTTATGTATATGTATAAAAGTATTTTAAAGGATATTGTTAAAACACTTATTCTTTCAATTGTAATGGGTGTTATTGTTTATTTTGGAAGTATTGGGATTATGGCTGATATTGCAGTATACGGTTTGATTTTACGCATATTGATGTTGATATTGCTTATAGTATTTGGAATGGGATTTTATTTTATATCACTTTTTGTATTTAACGTGATAGATTTCCAAATGATAAAAAGGTATATAAAGAAAAGTTAAATATCCAAATCAAACAAAGTTTTAAAATTATTGCTTGTAATATTCCCTATTTCCTCGGCTGATATATTTTTAAGTTCGGCAAGTTTCTTTGCAACCTCTGCTACAAAGGCGGGCTCATTCCTTGAACCTCTATGCGGGACAGGTGCAAGATATGGACTGTCCGTTTCAATTAAAAGTTTTTCAAGTGGAACTATGTTTTTAAAAACCTCCTGCAAAGATGTTGCATTTTTAAATGTTGTAATACCGGAGGCAGAAATAAAGAAATCCAAATCCAACATTTTTTTTGCCATAGTTTCGTCGGCGGTAAAGCAATGAATTATACATTTAAATTCGGATTTTTTCATACTTTCTGTTAAAATATTTATCATATCTTCGTTTGAATCGCGATTGTGAATAATAAGCGGGAGATCCGTTTTTTGTGCCACGGCTATGTGGTTATAAAGGTTTTCCATTTGAATATCTTTGTTGATATTGTCACGAGAATAATCAAGTCCGGTTTCTCCCACTGCAATAATTTTTTTTGATTTATTTATGGTAATTAGCAATTCATCCTCTGCTATTGGGTGTCCCATATCTTCCGCTTCGTGCGGGTGTATACCAATTGCACCAAATACATTTTTGTTGTCAGTCGCGATTTCAATAATTCTTTCAAAACTTGATTGTGATGCACAAGCATTAAGCATATATTTAATATCTGCTTTTGTTGCATGTTCCAATATTTCAGGAAGTTCTTCCTTTTCATAAAAATCAAGATGGCAGTGGCTATCAATAAACATTTTTTATCCTTTCAAAGGTTGAAATTATAAGTGCTGTTATATCAAGATTTAAAAGCGGGTACAGGCGGAAATTATTTAACAAATTTTCGCGAATTGCAAATAGGGATTTTATATTTGTATAATGTGCAGTAATTGTTTCAAGTGCGATTTTTTCCGTGTTTCCTAAATTTAAAAGTTCGATTTTTGATTTATATTTTATTGCATTTGAAAGGAAATTTAAGATTATATTTTGAAAAATTTTGAAAACTTCCTCATTTGAAACAAGGTTTGCAATTTCCAAAATTCCAGCATTTTTTTTATTAAAAATTTCTGGGATAAGGGTGAAAATTTTATTTTGTAAATCAAGTCCTTTGTTATTATAAATATTTATTGCTGTGCCTATGCTTCCATCACTTATACTTATAAGTTTTGTGATTTCTTCATCTGTAATATTTGGTAATTTTTCCCTTAGTAAAAGTTTCATATTTTCATTATCAATAGGAGATAATTTTAAAATGCGGCATCTTGATTTTATAGTAGGCAAAATACCATTTATATTATGACAAATAAGAAGTAGCAACGATTTTGCAGGTGCTTCCTCCAATATTTTAAGAAGTGCATTTTTGCTGTTGGCATTCATTTCATCGACAGAATCTATAATTGCAATTTTGTATCCACCCTCGGATGAAGTTTTGGAAAAAAATTCCTTTAGATTTCTTATTTGCTCTACTGAAATTTCTGTTTTTAATTTATTGGTGGTTTCACTGTATTCTCTTTCTATAATAATTAAATCGGTAAGTCCGCCAGCTGTTAATCTTTCAAATATTGGATGAGAGGACGAAAGTTTTAATGGTGACATATCCAGTTTTTCAAGTGAACCTTTGCTTATACTTGACTGAGGTTGTGAAACAGCGACAGAAGCATTTTCAAAAAATTCCATATTTTCCGTATCATCGCCCTCCTCTTCCTCATCATAAGAAAAATTATTTGTAAGTATTGGCGAAGAGGTATCAATTTTTATATTAAGATTTTTTAAATGGTCGGGATTTGACAGTGAAAAAATATATCTTGCAATGCGATAAGCAAGGGTTGCTTTTCCTATACCCTTTGGTCCGGTGATAAGCCAAGAATGGTGAAGATGTGATGATTTAAAGGCATTAAAAAACTCTGTTTCTTCCTTTAAATGAGAAAGAAGAAACGGGGTAGTTTTTGGGCTGTCATTTTTTGACTGGTCTATTGTTTCATCTTTTAATGGCATAAATTAAAGTCCTAATTTTTCATTTAATATTTTTAAAATTCGCTCTGATACTTCCTCTATACTTCCTTCTGACGGCATAAGTATGCAACGGTCGGGATTTTGTTTTGCAACCTCACGAAAACCGTTTAGGGAAGCAGTCAGCCAATCATTTCCCATTTTTTCGAATCGGTTTATTTCGGTCAGATTGCCATGCGATTTTGATGGATCTATATCAAAAATTATTGTAAGATTCGGTTTAAAATCTCCTATTGCAAGGTTGTATAAACTTTCCATTTTTTCAATGGATAATCCGTGTGCGAATCCTTGATATGCATTTGTTGTATCCATATATCTGTCACAAAGAACTATATTTCCAGCATCGACATTTGGTTTTATTACATGTTCAAAATGGTCACGGCGAACAGCGGTAAAAAGCAAAGCCTCTGTCATAGGGGACATTTTATCAATATCTCCCTTTAAAAGGATTTCACGAATTTTTTCACCAAGCGGAGTTCCTCCGGGTTCGCGGGTTGTAATTACGGTATATCCTTTTTGTCTTAATTTTTCAGCAATTATTTTTGTTTGGGTGGTTTTTCCGACACCTTCGCCACCTTCGAATGTGATAAATAAACCTGTCATAATTAACCCACCACTTTCAAAACTATTTGTTTTAAGTTTTTAAAAATTCGCATAAAGAAGTTGCATTTTTTTACATCTTCAAGCGTGAATAAATCGTAATCATTAAACTTTACACCATCGACATAAAGAGTTAATGTTCCAATCTTTGTATCCTTTATAACCGGTGCAGGGATTGGGGTTTCATAAGTTGCACGGAATTCTATATCAGGAGTTTTGCCATTTGGTGCAGTTATTAAAATTTTTTCTTTCACACCAACCGGAGTTGTGTTTTTTGTGCCAAACCATACAGGAACATCCAAAACTTTGTCACCTTCGTTATAATATACATAGTTTGAAAATTCTTTGAACCCCCATTCAAGCAAAGCCTTCGAATCGGAAAATCTTGCATAACTTGGATTTACTCCCTTTATTCCATTTACTATGGCAATAAGTCTTCTTTCACCTTTTTTTGCAGAAGAAGAAAGTCCATATCCGCCCTTTGTTGTATGTCCGGTTTTAAGTCCATCAGCAGATGGCATAATCCAAAGAAGCTTATTACGGTTATCTTTGTTGCCTGTTAAATCTTTTTTATAAAGAAATTCTTTTTCACCAAAATAATGATAAAATTCAGGAAAATCCTTTATAATACGACGTGACAGTATTGCCAAATCACGGGTTGACATAAGGTGTTTTTTATCATACCAACCAGAAGCGTTTTCAAGATGAGTGTTTGTTAAACCCAATTCTTTACTTAAATCATTTAATTCCTCTACAAACTTAGCTTCACTACCACTTACATTTTCGGCAATAACTATGGTTGCATCGTTTCCACTGTTGACAATGATACCTCGGATTAAATCCTCTATTCTTACTTTTTCGCCATATTCAAGAAACATTGTTGAACCGGAGTTTGCATTCATTGTTTTTGCCTTTTTCCATGCTTCGTTTCCAACGGTAAATTCTGTATCCAGCGTGTATTTACCGTCCTTTATAAGAGAAAAAATTTTATATACGGTTAAAAGTTTGCTCATAGAAGATGGGGGAACTGCCGTATCTGCACTTTTTTCATACAAGATTCGTCCGCTATCATAATCCATAAGAATTGCATAAGGTGCACGCAAANCCNGTNTTNATGATTTTACATTAAAATCAAGTNTAAANNANAANANNAAAAATGGTANTATAACTTTCTTCAATTTTATCTCCTTTTATTTTATTATATATATTATTACAAAAGTTCAGAAATAATAGCAATCATAAATTTAAAAATTTAATCTTGCTATTCGTTTAAAATTTGTTAAAATGAGGAAATAAAAATTTAAGTAAGAGTAATTTTATGGCAAATGAAGAAGTAAAATATAAGGTATTGGCTAGNAAATATAGGTCTAGCAATTTTGATGAGCTTATTGGTCAAGATGTTCTTGTTAAAACACTTACAAATGCAATAAATACCAACAGACTTGCACATGCTTATATATTTACGGGAATTCGTGGGGTCGGAAAGACATCCACTGCCCGAATCTTTGCAAAATCTCTAAATTGTCTCGGTGCTGATGGAAAGGCAACCGGTCCACAGGTTAAACCTTGCGGTGTATGTGAAAATTGTCGTGCCATTGCAGAAGACAGACACATTGATGTAATTGAAATGGACGCGGCTTCAAATACCGGTGTTGATGATATAAGGGAAATTATTGACGGCGTTCAATACAAACCTTCGTCTGCAAGATATAAAGTTTATATAATTGACGAAGTTCATATGCTTTCAAAAAATGCCTTTAATGCACTTCTTAAAACTTTGGAAGAACCTCCTCCTTATGTAATTTTCATATTTGCAACTACTGAAATAAGNAAGGTTCCACCTACCGTTTTATCACGTTGTCAACGGTTTGATTTAAGGCGTGTTGATTTGGAAACTTTGTCAAAGCATTTCAAACACGTTTGCGAATTGGAAAATGTGAAAATTGATGATGATTCAATAAATATTATCGCAAAGACTGCGGATGGGTCGGTTCGTGACGGTATGAGCTTTTTGGACCAAGTTATTTCTAATTGNGAAGGTGATATTACTGTTGATAAGGTTTCAAAAATTTTGGGGCTTGCATCAAAGGGTATTGTTTTTGATTTATATGATGCAATTATCAAGGCTGATATTCAAAAGGCGGTTGAAATAATTGACAATCAATATGATTTAGGTNTTGATCCCGTGTTNATTTTGACTGATTTGTTGGAAATTACCCATTATATTACAAGGGTAAAGATAACACCAAGTTCTTTGAGTTCAATTCCTGTACCACCGGCGGAACAAGAAAAAATTTCNAATATGGCTCGTNATTTAAGTATNGCAACTCTTTCCCGTATTTGGCAGATGCTATTGAAGGGCTTTGATGAGCTAAGTCGTGTTCCAAATGTGCTTTCTGCGGTAGAAATGATTATAATCAGACTTTCATATGTAGGTATGATGCCAAGTCCGGCAGAAATACTTCATAAGATTGAAAATCAGACTTCAACCGAAGTTCAAAAAAAAAATATCTAGCATAGCAAATTCTTCGTCTTTGTTTGAGGAAGAAGAAAGTAGCAATACTGATNTATCAATTCTTTCAATTGAAAGCATTGTTGATATTTTAAAGGAAAAGAAAAATTACCTTCTTTCCCAAGATGTTGAACGGTATGTGCGTTTTGTATCGTTTGATAAGGGGGTGTTGTTTATAAATTTTGATACCGGATATCCGCGGGAACTTCTTAAAAANCTTAATACTTTCTTTGCAAATGCAAAGTATAATATAAAGGTGGAACATTCAAATGAGGCCGGTGAGGATACAATTTACAAGAAAAAACGNGATATATTTGAAGCTCAGCTTAAAGAAATTTCTGATAATCCCATANTTAAGGAACTTTTACACAGTTTTACAAATTCTTATGTTGCAAAGATTGAAGAAATATAGTATTATTTATACATTATTAACATAAAAAAAGGAGATATGATATGGTTAATTTAAATGATTTAGTTGCACAAGCACAAGCAATGCAAAACAAGGTTAAACTTGCACAGGCTGAACTTGCAAAACAAGAAGTTGTGGGTCAAGCCGGTGGCAGTTTGGTAAAAATAACAATGACTTGTACAAAAGATGTAAAAAAATGTGAAATTGATTCATCTTTGTTAAAGGAAAGTGAAAAGGAAACATTGGAAGATTTAATTGTTGCCGCAATGAATAATGCAAAGGAACAAGCAGATGAAATTTCCACTGCTACTATGGAAGAGGCAACAAGCGGACTTCAACTTCCGGAAGGTGTTGATTTACCTATGTAATTTTTCATATAAAAAAATTGCCCCATCGGTTTGTGATGGGGGTTTTTTATTATAAATTCTCTGATGGGTCTGGTTAATCTCTGATATTAAATACAAGTATTTTCTGTTTTTGAAATAAATATAATATAATTTGATAAAAATAAAAATAAAATAAGAATATTATTTCTTGCAAAATTCTTTAATATTCTATAAAATTTCTTTATTATTTAATCTTGGGAGTTATAAATGAAAATATCTAAAACAAAACTTTTTACTATATCAATAATAATGATAGTTGCTATCATTCTTGTAATACCAACTTTTTTGACAGAGGAGCAAAGATTACACCTTCCCGAATATATGCAAGATTCTGAAATATCATTAGGTCTTGATTTAAAAGGCGGGGCATATATTTTACTTGAGGCGGATATTGACGGAGTTATAAAAGAACGCTATACAATGTTAAAAGATACATTAAGAAAGGAACTTCGTGGCGACAAATCAAATAATCAAAAAATGATACCTTACTCTAATTTAACAGGTGTTGCCAATTCTGTAAGTGTTGTTATAAAAAATAGTGATGATATTGCTGAAGCAAAAAAGCGTATAAAAAATGCGACCTCAAACGAAGTTGAAATTGATACAACTGATAATAAACTAAAAATTTATTATTCCTCGGAAGCAATTTCAAAAATAAAAACCGATGTGCTTTCAAACTCTATTGAAATAGTTCGTCGTCGTGTTGACAGCCTTGGTAACAAAGAGCCATCTATTCAAAAACAAGGTGAAAACAGAATTATGGTTCAACTTCCCGGTGTCGATAATCCAGACAGAGTAAAAGAGCTTATCGGAAAAACCGCAAAAATGACTTTCCACGAAGTTGATGAAGAGGCAATGCAAACTGGTCATATCTCTATTGATAGTGAAGTAATTGATGGTATAGTCATCAAAAAGAAAATTGCAGTCAATGGTGATACATTAACAGATTCTCGCGTTGCATATGACAGAAACGGTCGCCCAGCAGTCACAACAACTTTCAATACTGTTGGGGCAAAATCATTTGCAAAATTAACAGAGGATAATGTCGGTAAACGATTTGCAATAGTCCTTGACGGTCGCGTCCTTTCTGCTCCTGTTATTCAAGAGGCAATTACCGGCGGTTATGGGCAAATAACTGGAAGTTTTACTACCCAACAAGCAAACGACTTATCAACGATGCTTCGCTCCGGTGCTCTTCCAACCGAATTAACTGTAGTAGAGGAAAGAACCGTAGGTGCAGGACTTGGTGCCGATTCTATTCACAAAGGAAGTTTTGCAAGTATTTTGGGCTTAATAATAGTTCTTGTTTTTATGGTATTAACTTACGGAGTATTAGGAATTTTCTCTGATATAGTTTTAATATTCAATATAATACTTATATTTGCAGGTCTTGCCCTAACCGGTGCGACACTAACTCTTCCTGGTATAGCAGGTATCGCCCTTAACATAGGTATGGCAGTTGATGCAAATATTTTAATATTTGAAAGAATGAGAGAAGAAGCAAGAAACGGAATGAGTGCGATAAAGTCAATTGAATCTGGTTTTGCCAATGCTCTTTCTGCTATTATGGATAGTAATATTACAACCCTTGCCTCGGGTTTAATCTTATTCCAATTCGGAACCGGTTCAATAAAGGGGTTTGCTGTCACCCTTATTATGGGTATAATTGCATCTCTGTTCACAAACATAACTTGCCTTAAATTTATAATGGAACTTTGGGCAAAAACCGGTAAAACAAAAAAAGTTGATTTATAAGAGAGATTGAAAATAAAAGGAAACAAAAATGAAATTAACAGATTTAACAATAGCACAAGCAAAAAATTTATTATTAAAAAAGGAAATATCCGCTACTGATCTTACAAAGGCATATATTGATAATATGGAAAAGTATAAAATACTTAATGCATATGTCACAGAAACTCCGGAACTTGCCCTTTCACAGGCAAAAGTTGCAGATGAAAATATCGCCCTTGGTAAAGCAAGAGTTTTAGAGGGTATCCCTATGGCAATAAAGGATTTGTTCTGTACAAAGGGGGTAAGAACAACCGCTTCCTCAAAAATGCTTGAAAACTTTGTTCCAGAATATGAATCAACTGTATCTGATAAACTTTTAAAGGCCGGTATAACAATGCTAGGTAAAACATCATTGGATGAATTTGCAATGGGATCAACAAACTTGACTTCTTACTTTGGTGAAGTTAAAAATCCATACAAAAGAAATGGTGAAGATTTGGTCCCAGGCGGTTCTTCTGGTGGTTCAGCCTCTGCCGTTGCATCAGGTCAGGCAATGGCTGCAACCGGTTCTGATACCGGCGGTTCAATCCGTCAACCGTCATCATTTTGCGGACTTGTCGGAATAAAGCCAACTTACGGTCGTGCTTCTCGTTATGGTATAGTTGCATTTGCATCATCACTTGATGTTCCTGGTGTAATTGCAAGAACAGTAGAAGACAATGCACTTCTTTTAAATGTAATTTCTGGTCAAGATGACAAAGATCCAACAACCGCCCCTCGTGCAGTTCCTGATTTTACAAAAGTTTTAGGTGAAAGTATAAAGGGGTTAAAAATCGGTATTCCAACAGAATACAAAAGTGATAAACTTAATCCTGATGTTCAAAAAGCATGGGATAATATGGCAAAAAATCTTGAAAGTTTAGGGGCAGAAGTGATAGAAGTATCTTTACCGCTTACAAAATTTTCACTGCCTGTATATTACATAATTGCACCGGCGGAGGCATCATCAAATCTTGCTCGTTATGATGGTGTAAAATATGGATACAGGACTGAAAAACCTTTCCATTCTCTTGATGAAATGTATGAATTAACAAGAACGGAAGGATTCGGTGCAGAGGTGAAAAAACGTCTCCTTATCGGTTCAACAATTTTAACCGAGGAATTTTATGAACGCTCTTATTTAAAGGCTCTTAAAACTCGTCGTCTTATTTGCAATGATTTTGATGAAGTATTCAAAAAAGTTGATGTAATACTAACACCTTCAACAACCGGTGCCGCATTTTCAAAAAATGATTCATTATCTCCACTTGATGTATACTTAAACGACATTTATACAGTCGGTGCAAGTTTGGCGGGACTTCCGGCAATAAGTGTTCCTGTCGGTTATGATAAGAATGGACTACCTCTAGGACTTCAAGTAATTGGAAGAAAATTTGATGAAGAAACAATATTTAAATTCGCACATCATATAGAGGCAATTTCAAAATTTGATAACACACCGTCAAAGGTAATGGGAGAATAACGATGACATATATTTTAAAAGGCAAAAATAAAGAATACGAAATGAATATAGGTTTGGAAATCCATTGTCAGGTAATAAGCGATTCTAAACTTTTTTCAAAAAGCTCCACAAAATTCGGTGCTCTTCCAAATACTCATGTGTCATTTCTTGACTCTGGTTTTCCAGGGCAACTTCCTGTTATAAATAAATTTTGTATTGAACAGGCAATTAAAACAGGTTTGGGATTAAATGCAAAAATCAATAAAAAATCCGTATTTGACAGAAAGCATTATTTCTATGCCGATCTTCCTACCGGATACCAAATCACTCAACAATTTCATCCAATAGTAAGCGATGGTTGGGTTGAAATTATAAACGAAGAAGGGGTATCAAAAAAGATTCGCATTGAAAAACTTCATGTTGAACAGGATGCCGGTAAACTTACCCACGATTTATCACCAACAAAATCAATGGTGGACTTTAACCGTGCAGGTGTAGCGTTAATGGAAATTGTATCAAAACCGGATATGGCAAGCCCTTTTGAAGCCGGTGAATACATAAAAAAGATTCGATCCCTCGTCCGCTATCTCGGAACTTGTGACGGTAATATGGATGAAGGAAGTATGCGGTGCGATATAAATATCTCCCTTCGTGAAAAAGGAAGTGACACTTTCGGAACCAGAACTGAAACAAAAAATGTTAACTCTGTCCGATTTGCAATACAGGCAATTGAATACGAATCCAATCGCCAACTTGAAATTTTGGATGACGGTGGCAAAATAGTTCAAGAAACAAGATTGTTTGATGCAAACACCGGCACAACTCGTTCTATGAGGAGTAAGGAAAATGCAATAGACTACCGCTATTTTCCAGACCCTGACATTATGCCTCTTATTTTAGAGGAGGGTTTGGTCGAAAGAATAAAAGAATCTATGCCTGAACTTCCTGATGCAAAAAGGAAAAGATTTATTGAGGAATACAAACTTTCTGATTATGATGCAGATATTTTGACCGCAGAACGTGAGGTTGCAGAATACTTTGAAGATGCAGTCAAAGACACCCAATCACACGACGGAAAAATGGTTGCAAACTGGATGCAAACAGAACTTTTCGCTGTTCTTAATAAAGAAAATAAGGATATAACGGAAAGCCCTATCCCTGCAAAATCTTTGGGTCAACTTATCGACCTTATAAAAGATGGAACAATAAGCGGAAAAATTGCAAAGGATGTTTTCAAATTTATGTATGAAGGCGATGAAAAATCACCTCGCAAAATTGTGGAGGCAAAGGGTTTAAAACAAGTATCCGATACCGGTGCTATTGAAAAGGTAATTGATGATATAATTGCATCTTCACCTGACAACGTTGCATTGTACAAGGGTGGTAAAGTTCAAATTTTTGGCTGGTTTGTTGGTCAAACATTAAAGGCAATGAAGGGACAAGCCAACCCGCAAATCGTAAACGAAATATTAAAAAAGAAATTAGGATAATATAAAAATAAAAAGCTATCAAACGATAGCTTTTTTTTATACTAAGAATACTCTTACACTTCTTTATTTTTAAACTGCATATTGTAAAGTTTTGCATATTCGCCATTCTTTTGCAAAAGCTCATTATGATTTCCGGATTCTACGATTTCACCCTTTTCAATAACATAAATCATATCAGCATTTTTAATAGTTGAAAGCCTATGTGCAATAACAATAGTGGTCCTGTTTTTCATAAGGTTATCAAGTGCAGTTTGCACCTCGAATTCCGATTCTGTATCAAGCGCGGATGTTGCCTCATCCAATAAAAGAATAGGAGCATTTTTTATAATTGCACGGGCAATAGAAATCCTTTGTTTTTGACCGCCAGAAAGTCTTACACCCTTTTCTCCAATTCTTGTTTCATAACCTTCGTTCATAGATGTAATAAAATCATACGCATTTGCATTTTTGGATGCTGAAATAATTTCTTCATCAGAAACATTTTCATACTCTTTTTCACCCTTACCATAGGCAATATTATTTCTTATAGTATCATCGAAAAGTATCACTTCCTGACTTACAAGAGATGTATTTTCACGCAAAGATTTTTGAGTATACTTATTTATATTTATACCATCAATTAAAATTTCACCACTTGTCACATCAAAAAATCTTGGAATTAAATTTACAATAGTTGTTTTTCCACCACCACTTGCTCCAACAAGTGCAACCGTTTTTCCATGTGGAATCTTCATATTCAAATTTTTAATGATAGGTTTGCCGTTTTCATACTCAAATGATACATTTTTAAATTCAATATCACCCTTTACATCTTTAAGATCAATTGCTCCGTCAATATCTTTTATTGCTGGTTTAGTATCAATAATTTCATAAACTCTTTCCGCGCTTACAAGTGCAGTTTGAAGTTGCACACGGAAATGAAGCAATGATTTCAAAGGTTTATAAACAGACACCCAAGCTCCCAAAAATGTCACAAAACCTCCTGTTGTAAGATATCCATTTGATATTTGCCAACCACCGAAAATAATAATTCCGGCCATAACAAATCCGGATAAAATTTCAATGACCGGAGTAGACATAGTTGTAAGTTTTACTGTTTTCATTTGAAATTGAAACATAATATTTAAAATATTTTTAATACGATTTGCTTCGAATTTTTCCATACAATAAGATTTGATAATTTTTACATTTTGCAGAGATTCTGAAAGTAAACTTATAAAATCAGCACTTTTTTGTGTGCTTTTAACAGAGATATTTTTTGTCTTTCTTACAATAATAGAAATTGCAATTGCTCCTATTGGAAAAAATACAAAAACAACCAAACACATTTTCCATGAATAATAAATCATCAAAGCAAACATAGCTACACATGTAATCAAATCTTTAAATATATTTGTAATAAAATTAATTGCAATATTTGTAATAGAATTACAGTCATTTATAATTCGAGATAGCATTTGACCACTTGAATTTTTATTAAAATAAGACATATCCAATTTCATCAAGTGGGAGAAAACTCGTTGTTGTATAGATTGAACTGTTTTTGTACTTATATGTGACAGTATTAAGGTTTGAGAAAAATAAAGCCAACCTTTTAAGAAGTAAAGACCTATTATTTGTAAGCATAACATAATAAGCACCTTACTGTTTTGATCAATAAAGCCCGTATCAAATATAGGTTTTAAAAGTGAAACAGAAAAGGCCTCTGTTCCAGCGGTGAAAGCTGTTAAAACCATTGCACCAATTAAAGCCCATATATATTTTTTTGTATGTTCACGCCAAATACGACGAAGTATTCGTAAATTTAATTTTGCTTTATCCTTATTTTTATCTTTTGCCATTATTTTTTCTTTTCTTCTTGTTTAATCTTTTTTTTCGTTGTCAAAGGAAGAGTTGATATTCTTTCTATCCTATTTTTAGCAACATCTATCTTCTTAGTCAATTTTATTTTTTTACCCTTAACTATGGCACGAACTTCGTCTCCAGTCAAGGTTTCATATTCAAGTAAAGCCTTCGCTAATTTTTCCAAAGTTGTTTTATGCTTGGAAATAGTTGATTTTGCAAGCTTATATCCCTCATCAATCATACGTTTTACTTCTAAATCAATTTCACGGGATGTTTCCTCGGAAATAGGATATTTTTCCCTTTCCCCATAATAAACAGTGCCGACTTTGGGTGATAATCCCCAAAATACAACAGAATTTCTTGCATATTTTGTTGCTGCCTGTATATCAGAAGACGCACCGGTTGTGATTTTATCTTTACCAAAGAAAGTTTCCTCACTGATTCTTCCGGCAAGTGCCACTGCAATGTTTGAACGAATTTCTGTAATATTAACACTAACCTTATCTCTTTCGGGAAGTTGTTGCACAAGTCCCAAAGCTTGTCCACGAGGGACTATTGTAGCCTTATGTATAGGATCAACCTCAGGAAGAAGAACGGAACAAAGTGCATGACCTGCTTCGTGATAAGCTGTATTTTTAAGCTCTGCAGGAGACATAGTTCTTGATTTATGTTCCAAGCCCATAAGTATTTTATCGCGTGCATATTCAAAATCGTCCTGTGATATTTTCTTTTTATTTTTTCTTGCCGCAATAATTGCTGCTTCATTTACAAGATTTGCAAGTTCCGCCCCACTAAACCCTGGGGTTCCACGGGCAACAGAGGCTATATCTACATCGGATAAAATATCAACTTCATTTATATATTTTTTAAGAATTGCTTCACGTCCCTTTAAGTCAGGCAAATCAATATAAACTTGTCTGTCGAATCTTCCCGGACGAAGAAGAGCATCATCCAACACATCAACACGATTTGTTGCTGCAATTATAATAATTCCAGCATTTGTTTCGAATCCATCCATTTCGACAAGTAATTGATTAAGAGTTTGTTCTCTTTCGTCATTTCCGCCACCATATCCGGACCCGCGATGACGACCTACCGCATCAATTTCATCAATAAAGACAAGACAAGGAGCGGATTTTTTTGCCTGTTCAAACAAAGCTCTTACCCTGCTTGCACCGACACCGACAAACATTTCAACGAATTCGGATCCGCTTGTGGAAAAGAAAGGAACTCCAGCCTCCCCCGCAATTGCCTTTGCAAGTAAAGTTTTACCGGTTCCAGGCGCGCCAACCAATAAAACTCCCTTTGGTATTTTTGCACCAAGTCGAGAATATTTTGTTGGATCAGAAAGAAAATCAACAATTTCTGCGACTTCTTGCTTTGCTTCATCGGCCCCCAGCACATCGGAAAATCTGACTTTTTGCATATCAGATGTGAACATCTTTATATTTGTTTTTCCAATACTGAATTTATCACTTTTCAAACTTCTGAAAATAAAGATTATCATAACTATCCATAATAAGGATACAAATATATCAATGATTTTTGTAAATGTTATTCCAGAGACTTCATCTATTTTAATTTCTGTCGGAATAGCTTTTTCTTCTAATATATCAAGAAGTCTTGGATAAAAAATTACCTTTGATGTAAATTTTTTTGACTCTGATTTTTCACCATTTTCATCAGAATTTTTATCATTATTATCTTTTGATGACTTTAATGTTCCCTCAACAATATCTCCCTTTATAACAATAGATTCTAATTCTCCTTTTTTTGCTTTATCCACAAAATCAGAAAATTTTATTTCATTTTGCTTTCTTTCAACCTTTTTATCAGGAGAGTCCGTTATAAGATTGAAAAACAAAAAAATAAAAAACAAAACATATATATATTTCCAATATTTTCCCATTTTTATTTCCTTAATTTAAAGTATTTCAAAGTAAGATAAGTCTATATTATAAATTTATTTTTTACCAGCAGTTTTTTTACCTTTTATTTTTTCTTTTTCAATAAAAAGTACTCCATCTTTTTTTGTTGAGATTTTCAAATTTGAAAGTGTTACACCACCACCCAAATTATGATTTATAATTTTATTGTAAAGATTTTTCAAATTTTCAAATCTGGAAGGATAAGTTTTTTGTGATAATTCCTGAAGAATTTTGGAAATAGCCCTTATCACAACCTCTTCCGGATAAATCGCAAATAAATTAGGCGAAAGGGTAATAGATTCGTTTTTCTTTTCAATAGTAGATTTAAAAATAAAATCATTTACAAAAAAATCAATTGCTTCTCTTGCACGCCTCATATTATCAAGGGTATTTGCAATTCGTTCATTTGAAAGTTCCAATGTATCAATAAGTTTTTTTAACTTTCTGATTCTAACACGTTTGTATTTATTATCTTTGTTTGACGGATCTTCCACCCATTTTTGATGATTAGATTTAAGATATTTCTTAATTTCTTCCTTTGAATAATAAAGCATAGGACGAACAATATTTATGTTTTCTCTTATTTGTATTTTTGGCATTCCGCAAAGCCCATAAACTCCACTTCCACGTGAAAGATTAAGGAAGAAAGTTTCTGTTTGTTCATCAGCATTATGTGCAACAAATAAATACTGAATATCATTTTTACAACAATAATCAAAAAGCATTTTGTAACGATAATTTCTTGCAATTGCCTCTATGTTGGAAGTGGGAATTTCACCGGTATAAGTCAAAATATGATGTTCTATATTATACTTTTCTAACCATTTACGAACTTTTAACGCTTCACGTGCAGAATTTTTTCTTAAATTATGGTCAACAGTTATTGCAACCATTTTAACCTTATTAAGTTTTGCCCAATTATTAGTTAACAAAGTCAAAGCGAGACTATCCGAACCACCGGAAACTGCCACTGCAATTTTTTTAGGGTGAATTTTTAAAATACTATCTAAATTTTTATTAAATAATTCTTGTATTATCATATTATTTTTTATTTAGAAGGAGAAACAAACATAACCATCTGTCTTCCTTCCATCAAAGGTTCCTTATCAACCTTAATGATGTCACCAAGTTCTTCCTTTACACGATTAAGAAGAGAAAGTCCGGATTCCTGATTTGTAATTTCACGACCTTTGAATCTAACAGAAAATTTAACCTTATCACCGTCTTCAATAAAACGTTTGGCAGATTTCATCTTAACTTGAAAATCATGTACATCAATATTTGGACGGATTTTAAGTTCCTTTGTTTCAACAACCTTTTGATTAGATTTAGCTTCTTTTAATTTTTTCTGTTCTTCGTATTTCCATTTACCATAATCCATAATCTTACATACAGGAGGATTTGATTGAGGGGCAATTTCCAAAAGATCAAGACCTGCATCACGTGCCATATTCAAAGCAGAACTGATTGAAACGATACCAACATTTTCACCATCTGCGCCAATAAGTCTTACTTCTTTTGCACGAATTTTTTCATTAACATTTAATGAAATACCATTATCTTTATTTGCCAAACATATACTCCTTTTAAATTATTATTATGGAGGTCGGTACCGGAATCGAACCAGTGTACAAGGATTTGCAGTCCTCTGCATAGCCTCTCTGCCAACCGACCATACGGGGTATTATAAACAAATAAATTTTAAAATGCAATATATTTATCAGTTGAAAGAAATCCATTTTTAATATATTATAAATATGGAATTAAAAAATAAGGAGAAAAAAAAGAAATGGTACTATTAAATAAAAATAAAAAAATTTCAGTAAGTGTATTTTGTGGTGCACAAAAGGGAAAAACCAACGATTATTATGACTTAGCACATAAAACAGGTGAGCTTCTCGCAAAAAATAAAATACGTTTAGTTTACGGTGCCGGTGGAACGGGCTTAATGGGTGCCGTTGCATACGGTGTTCTTGAAAACGGTGGTGCTATTTACGGTGTCACAACAAAAGTAATTGCCGCTTTTGAAGCACCAATAAAGGGAACAAAAACAAAAATTGTATGTGATATTCAAAAAAGAAAAAGAACTTTTATTGATAATTCAGATGCTTTTATTGTTCTTCCAGGTGGTTTTGGAACATTTGATGAATTATTTGATTTATTGGTAGGAAAAGAAATTATTAATAAACATAAAGAAGTTGTTCCAAACAGCAAACTTTCAGAAACAAGACCTATTATACTTGTAAATCATAACAACTTTTTCAAATCATTTGAGGCTTTGGTAGATTCTCTTATAAAAACAGGTTTTATATCAAAAGGACATAAAAATATGTACAAAATAGTTTCCACGCCAGAAGAAGCTATCAAACTTATAAAAAAAAACCGTAAAAAAATAATATAAGAAACTATTGATTTTTAAGAATAAAGATTATATTATTTAAACAGTCTGTGAAAAAAAACAGTTCTTTAACTACAATATATAGGGGTTATAAATGAAAATAAAAAACATACTTACATTACTATCCGTAGTAATCTTGGGTGCATGTTCTTCTACTTCTAACACACTTTTCGGTGATGATAAGAAGCCTGAGACAAAGCAAGCAAAACAAACTGTTGCATTTGATGGCACATTTATGAAAAATAAAATTGCTAATTTCAAATCAGAACAAGAACAACTTAAAACAGTAGTTGATTCAAGAAAAAATACTCTTCAACAAATGAGGAATGAAACAAACACTGCTGTATCCGATTACAGAAGTGCAATTTCTCAAATCAATTCAAAATTGCAACTTGGCACCACTCCCGGAAATCCTGAACTTATGGATGAATGGAAAGATGCACGTGCAAAACTTGAAAAAATCAACAACATTGCTTTTGATATAAAAAGACTTGTTGCAGATGTAGAATCTGATCAATCAATGGTTGATTATATGGTCGGCTCTATCCAAGCATCATACAAAATTCGCGGTGCAACAGAAGATGATCATAAACAATTAAAAGCTCTTGAAGAAGAAGCAAAACAAATTGGTTCAAACATTTCAATTTTTGCTCGTCAATTAAATCAAGAAGCTGAAAGACAACAAGCATATGTTGATAATGAAAAATACAGCCTAAACGATGTTGCACTTAATATCAAAAACGGTAAACTTTACGGTTCTTCATCATCAACTGATTTCTTCGCAAACGGTGGATCAATGTTTTCAAGTGACGAATCTTATGAAGCATTCATAAATGAAACTGCACAAGATTACGGTATGCAATCAAGGACTTCAAATCGTCCTGCACCACGTTCACCAATGATGGTTGAAAATCGTGATACAGTGGCACTTCGTCCTGCTCGTGCAACTTCTACACCGGTTGACATTGCTCCTATTGCAAAATCAACCCGTCCTATTATAACAGTAAAGTTTGATAAAACTTCTGTTGATTTCGCAGAACCTTTATATCAATCTTTAAGCCGTGTATTGGAAAGAAACCCATCTGCTACATTTGAAGTGTCCGGTGTTGCCCCACAGGGAAAATCAAACGGCACAATAAAAAAGAATGTAAAGGATGTTATGACAACATTAACAGAAATGGGACTTCCTGCATCAAGAGTTGCTTTGACAATGAGAACTGATGATGTGATGTTTGATGAAGTTCGCATTTACGAAAAATAATTATACTTCTTTTATTAAAAGGCTCCCTTTTTCGGGAGCTTTTTTTATTTGCATAAAGTCCTAAAATATGATAATATAGGTTTATAATCATTAAGAAAAAAAGAAAGGAAAAAAAACGAAATGATTAACCGAAATATAAAATTTGTCACTGGGGGGGGGTAATTCTATCATTATTTCTTTCCATTAATATTGCAAATTCAAAACCTTCAAGAAGGAGAAATGTTTCTTCCGATTCTCAAAAAACAACATCAAATACTCTTAGCGTAGGTGAATCCATTGAAACTCCGGGTATTGAAATAACCACCATATTTGGAACTGAAAAATGCCCTATGGCAAATAAAATTTATTCAGACGATATTTTTATTGATTATTTCCCCGGAAAAACAGTCAGCATTTCCGCAAACGATAGTATCCCGCTTAATACAATCATAGATAAAGAAAAACTTGCACATTATAATAATGTATTTAAAAGTGATGTTTATTTTTATTTTACCGACGCAAATCCGGCTTATGTAGGATTTACTAAATGTAATAGGGATATAGCTGGAGATAGTAATATTTCAACAGAAGTTATCGGACTTAATTCTGATAATATAGATGAGTGGTGTATAAAATCCAATGAGGAAGGTTATATAGTAAAACATATGACGGAAAAATTAGGATACATAAAAGTTATCGGCGGAAACAGTATTTTCTGTGATGTGGGGGAACGTAAACCATACATAAGTTGGGATTTAAGTGCAGTTTATGAAAAAACAGCAAATAATAGCAATTCTATGCAAAAGGTAAAAAATGCTTGTGGTAAAATAGATGTAAAAGAACTGGAAAAAATTTATAACTTAACTGTTGCGTCTACTGTGACATCGGGTATTGGAACAGCAAGCTCTCTTGCTGGAACTGTGACTTCTGCTATATCTATTGCAGAGCAAAAAAAAGATGATGATGCAGATAGTAAAAAGGTAAATGGTTTAAATCTTGCAACAACTATTACTTCGGCTATAGGAGGAGCGACAAGCGGTGCTGGTGCTATAACTTCTGGTATAGCGTCAAGTAAATTAAAGAGTATTATCGATGATGTAAAAAAATGTAAAGAGGAAGTTGGAAAGTTGGAGTAAAGCGAACTCCAACTTAAAAATTATCATTTACTTGACAAATAATAATAAAGGTGTAGAATATTTCCTATTCCGAGAAAGCAGGGCTGAGTAGGATTACTCCAATCTGATAATGTCCTCGCCAATTAAATTTGGACTATCGGGCAAACCCAAGGTTTGATACTCAAAAACCTTGTAAAATAACCGCCTTATGGCATAACTAAAAGGAGCTCTTATGAGTAAAAGACTTGAAACAAAGCATAAATTAGACCGTCGTTATGGTGTTAACACTTGGGGACGTGCTAAATCACCTGTTAACAAAAGAAAGTATAAACCGGGACAACATGGTCCGGTTGGTCATTCAAAAAGGACTGACTATGGAACACAATTAGCTGCAAAACAACTTCTAAAGGGTTATTACGGAAATGTTTCTGAAAAGAAATTCCGTTCATATTATGATGAAGCTATGCGTCGTCGCGGTGATACTGCACAACAAATTATTGCTCAACTTGAATCAAGACTTGATGCGATAGTTTATCGTGCAAATTTTGTACCAACAGTATTTGCTGCTCGTCAATTAGTAAGTCACGGACACATACTTGTAAACGGAAAATCTGTGAATATTCCATCTTATCAAGTAAGTGTTGGTGATGTTATTACTTTAAAGGAAAATGCAAAAACTATTCCTATGGTTATTCAAGCACAAAATAACAAAGAACGTGAAGTTCCTGATTATTTAAGTGTTGATGAAAAGAAGTTTGAAGCAACTTATGTAAGAATCCCTACATTTGAAGAAGTTCCATATCCTGTGAAAATGGAACCAAATTTGGTTGTGGAATTCTACTCTCGTCAGTAATAACTATTACGAGTATATGTTTAAAAGACTCCTCCTTTCGGGGGAGTTTTTATAATGGAATTTTTACTTGTATTTACAACTTTTATTTTGTAAAATTTCTTTATTAATTATAAGAGGAATAAAATGTATAAAGTAAAATCAGATTTTTTAAATATTATTATTGAACGCGGTCTTTTTAATCAAGCAAGTGATTTGGAAGGTTTGGATAAAAAACTTTGCAGTGGTTCTGTTATTGGATATTTGGGTTGCGATCCTACCGCAGACAGTTTGCATATTGGAAATCTTGTTTCTCTTACACTTCTTAGACTTTTTCAAAAAACTGGAAATAAGCCTATTGCCCTTATCGGTGGGGCGACCGGCAGGATTGGTGATCCGTCCGGAAGGTCGAGTGAGCGTCCTATTATGACAGAGGAAACTTTACAAAAAAATATACAAGGCATAAAAAAATCTATGGAGAAATTTTTTACATTCGGAAACGGTTCGACCGATGCAATTATGCTAAATAATTACGATTGGTTCAAGGATATTTCTTATATAGATTTTTTAACAAAATATGGTCGATACTTTTCCGTTAATGAAATGCTTAAACGCGAAAGTGTGAAACTTCGTTTGGACAGGGAACAACCTTTATCATTTTTGGAATTTAATTATTCGCTTTTTCAAGCATATGATTTTGTGGAAATTAACAAGCGTTATGGTGCGATTTTACAATTCGGTGGTGCCGATCAATGGGGCAACATTGTATCCGGTGTTGATTTGGGTCGCAGACTTGGTATAGAATTTTTTGCATTGACTGTTCCTCTTTTGACTGATGCGAACGGGGTAAAGTTTGGAAAATCTATGGGTAATGCGGTATGGCTTAATGAAGATAAGCTAAGTTCTTATGAGTATTATCAATTCTGGCGTAATGTTGATGACAGGGATGTTGCAAAACTTCTTCGCATATTTACAGAACTTCCTATTTCCGAGATAGAGAAGTTGGAGCGTCTTCAAGGTGCAGAAATAAATGAAGCAAAAAAGATTCTTGCATTTGAGGCAACAAAAATCTGTCGCGGTGAGGCGGATGCTTTGGAGGCAGAAAAAACTGCAAAGGAAACATTTGAAAACGGCGGTATGGGTGCGGGACTTCCTACATTTGACTTTACCGGCGATGAAAATATTTTGGATGCACTTGTTTGTGTATCGCTTTGTAAATCAAAAAGTGATGCAAGGCGTATGATTACCTCCGGTGCAGTATCGGTCAATGATGAAAAAATTTCCGATGATAAATTTGTTATTACAAAGACTTTATCAAAGGATGGCAAAATCCTGCTTTCCGTTGGGAAAAAGAATAAAGCGATATTGAAAATATAAAGAAAGGATTAGAAATGAATAAACGTATATTAAATGAAGAAACAATAATTAATCTTTTAAAAGAAAATAATAAACGTCAGGATTTTATAGATGTTTGTCCATTTAAAACTAATGAATGTGGATCTGTTGAGCCTCCTTCTTATTGTGATAAATGTTATGAAGAAGGTAAATATAACATTAATAACGGAAGAAAGTATAATGAACTTTATGAATCGAACAGTTCATCATATCGCAAAATTCAGGAAGAGCATAATAAAAAGCTAGCAAAAGAATGTGAATTTGGAACAGAAAAGAATTGTAAATACAAAGATTACTGGGAAAAATGTGTCTATTGCGACAAGGAATTTTCAAGATAATCTTGACAAAATCCCAAAGGGATGATAAAATATATATATTAATAAATAAAAAGGAAAACTAAAATGAAAAATATGTCATACATTTCAAACCAAGATATAGATGATTTAATGGAAGCTACGTCATTCGTATCAAACTCAGGCATAAAACAAAAATCAATTGTAGATGATGTTATAAAAGAAAGTAAAAAAGAAAAATTAACAGATGAAGAGGTTAAAGAACTATTGAGTACTGTTCGCGAATCAGAAGTTACTCCTGAACTATATGCAGAGTTGCATCCGGAATCTGTAATTATAAAAGAACATAATAAAGAATTGGCAGATGAATGCAAATTTAAAAAGGATTCTAAAACTTGTGAATATAAAAATTATTGGGAAAAATGTGCTTTTTGTAAAAAAGAACTTTCACGATAATAAATAAAAGAAAGAAAATAAAAAATGATAAAATATGAAAATATGAAAGAATATATAGCATTCAGACTTGACTGTCCGCATCTTTACAAAGATTGTGGATCTATTGAACCAAAATCAAACTGTGCGAAATGTTTTAAAGACGGCAAATACAATACAAAAAATGGTCATAGCAATGAAGAAGTTATGAAAAAAGAAACTGCTGACTTTAATAAAATGGTTGAAATGGCAAATACTTTATCAAGATAAAGTTTCAAATAAAACTTTTTCGTTATCAAATTTTACCTCTATATCAACAGGGGTAAAATTTTTTTTATCATTAACCGGAAGCTTTACATAATCCTTCATAGTCGTAAGAATAGGCAGATTTTTTATTTTGCCAAGATGTTTTAACATTGCAATATCTTCGGCGGTATAAGAATAATGGTCCGGAAAATCTATCTTATCAATAATTTTTATCCCTGCATCGGAAAGGGTTTTATAAAATTTTTGCGGTTTGCCTATACCGGCAAAGGCAATGACCGAGGCTCCCTTAAAATCGCAAAGCTTTGATTCCGGTATAGTTTTTCCGAAAATTACCTTTATCCCCCTGCTCTTTATTTTATTTTCCAGCGGTTGATTTTTTGCCCTCATAATTACAGCAAGATTTACATCTTTTAATCCTGCTTTCAAAGATTGTCTTAATGGTCCGGCGGGAAAGATATATCCGTTACCGATGCCGTAGACACCATCGAAAACGGCAATCTTTACATCCTTTTTTAATTTATAATTTTGAAAACCGTCGTCCATAATTATTACATCGACTTTGTCCTCTAAACACTTTGCGGCGGTAGCCCTATTTTTACAAATACATACAGGAACGTTTTTAAATTTTGATGCGATAAGGTATGGTTCATCACCGATTTGAGAACCGGTATATTTCTTTGTATCAACAATTACGGGAGTATTTGAAGAAATTGTGCCACCGTATCCGCGGGATATGACCCCTACCCTTATATTATTATTCAAAAGATGTTTGATTATTTCAATGACTATCGGTGTTTTACCGACACCACCTAAAACAATATTACCGACACAGATTACCTTTGTTTTTGATTTATATGGAATTGTAAAGATTTGATTTAATTTATCCACAAGTTTATATAGCAAAGAAAGAGGAAACAAAATTGTAGATATTCCCCATTTTTTATAAAAATATTTTGGCTCGGTAAGTTTCATTTTTTCCCTTGTTTTCAATTTCCTTTATTATATAATAATTTAAAAACAAAGGCAAATAAAATGACTGTTGATGACTTAATAAATAACTTTAATATGATGGAAGAGTGGGAAGACAAATACTCCTATCTTATTGAATTAGGGCGTGAACTTTCTCCGTTTGAAGCAAAGAATAAAACTGATGAATGCCGAATTTATGGTTGTTCCTCATCTGTTTGGTGGAATTACAAAGTTGATGAAAACGGCAAATACAGATTTGCTTTTGACAGTGATGCTTTGATTGTAAAGGGACTTCTTTATATATTAACGGTGATTTTTAATGAAAAGACCGTATCAGAAATAAAGGCTATAAATGCTATGGAAATTTTTGATAAAATGGGACTTTCACGCCATTTATCCGCACAAAGACAAGTGGGAATTACCTCTGTGATTTCAAAAATACAGTCTATTTAGGAATAAAAATATTTGTATTTGCTTTTTATTTTAATTTATGGTAAATTATATATATGACTAAGTTTAAGAATGCACATAAGAATATAAAAAAATACATAAAAAAACCTCATTTTCAGGTTTTTATGGTAAGTTTTTCTTTGTGTGTTTTATTTTTCTTTATTATATCAAAACAATCGGGAAGTAATATTGCTCCGGTAAAGGAAGTTGAATTCCCTTTAATGCCTATGGAAAGTGAAATTATTGGTAATTCTTCACATACTATTCCAAAGCGAATAAATAACTTTTTTGATGATATGTTCAGCGGATTAAAGGAATATACATTTGAAGTGAAAAGCGGTGATTCCATTACATCTCTTCTTTCACCTATCGGAATTCCATACAGTGAGATTTTAGGGGTAAGTAAGTCCATTGATCCGATTTGTAAGACATCGGAACTTAAACCAAATAATGATAAGTTGGTTGTAAAGGTAAAACCTTTTGATGCTGTTGATGGAAAGGCAAAAGCGGAACTTTATTCTCTTGAAATTATAAAAAGTCCCATATATAAAGTTCGTGCACAAAAGGTTGCTGACGGATACAGAACTGTGGAAGAAAAATCAGATATAACCTCCGAACTTATAAGACGAGAGGGCGAAATTTCAAAGGGAACCGGACTTATTGAATCTGCTCTTGAACAGGGGATTCCATATAATATTATTGATAAATTTTATGAAGTATTTTCTTTTGATGTTGATTTTGAACGCGATATTTACCCTGGTGATAAATTTCAAATTATGTATGAAAATCTTTATTCTGACAGAGGTGATTATATAGGAAATGGCGAAGTGATTTTCGCATCCCTTTACCTTAATTCAAGGCATAAGGAATTCAAACTTTACAGATATGAAAATGAGGATGGTCGTGTCGCATATTATGATGAAACAGGTAAAAGTGCATCAAAAACACTTAAAAAATCACCAATAAATGGTGCAAGGATTTCATCAAAGTATGGTAAACGTAAGCACCCTATTCTCGGGTATTCTCGTGCTCATCAGGGTGTGGATTTTGCGGCACCTGCCGGAACTCCTATTCCTGCGGGCGGAAGTGGTAAAGTTGTTTTCCGCGGTTGGAAAAATGGCTATGGTAACTATATAAAAATTAAACATAACGGAACATATTCTACTGCATACGGTCATATGAGTGCATTCAAATCCGGTATTAATGTCGGAACACAGGTAAATCAGGGACAAATAATCGGTTATGTGGGATCTACTGGACTTTCTACCGGACCACATTTACATTATGAAATTATAAAGGATAATATACATGTTAATCCGTTGACGGTAAGTCTTCCATCAATTAAAAATATTTCGGAAAAGGAAATTTCTAAATTTAACAGTAATAAAGAAAAAATAAATATTCAATTTGCGGTCCTTGATAAAAACTTTTCACAATTTGCAAACTTGATTGATATTCAAAAGATTGATATTCCAGTATCAGAATAGTATTTTTATAACTTAAAAATTTAATAAAAAAAAGCCCCGTTTGGGGCCTTTGATTTTAATATCCGAGGAGTTGTTTTTCCTTTGATATTCTTTTTCTTTCACGACGAACAGCTTCGTTCTTCTTACGCTTTTTCATAGCAGTACCGGTTTCATAGTACTTTCTTTCCTTTATTTCGCGAAGAAGTCCTTCCTTTTGTCCCTTCTTTTTAAGGACGCGGAGAGCCTGTTCAACATTGTTATCACGAACTAGAACTTTTACCATTATTTCACCCCCTTTTGATGAATTTGTTTTTATAGAAGTTTGGTAAGTTCTAAAAAACTTAAGCGCTAGTATAACATAACTTATTAAAAATGCAAGAGAAAATAAAATCTTGTTGTTTATAATCCAAAAATATGGTATTATGTAATAAGTTTAAAAAAGGAGTATCAAAATGATAAAAAAACACCCTATGGGGGGGGGTAAATAATCCCGTAAATTCAAGAAGTTATATCAGAAAAATTTCTATACTATTTTTAATTTTATTTTGTGTATCCGACTTTGTTTTTGCTAAAAATATAAAATCTACAAGAAAGCAAAATTTAAAACGAAATCAAAAAAATTCTGTAAAACCAATTATGCAAGATGATACTTCTGTTAGTAATACAAGCACTCCAACACTTCCTGTGATAGAAAATAATACTTTGTTAGAAATAAATGAAGCGGAGATTAAAAAGGCAGAAGATGAGAAAAAAGAAATCTTGCAAACCATTAATGACAATCTAGCGAAAGCAAAAAATTCGTGTATCGGGATAATGGATGAATTAAAAACTATACAGGTTTTGGCTGGCGTATCAACAGGGGCAAGT
The DNA here is from genome assembly GCA_014803575.1 of bacterium. GTDB lineage: Bacteria > Pseudomonadota > Alphaproteobacteria > Rs-D84 > CACZYB01 > CACZYB01. The sequence goes on along the minus strand of JAAVBO010000001.1, from coordinate 5,590 downwards.
GCCGTTGGAACCCTCACCTCTGGCGGAGCTTTGGCAAGCGGTATTGTGAAATCTGGGAAAGATAAGAAGATAGAGGAAGATAAAGAAGAATTGGAAAAAAAAGAAGAAAGATATGATGAATTATTGGATACCTATGTTAATACCCACAAGTATAAAGATACAGATGTTGATAATGTCATATATAAGTTTGAAAATTTTCTTTATAATTCACGACCTCAAGTTTCTCCTTCTAGTCCAACGGGCAATATTGATACTACGCACGGGTATAATGATATAGCTATTGAGAACCAGAGAAAATATAATGAATATAATGAAAAAGGTTTTCAAAATTTAAAAGAAGAAGATATAAAAACAATTGAGCATTATGCAAAGGAACGACAAAAGGAAATAAAGGAATTTTCGCAATTACTTGAAGAAAATAAAAATCTTCAATCTTATATAGATGAAAATTGCTCTTTGTGTCCAAGCAATGATAATCTTACAGAAACTTTGACTAATGATTGTAAATTATGTTTTGATAAAAAATTTAAATTAAATAAGAATAAAAATAAAATGGACACTTTAGATAACAATTATAAACAGCAAGGTGAATCTTTAATATTCGACTATAGTTTTAGATCAATAAGTGCAACAGTTGGTTCTGATATAGGTATTTCAGGCGATTCTCTTTACAGAAATCTAGAAAATGCCAAAGAAGAAGAATTTACCGATGTTGAAAGTTATATGAAAAGATATCAAAATCCGAGGTTGGTAGCACAAAAAGAATGGGCGGATGAACAAAGGCGTATCTCCACACAAACACTTTTTGAAGAAAAACTTAAAATCAATCAAAGATATCATAATGTATTAGAAACCGCGAAAAATTTAAAAAAGGAAGAAAAAAACTTAATTGCTGAGATGGATAATCTCGATAAAGAAATTTCCAAAAACGAAGCTGTATCAAATTTAACCGGAAACCTTCGGACTGGTTTGCTTGCGGGAAGTATAGCTACCTCAGCGACTTCTACCATTACCTCCGGTATTAATATAAAAAAGCTTGATGACCTTATCACCAAGATGAAGGATTGCGACAGGGCTGTGAATAATCTTAAGGCTAATGTTAATAATGCTGTGGCAGAGGAAGTTGACACCGACCTTACATACTATCAGAATGTGACTCAATCTTGTACCGGTTTTGATACTAACAACATCAAAGATATAAAGGGGGTTATGACTGCATCAACTATTGTTGGCGGTGTGGGAACTGTGGCCGGAACGGTTGGAACTATTACCTCTGCTGTGGCGAATACTAAGAAGACAAAAGAAAATGCAAAATCTACGGAAGAAGGAAGATTGAATGCAAAGGCTTTGAATATGACTGCAAACATAAGTGCCGGAATTGCGACAGGAACAAGTGCCGGAGGTATAGTATTGGGAGCGGTAGCATTAAAGAAGTTGTCGGACAATGTCGATGTGGCAGAAAAGTGTGAAGATGCTTTGAAGTAAAAAACTCCCTCTAACCTAGGGGGGAGTTTTTTTATCTTTGATTAACACTTAAATCATCAATTTGGTATATATCTTCTATTGATAATATTTTTTTTGCATCTTTAAATTTTATTTGTGAATCTTTTTGTATTTTATCTATAAATAAATTATTATTCTTATAATTTTCTTTTGTAAATATAACTCGTTCAACAGTATCTTTGTCATCGTCGATATCTACAAAAATCATTGTATTTTTTATGCCATCATTGAGTTTTATTTTATCCACTACTGTTCCAGTAGTCAAAGGCAATTCATTATATCTTTTCTTTCTTCTAATTTCACGTCCAAGCATTGTAAGTGGTAGACCTGCTATTATTGCAGTAAGAATTATTACTGATATTATATCCTTTATATCCTTTTTATTCATTTTAATTTCCTTTCTTTTTATTAATTATTTCTTATTCTAAACAAAAAAAAATCAATGTCAATCAAAATATATCATTAAAAAATTCCTCTTGCACTTTTGGGGGAAAATTGTATAATATTTATCATTAACTACTTTGATATAAACAAACTAAACGAAAGGATTATAAAATGGCTGTAAAAGTAGCAATAAATGGTTTTGGTCGTATCGGAAGAATGACTTTCCGTGCATTAATCGAAAGTGGAAGAAATGATGTTGAAGTTGTGGCTATCAATGATTTGGCAAGCCCTGAATCTTCACTACATCTTTTGAAATATGATACTGTTCATGGAAGACTTCCAGTAGAAGCAAAACTTGAAAACGGTGTTCTTATCGCTGGAAATCAAAAGGCAAAAATGTTTGCTATCCGTGATCCAAAAGAATATCCATGGAAAGATTTGGATATAGATATAGTTTTCGAATGCACAGGTATTTTCACAGAACGTGAAAAGGCTCAAGTTCACTTGGATGCCGGTGCAAAAAGAGTTCTTGTTTCTGCTCCTGCAAAGGGTGCTGATTTAACAGTTGTTTACGGTGTTAACCAAGACAAAATCACAAGCGATATGAGAGTTTTCTCCAACGCATCTTGCACAACAAATTGCTTGGCTCCTGTTGTAGAAGTATTACACAGAAATTTTGGTATTGAACATGGTTATATGACAACAATTCACTCATATACTGGCGACCAAGTAACACTTGACAGAGATTTAAAGGGCAACCTTTTCCGTTCACGTGCTGCTGCTCAAAACATTATTCCTACAACAACCGGTGCTGCAAAGGCTATTGGTCTTGTAATCCCAGAACTTGATGGTAAACTTGACGGTGCATCAATTCGTGTTCCAACACCTGATGTTTCACTTGTTGACTTCAAATTCGTTGTAAAAAGAAATGTAACTGTTGATGAAATCAATAACGCAATTGTTGAAGCATCAAAATCAGACAGATATAAAGGAATCCTTTGCGTAAATACAGAAGCTTTGGTTTCATCCGATTTCATACACAACCCTGCATCATCAACTTTTGAAGTAAGAGAAACAAAAGTTATGGAAGGGAACTTCGTTCGTATCGTTTCATGGTATGATAACGAATGGGGTTTCTCCAACCGTATGCTTGATACAGCAGTTGCAATTTCAAAAACAATCTAATTGTTTGAAATACCTTAAAGAGCCCTCTTCGGAGGGCTTTTTTTATTTCCTTAATTTATATTGACTGCTGTTTTTTTTTGTTTATAATTAAAATAAAAAAAGGATAAAAGAATTGAAAAAAAATAAAAAACTTTATGATATAACATTTAAAGAAACTCATCAGTTTAATAGTGGTTCTATTGAAAGAACTATTTTAAAAAAAACAACTGACAAAGATGAAATTAAAGACATAATTAGAAAACATCTTTTCTACTCTAATATATTTCAATTTAAAGTTGATTCAGTTAAGGTAAAAAGTCATGATTTAATAGATGTGAAAGGAAGAACTTTTATAAGTAAAGATACCGAAAATTTAGGCAAATATACAGTGATATATCCAAATGAAAAATTTAATCCAAGCTATGTTGTTTATAAAAATAAAAATGTTATTGACTTAAACCTTAATTTAATTCAAAAAGCAAACCAAAAATAATTAAAAGCCCCGTTTTCAGAGGGGATTTTTTTTAGGAAAATATATTCAGCACGATGGGAGGTAATTTGAATTACTAACTAAGAATATATAAATCGGCAATAAGTGCCCGCCCGAAATTTTCGGGCCGTGGGCGGGCACAAAAAGAATAATTCATTATAAAAATGAGGAGGAAAATATTACAAATGAAAAATAGTCAGCACTATGTGAACAAAGTGAACGCGGACGCCCACAATGTGGGGCGCCTGGGCGTCCGCTTGCTGACTGGAAAAATATATAAAGGAACATTAAAAATAAAAAATAAATAAATCTAACTCATCCACCAGTAATAAGTTTTTTATAAAACTTATGTTGTCCACCGTTGACCCGCCTTGCGGGAGGGCGACAAACAACAAGGATGTTTGGTATTGGAAAATGTTAAGGAGATAAACAAAACTTATGAAAAATAATTGCAACAATTTACAAAGTATTCAGTCCGAATTGTCCATCCTCTTCCCCCACCCCCATTTGTCCATTTACGTCTAACATATTATTTCCTTTCAGTTGTTAGTTAAAGTAGTTTCATTTGGATGAAACAGGATAATAATATCATATTATAGGATTAAATGAATAATAAAAAATCTCTTTCGTTAAAGGGTGTGTTACATATCCGGATCATAATCCCAAAAAGGGTAAATTGCTGGATTTATAACAGGATTATAATAATCAAAGCTATCATAGAAAGTTATATCTGTGTAATTTACAGGAAAAGTTAATATAGTATATTTTTCATTTACAATATCGTCAAATGAAATATTTTTTACCTGAGTATTTTTTTTAAATATCACTCCTATATAAAAAGGTCTGTCCCAATCATCAAAAATATCTTCTTTAAGATTTACATTTTTAGGCGGTATTATATGCATATAATAACTATGTGATTTATCAAAAAAATAACTAAATATTAGTTTAGGAGTAATTTTTTCCCAAGGTCGTTCCATTATATTAGGAAAAGAATCCATATATAAATTTACGATTGCTATTGGTTTAAGTTGTGGTTTAATAAATTCTTTCATATATTCATATTGTTTATTTTCTTTGTTAAATTTATATAGATAAAGATAAGTGTTATAATTATATTTATTTTCATTAATTTCAATTTTTGATTTTATAGGGCAACCTTTTTTGAACTTTCCCCATTTAACACGTTCTGCCTCGTCCTTAATCACACCATACTTATCCATTACTTTTGAATCTGCTATTTCTTTATTAATATTTAAAAGTTTTTCATCCCAGTTATTGGTCCAACCATCTATACATTTATAATCATCGGTTGAGCCAGAAACTTTCTGTATCCTTAGTTTTTCAAGACGAGCTTTTTCTTCCGTCTGGCTTAGAACCGGTTCTTCTGGTGTTTTTTGTTGTGTTTTTATTAATTCCTCTTTTTGTATCTTTAAGTTTTCTATCTCATTTTTAAGATTTGCGTTTTCACTATTTAATGAAGATATTTCTGTTCTTAAGGTGGAAGTATTACAGTCAGGACACACTGGGCAAGTTTTTTCATTATTAGATGATGTATTGTTTGTTATAGGAGTTTTTGTTTGCTTACCTCTTGCTCCTATTCTTTTTGATGAAAGGTTTGAGCTGGTAGAGGAGACAGCTGATCTTTTCTGATATTGGGTAGTGTTTTTTGAGGCAATACCAGCTCTTTTTACATTGGTTCGTTTAGCGGAGTATATAGGATAATTTATTATAAAGGATAGAAAAAAAAGTAAGATAGTCAATGTATAACATATTGATTTTACAGAACTATTTACCCCCCCCCATAGGGCTTTTTTGCATCATAATATAACTCCTTTTTTTTATTTAATCTATTTTATAATACCATATTTTAGGATTATATGCAACTGTAAAAACTTCCCCCTAGGTTAGAGGGGAGTTTTTTACTTCAAAGCATCTTCACACTTTTCTGCCACATCGACATTGTCCGACAACTTCTTTAATGCTACCGCTCCCAATACTATACCTCCGGCACTTGTTCCTGTAGATACTCCCGCCATTATAGTTGAC